>NZ_JADKYL010000010.1:0-177948 GCF_019633785.1 Bacteroides sp. FSHCM14E1
GGGAAGGAGGAAGAAAGGAAGGAGGATTCCGCTTCTCTTCCGATACCGGGATACGCCTTCAATACGATGACACACAATTATCCGGGACTGATGGACACGCTGAAGAGATTGAGCATTACCGACACCGAGGAAGTAAACTCCATACTCAGGCTGTCGGACTATGGAAGGAAGGGAACGACGGTGTGGCGGCTGATTGCCAACACTTGCTGGAGTGACATAGGGGCTAAAGGAAGATATCTGATAGCGGCGCTAAATAAGGCAAAAAGGAAATAAACGGATAGTGCAAATCCCCCGTGTATAGTTGACAAAAAAGCAAGTATATCGGTTTTAGTCTACAGAGATCTTCAGTGAGCCTAAGAAGTAAAGATCAAACTAAATAAGCTGAAATACAAACTATTAAAAGTTCAAAACATCTGTCAGTAAAAGCTTTGTTTTAACACAAAGTTAAAGTTTATTCTTTGGATGCAAATAACAAGTGTTTTAAATGCAAAAGACTTGTTATTTGCACACAAGAATAAAAATGGCCGAGAAAGGGTGTTAACAATGTTAATAATAAGGATAACAAACTGTATTTACGTACTACTATATAAGAATACTTTCTTGTATCAGAGAGACCACTCTATTTTAACGAAATCTTCCAATCTATATAGTAAAGCGCATAAAGGTTTATTCCATGGTTCAACACAAGTAGAGAATCTAGCCTGAAATCATTAAAAGCTAAAACGGATACTGGAATTCCAAACCCATTCCCAACGCTTATAAACAACGTTGTACTGATACTCTACCCCTGTTTTTAACTGTAATTTCTTATTAAGGCTATAAGAAAAACCTGTGCCCACATAATATGGAGTAGCTGTAGTTGGCAATATTACTGTTCGGTTCTTATCAATAGTATAGCCACCATAAACACGATACGCCAAATGGTCTGTAAACTTGAACTGTATATCAGTTTTCCTCTTTATCAATACTCGGGGATCCCCTGTGTCTAACTGGGATTTTATAAATAACTGTTTATTGCCCAACATGTAGACCTTCATGAAGAGTGAATCTTGCCAGATATTCAACTCATTAACTTTAAAAGTGGATATATGGTATTTACTAAAGACGTTAGGTCTGTAGAATAGGAAATCTTTGATTGGTAAAATGGCAGAACGAGATTGAAATTTAAATAAGCGTCGTGGAGAAGAAAAAACTCTGTCAAGTTCTCTTAATACCTTCTGGTTAATTCGGATTTCAGCTTGTCCTGCCAATACTTTCTTTAACTTCAAAGAGTCATTTTGTGTCCACACATTTTGTTCTTGTCCTTGCATGACCAAAGGCAAACATAAAGAAAATATGATAAATAAAATGAATCTCATCAACACTTTGCCATTAATTAAGAATAATCAATAATGTATTGCATTTCCTTACTTTCATACAATGGATAAACAAGTAACCATATATTATAATTAAGAACGTGAAACTTCGATTTGCCCCTACGCACCCCCATAATATTTAATATCATTAAGCATTACTTCACAAGTGTATGGAATACAGAATTAAAAGCAACCATTTTTAGTCTTGACTATCATTTTCACATATAATAATGCAGAATCACTGCATAGCCTATAAGTGCATATTTCCAAATTACATCCTAAATCATCTATAAATTAACATTATAGCTTTTATAAGCTATTGTTCTTGACAGCGACAGATAAAATTATTATTTTTGCACTTGAAACAAAAAGCAAAAAATATGTATGCAACCATTTCTGCAGATATAGTGTCTTCCACTTCATTATCAGCATCTAAAGCCATTGAACTGAAGCAAAGAAACTATGCCACTTGCTTCAAAATAAATTCCAAAAAATACAAACAATTGGTTATTACTAAGGATACCGCTAAAACCGAATATGTTCTTGCAGGGACCTTCTTAAATTTTGGAATAGCACTGCTTTACGAATTATTGGCTGCAAAATGAGATGGAAAATCTTCAGGAGAAATACGATGCTCTAATTAAAGAGGTATAATACCCTATTGGATGAAAACGAAGAGTTGAAATCAATTCTTCTACAACACGGCATTGTATATCCTGCCAAGAATATTACGAACGAGTCGACATTCTCTTCCATCACGTTCCCTCCCATCAAGCTCTCTCTCGATGAAAAAGTTGCCTTGTTTCGCAGTTTCTTCAAAGGTCGTGAAGATGTCTTTGCACGAAGATGGTTTAGCAAGGCCGCTGAAAAAGGTGGCTATCAACCGGTCTGTATCAACGAATGGTACAGAGGTGTCTGTGACAAAAAACGAAACAAGTGCACAGAATGCCGGAACCGAAACTTTGCTCCTTTGGCAAACCAAGACATCTATCGCCATTTGGAGGGAAAAGATGAAAATGGATGTGACGTAATTGGGCTATATGCTATCACCCTCGACAATAAATGCTCTTTTCTATGTGCCGATTTTGACGACAAGAATTGCACTCACGGATACAAAGAGGATGTATTGGCTTTCATTGCAGTTTGCAGGAGCCGGGAAATTCCATACAGCATAGAACGCTCACGCTCCGGTAACGGGGCGCACGTATGGACTTTCTTTAAAGAACCTATACCTTCCTACAAAGCAAGGAAATTAGGTAACACCATCCTGACAGAAGCCATGAAACTAAACGGGCGTATTACATTTGATTCATACGACCGCTTCTTCCCCAATCAAGACAGGCTACCAGAAGGTGGTTTCGGAAATCTGATAGCCTTGCCATTGCAAGGCAGAGCAAGAAAAGCAGGCAACAGTGTTTTTGTAGATGAAGAATTTCTACCTTTCAAAGACCAATGGGCTTATTTATACGGTATAAAGAAGATAGATGAAAGTGTTGTGGATGGATTACTGGCTCAATACCGGCAGGAAGATTTTGGAGCATTGGCAACATCTTCAGAGACAAAACCGTGGGAGTCCCCTATTATTCAGAATATTACACGGAATGATTTCGATGGGAGGCTGAAAATCAACAAGTCGGATAAGATATACATTCCGCTGCACTCCATTTCCGATACGGTAGTCAATCATCTTAAACGTATCGCAGCATTCAAGAATCCTGAGTTCTACAGTAAACAGGCTATGCGAATCTCCACTTACAATGTTCCTCGCATTATTTGTCGTGCCGATTTCACAGATGAATATATTGTAATGCCTCGTGGTTGCGAAGACGCAATAACAGCAATGCTATCATCTCTTGGCGTCACTTATGAAATAGTAGATAGAACTAATCAAGGCAAACATATTGCCGTAGCATTTAAAGGCAAGGAACGTGAAGAGCAATTAAATGCCATCAATACCCTCATGGCTCACACCAATGGGGTACTATCAGCAACAACCGCTTTTGGAAAAACCGTAACGGCAGCAGCATTGATTGCCCGAAAAAAGGTAAACACGCTCATACTGATTCACTCAAAAGCATTGCTTTTGCAATGGCACGAACGCCTTTCCGAATTTCTTGACATTGATTTCACAGAACCAGATATTCCCAAGAAGCGTGGTAGAAAGAATGCTTTCTCGCCCATCGGCTGTTTAGATTCAACCTCAAACACACTACATGGAGTTATCGATATTGCACTTATGCAATCATGCTTTGAAAATGGTGAAGTCAAGCCTTTCGTTCAAGAATACGGAATGGTCATTGTGGATGAATGTCATCACGTGTCTTCCGTAACATTCGAAAATGTACTTAAAAACATCACATCGCATTTTGTTTACGGGCTTACGGCTACGCCAATCCGTAAGGATGGTTTGCAACCCATCATCTTTATGCAATGCGGACCGATTCGATACTCGTCTGATGCTAAAGCGCAAATAGAAAAACAATCGTTTCGGCGTTATCTTGTGCCCAGATTCACATCTTATCGTCCAATAACTGATGACAAACAGTCGTTTACGGCATTATCGCAATCGCTTTCTGAGTCTGAAATCCGAAACACACTTATTGTAGAAGACGTGCTGCATAATGTAGCGGAAAGTCGCACTCCTATTATATTGACAAACAGAACATCTCATGTGAAATTGCTTGCCGAGATGCTGGAACCACATATCGCCAATGTAATCCAACTGACAGGAGAAGGGTCAACCAGGAACAAGCGAGAAGCCTTTCAAAGACTGTATGACATACCGCAAGATGCCCCTCTTGTGATAGTAGCTACAGGAAAATACATTGGCGAAGGATTTGATTATCCACGATTGGATACGCTATTTCTTGCTCTTCCTATATCATGGAAAGGGCTGGTTGCCCAATATGCAGGTCGTTTACACCGGGAGAGAGAAGGTAAAACAGATGTGCGTGTCTATGATTATGTTGATATACACGAACCTGTTTGTGAAAATATGTACCGAAAACGGCTCAAGGGATATGCTGCTATTGGTTATAGTGTATTGTCCAAAGACAACCCTACCTTGTTTAACAATATCGATAGTTTACAATCATCTTCGTATGAAGGACAGATTTTCAATGGAAGCACATTCCGTCAGTCATTTACAAAAGCATTGAAAAGTTCAAAACAATCCATTGTAGTATCTTCTCCAAAACTCTATCACACAGAACGAAATGCATTTGTCAAAATCCTAAAAGAACTTCAAACAAACGGCATTGAAGTAGCGATTATTACATCCGCTTCAAACGAACAAACAGAGTATCTAAAAAATCAAGGATTATTCGTAAGGGTTGTACCCAATTTGTCATTATGTTCATGTGTCATAGATAAATCTATAATTTGGTATGGTAGCATTAATCTCCTTGGTTATCCGACAGAAGAAGATAGTATCATAAAATGTCCAGGTTTCAAACTTGCAACCGAACTTTTGGATATCATTTTCTGTAGCGACAAACAACACGACATCACGACACAATGATTAAAATGTAATGACAATGGGACGAACAAGTAAAGGCAAAAAAGAAAATAAAGGAAAAATAGATTACCTGTTCCAGTTTCTCAAACTCAGTATCTAAAGAACTATCATTGTGTAGTTTATATCCAACAAGATCATAATCTTAACTAAGGCATCATCAGATAAAACAATCGACATAGAAAACACAAACTTTCTTAAAGTTACAATTGGTCTGATTTCAGTAACTGTAATGGTTTTCTTCCATTTATTCCACCGATAACTCCACTCGTTCTTCTTCCTTTGAACAACGGGAACATTTTTTACTCCTGAATGCCTTGTTTATTATTATCCAATTAAGAAACGGTACAAAAAAAGCCCCATACCGGGAAGCTGTCTTTTATATTAATTTATTTTATTTCTTTGGGAAAATGTTTCTTTATATGGAACCATTTGCTTATTTTTGCATCAAAATAAAAGTAATGGAAGTAAAAGCTAAATTCAAGGTTGTATATTCAAAGGAGGCAGACGATTTTCTGAATCACTTACCCTCAAAGATCAAAGACAAGATCATCTACAACATTGCCAAAGCGAAGTTTGTGATTGACCCCGAACTCTTTAAAAAATTAGATGATACGGACATTTGGAAGTTCAGGATATTCTATAAGAAAGTAAAATACAGGCTGCTGGCCTTTTGGGACAAAGATAGCGGCGCAGACACGTTGGTGATTGCCACGCATGGATTTATCAAGAAGACTCAAAAGACACCGCCCAAAGAAACAGCCAAAGCCGAAGAGATCAGAAAAGCATATTTTAACTCAAAAAAATAAAGCGTATGGAAACAATGAAGTTTTATACAGAAGAAGAAATATTAGATAGGCACATAGGAGAAAAAGACACTCCCAAGAGAGATAAGTTTGAAGCGGACCTGCATTCGTTTCTGATTGGCGAAGCGATCAAACAAGCCCGGCAATCAAAGAATCTGACCCAAGAAGAATTAGGTAACTTGATCGGGGTGCAAAGAGCGCAGATCTCCCGGATCGAGAACGGGAAGAACCTGACTTTTTCTACTATTTCCAGAGTTTTCAAGGCTATGGGAATAAGCGCTAAACTTGAAATTGGCAATTTAGGAAAAGTCGCTTTGTGGTAACCCGGATATAAAAAAGAATAGTCTATATAAACCGTATAGGCTATTTTTGTATAATCAGTTCCTTCTTGCTTGCTTCTAACACCTCTTCTCTTTCCGGTCTCTCGCCATCAAATGATACCATTTCTCTAAATCCGAAACTCCTGCAGTTCCTAATGAAACGCACCACGGAAACAGGTGTGTAATTTATCTGGAAACAGGTAAATTTACCGCTGAATATTACCGGGAAACAGGCTTTTTATTAAAATCGAGGTAATGTTGCCTCAATTTACCCTCCACTTGCGGGCCACTCCTCAGGCAATCACTATTGCCATAAATTACAGGCACTAAATCCCACATACTTGATATGTTGTATGAAATTGTATACCAAGTGCCAACTTACGAATTCATCAACTAAAAATCCCTCAATAAGCCCCTATTCCGGGCTGCGAGGTGATAAATTACAATAAACTGGCAATAAATTCTTATCTTTATCACAGCATAAAGAGAGATTTTGAACTATCTTTGTGGTAGAATAGATTAGCAAACAAGCAGATCTATATAGTAAATCATATATTAACTACTTAAAAATCAAAAGAGAATATGTCAATGCATACTTGGTTTGAGTGTAAGATCCGTTACGAGAAATTGATGGAAAACGGAATGAACAAGAAAGTTACTGAACCTTATCTCGTGGATGCACTCAGCTTTACAGAAGCAGAAGCACGCATTATTGAGGAGATGACTCCGTTCATTACAGGAGAATTTACCGTATCGGATATCAAACGAGCCAACTATAGTGAACTTTTCCCCAGCGAAGAAGAGGCTGCTGACCGCTGGTTTAAGTGTAAACTGATTTTTATCACACTGGACGAAAAAAGCGGTGCCGAAAAGAAAACATCGACTCAAGTTTTGGTACAGGCCGCCGATCTGCGCGATGCTGTAAAGAAGCTGGATGAAGGCATGAAAGGTACAATGGCTGATTATCAGATCGGTTCTGTTGCTGAAACAGCAATTATGGATGTATATCCGTATAGTTCTGAGCCTAATGATAAACCGGAAGTATAATATTCGATCAGAAATGAATACGATTCACCACAGAGTACACGGAGGACACAGAGTTTTAATCTCTTGTTTATTAAGATGTTTAAGAGAAAGATATTCTCTGTGTTCTCTGTGTTCTCTGTGTCCTCTGTGGTGAATAAAACTCAAAACCAATACAAAATGAATGTTACTGATAACTTAAAGCAGGTCCTGGCCGAATTGCCATCCGGCGTTCGACTGGTTGCGGTTTCGAAATTCCACCCGAACGAAGCTATTGAAGAAGCTTATCGTGCAGGACAAAGAATTTTCGGAGAAAGCAAAGTGCAGGAGATGACAGGCAAGTATGAAAGCCTGCCCAAGGACATTGAGTGGCATTTTATCGGGCACTTGCAGACAAACAAAATCAAATATATGGCTCCGTATGTGTCCATGATTCATGGAATCGACTCGTACAAGTTGTTAGCGGAAGTAAATAAACAAGCTATCAAAGCAGGAAGAGTCATTCGCTGTTTGCTGCAAATACATATTGCCCAGGAAGAAACCAAATTTGGTTTCAGTTTTGACGAATGCAAGGAGATGTTGAATGCCGACGAATGGAAAGCACTGGCAAACATACAGATATGCGGACTGATGGGAATGGCTACCAACACAGATTCGAAAGAACAAATCGAACGGGAATTCCGTTCTTTAAATTGTTTTTTCCACGAAGTGAAAAAACAATATTTTGCTGACGAACCGACTTTTTGCGAACTCTCAATGGGTATGTCCCACGATTATCGCCTCGCCATTGCAGAAGGCAGCACGCTGGTAAGAGTAGGAAGTAAAATTTTCGGGGAAAGAGTTTATTAATAATTGAAACAATGAAGCAGAAAATTCATTGAAAAACCATTAACAATAATTACCATGGCCGACTTAAAAACAACCTTTGCGGGATTGACTTTAAAAAATCCTGTTATCATCAGTAGTTCGGGACTCACTAACAGCGCTGCTAAAAACGCTAAGCTGGAAGCAGCCGGTGCAGGAGCTCTTGTCCTGAAATCACTGTTCGAAGAGCAAATTATGCTGGAAGCTGACCGCTTGAGAAACCCGTCTTATTATCCGGAAGGAAGTGACTATCTGGCTGAATATATCCGCAATCACAAACTGGCTGAATATCTGGAACTGATTAAAGAAAGCAAAAAGGCCTGCACCATTCCCGTCATTGCAAGTATAAACTGCTATACTGACTCAGAATGGATAGACTTTGCCAAGCAAATAGAAGAAGCCGGTGCAGATGCGCTGGAAATCAACATTCTTGCTTTGCAATCGGACATCCAATATAAATATGGTTCATTTGAACAGCGTCACATCGATATCTTAAGCCATATAAAGAAAACGATTCGTATTCCGGTTATTATGAAGTTGGGCAGTAACTTTACGAATCCGGTAGCCCTGATCGATCAACTATACGCCAACGGTGCAGCGGCAGTTGTTCTCTTCAACCGTTTCTACCAACCGGATATTGATGTAGAGAAGATGGAGCATACTTCAGGAGACGTGTTCAGCAACGCGTCCGACCTTTCGGCAACCCTGCGTTGGATAGGTATTTCTTCATCATTGGTTACTAAAATAGATTATGCCGCTTCGGGAGGTATTCATAAACCGGACGCAATCGTAAAAGCCATTTTAGCCGGAGCATCTGCCATAGAGGTATGCAGTGCCATTTATCAGAACACCAACTTGTTTATAGGAGAAATGAACCGTTTTCTGGGTGCATGGATGGAAAGAAAAGGCTTCAAACACATCTCGCAATTCAAAGGTAAATTGAACGCCAAAGATGTAGAAGGTATCAATATGTTTGAACGTACCCAATTCCTGAAATATTTTTCTGAGAAATAAAGATAATAACGATGAACGGTGAACAAGCTTCACAGCTTGCTCACCGCTCTTTTTAATCCATAGTTCTTTTTAAATTCAAATTTCATTGAGACACTTCAGGTCTGTAATTGGCCTACAAAAATTTCTGGTAAGCTTTTGCTAATTTTTCATCATAACGATTCTCCTTATAAGCAGGACCATTGTAACGTCTGGCAAACTCTGCCCAGTCTTTGGCTTGCAAAGCGGGAAGCATTCCGGATTGTTTGATAAATCGGGCAGACAATATTAACTGGCTGCATTCACTCGCACACATAGCTTTTACAAAACTGTCGACACTCTTCTCTCCGCAGGCCGCATAGTTAAAACCCATAATCTGGAACATCCCCCAACTGGCAGAAGCATCCGCTGCTTCATGATTGATTTTGCGGGCTTGTTCCAAACGATCGTATTCACCCATACCGCCTTTATAATGTCCTTTCTCCCATTTGGGATAGAGAATGTTTTCATTCCCTTTCACATGCGATTCAGGATTGATATTCCGCTTTTTCAACTGATTCCAGAAAATATGACCTTCGAAAAGGATAGCGGGCTTACCGGGAGAAAAGAATCCTCCTTTTCCGCCTGTCTCCACTTGCTGTACGGCTTTTAAAGCAGCCACTTCCACATCGAGCAATCGGGCAACAAGAACAAAATCTTCTTCTGTCAAACGTTCAGTAGTGGGACGTCCTGTAAAAAACAGGGATTCCCAGGTACGGTACCCCACGATCCCATCAGCATCCAGTTGGCTTTTCCGTTGAAAATCAACAACCGATTCTTTCATTTCCTGTGTGAAAATCCGGCTTTCATTCACTGAATAGCCATTGCGTTTCAGCCCCTGACACAACAAGAGAGCTTCTTCGCCTTCATAATCCAATTTAATCGTTTTCATATTCCAATTAGTTTTTATTTATCATCTCATCTGTCCTGCCTTTTCCAGCTCGTAAAGCGACTTATAGGCACGATATATAAACTGGAAGAATTCATAACCGGTAAAATAACCGTCTGTACCAATACCGCTATTTCCTGATGAAGTACCACTAAAGAATTTTCCGTCCGGCAGAATGTCCGTCTGGACAAGTTTGGGATAATAAACTTCTTTCCATAATTTCATGTCTTCACCTGAGAATGAAGCACATCCCTTTTCTGCCGGAAATCTGTTCACGTACTTTTCCAGCATTGCCGCACACTCCATCAGGAGTTTTTTTTGTTCATTGGCGTTTGCGCCCATTTTATTTAATATAGGATTCATACTCTTTTATTTTTTAATGTTTAATTCAAATCTTATTTCACTAATCCTGGGTTTAAGACCCATATAGTCAATCTTTAAGACCGCAACTGTATTTTCCTTGTTACGACAAGTCACCTTGTTAGTAAAATACAAATTCCCACTTTCGTCCGGAAAAACAGCAGTGCAATGCAAGTGCTCTCCTGTCTGGCGATAAGTCAGCAAACGCTGATCGCACATACGCAAGAAAAACAAAAAGGCATTTACAAAACTATCGACATGGATAATCCGTATTTCGGGATGATAACTACTGAGAGGCTTACCGACCAGTTTGTTATCTTTCAACAGAAAATAGCGTGCCTGTTCCGCACATTTGTCTGCCGACATCGCAACGGAAGGTTCATTTATCGTTATTTCAGCTGCATTATCCACTTCCGGCTGAGGAACAGCTTCCGAAACTACAACAGTTTCCGTATTTTCCTTTCGGAACGGATGGCGGATCTTCTCCCCCACCCGTTTGAAAAAAGTTAATTTCATAATCCGTGCACTTAGCCGTTGAATTTGCTCTTTCTCTCCAGATTCTCTTGTGCATTCTGCACTTTCCGTAATGCGTCAAAAGCCGGTTTTGATTTCATACGGTCTATGTTCAGACGCAAGTGACAGGATGGACATTGCAAGGCATTGGATGTCAACAACTCAAAAATCGATGTTTCAATAAACGTTCCGCATTGCGGACACTTCATCCCGGCTTTCTGTTCACGGGCATGTTCTGCTACATTATTCATTTCTTTCCTCCTTCCGTTATTTCTTCAGTTTCAGTCTCTTCTACTTGCATATTGCTTGCCGTCAGATGTAGTAAGTTGGACAATCCGGCAGGCACATCTGCCTGACGCATCTTCACCTTTACTTTCATATTCGCCGACAAGCTCTGCTGCACATTTGAGGTGCTGCTGCCCTCTCCCTGTTTGGGAGCCAGCGAAGCCCGGAGTTTAAATCCTCCCCCACTTTGCGGTTCACTCACGCTTTTGCCTTCTTCCAGCGAGAATTTCTCTTCTGCTGTCTCCGATAAAGCATCCAGGATTTTAATATCAAAATCGAAATCCGCCTCCTGCACTTGTAACAGTGGCAAAGGTACCAGCGTAAGTATCGGGATACTCACACTTTGTTTTCTTCCTCCACCGGCATCCTGACTCTGATAGTTGAACGTAAGCATACGTATCTTACCGGTCCGTCCTGTTGCAGGATCATAAGATTCAAATGCTATTTTCATCAAATAATCCAGATACCTTTGCGAAGATAATGAATCTGCTTCAATTGTTGCGATCAAAGGACCGGCAATTAATTGCTGAAGTTCCATTACCTGACTACTAACGCTCCTAACTTTCTTTTTATCCATATTGTACCAATTGATTAGGATTGATTATCGCATCACAAAATCTTCCAGTAACGAATCATCGTCCGTTTGACTGACTGAATAATTGCGAGGACTGAACTTGATCTTAAAACTGTGTATCGCTTCTTCAGGCATATTCATCAGTTCATCAGCCGTGATGGCCACATCCAGTTGTGGAAATGAATGAAGACTTTTGAAGTTAGCGTCTACCGAGAGCTTTTTCACAATAGCTTCCATCGCTTTTATAATGTTCTTTTCAGCGGTATCACGAAGTTTTTCTCCATCTTCTCCGGCAAAAAGATCATCGAGGTCCGTATCATAAAGAAACTTTTTACGCACGACATCCGTCAGCCTGCTGATCACAACATCGTTGTTCACAGAACCATTGCTGCTGTCTACGGCATCATAGAGGTTATTTCGGAAAGAGTTTCTCATATTACGGCTCAGAAAAGTGCAGAATTCCTGATGAAGTTTGTTTTCTTTTTTAAGCCGTTCAAAGAAGTGTTTCTCTCCTTCATTTCTCTCTATATCCGAGGTCATCACTGTAGTGGCGGCACTGCTGATAGCTACCCTCGCAACCTGTTCGCACAGTTCCTTGAGGAATTGACGGAACTTATCATATTTGATATTAAACTGTTGCTGACTTTCCGATGCACTTTTCACACCATATTTTAAATCCAGTTCCATATCGCTGACCATGACATTAGGCAGTTGAAAATCTTTCGCCTTTCCGTCTTTCCCGTAAGAGTCGCCAAGCGACAATGAATAAAGGTTGGCCTCGTGCTGTGCCGAAACAATATCACGCAATATAGAGCCGATTACTGAACTTAACTGAGCCATATTATGAGTTCTTAAGTTTTAATTAATGTTATGCCGGTGTCCCAGTCTGAGGAGCTGCCGTATCTTTCTTCACTTCGATAATAACTTCCTTCTTGCTTCCCTCTGCTTTGACAGTGTATTTACCTTCCGGCAAATCGATAATTTTACTGTCACCACTTACCTTAAAGTCAGCAGCGTTGGCACCGGTTCCGGAAATAGTCAGTTTTTCAGGAGCCAGCAGACCATTAGGATCCTTATAGGTAGCAATCAGCTGTACTTTCTCTTTGCCATCTTCAATCAGCAGCAAGTTGCTGTTCACTTCCAATGTACCGGTTGGATCGGAAACATCCAATGAATTACCCAGCAATTCCAGGATTTTAGAAAGACCTGCCGGCATACTGTCTTGTCCGGCTTTTACAGCCACGTCCATAGTATACTCTACACTGTACTTAGAATCGGAAGTCGCTTTAGAGTCCTTTTTCGATGAATAGCTTGCATTCATATTGGCATTCATCTTGAAGCATCCCAATCCCAAACTGGCCGAAGCCTTCAGGGCCGCATCTTTGGATACTGACTCGTTTGTTTCTGCTGCCGATGAAGAAGAAGCACTGATATTAGCCTTAAAATTGATGTCCACTTCACGGATTGCAATATAAGGAATAGGAACGATAGTCAGCAACGGAATATTCAACTGAACCAGGCGTCCGCCCTGAATGAATGAGAACGAAACGTTAACCGCTGTTTTCTCACCGGTTTCCGGATTCACATTAATACCCACGTTCTGAATAAACTCCCAAGTGGTTTTAGCGGCTAAAGCCTGCGCTTCCACACATGCCTTCAACGGGCCACCAATAATAGAACCAAACGGAATCGACTGCAACGCACTGGTTGCAACTTGCGACGGTGTTTTGTCAACTGCCATAATAATTGTTTTTTAAATTTGTTACTTAATTGTTTTTTCTCTTTTGTAAGCTTACGATGCAAAGGTAGTGCACGTTCTTTGCGTAGTAAATTTTTAATTTTAGACGGAGCCGGATTTCTTCCCACTCCCTTTCGTCACTTTCCCAATGCCCGTTTTGAATAAATCTTATGGAAACAGGCTTGAAAGTCCTTTTTGTGAGATTCACTCACCGGCAACATCTTTTTCCCGATGTGTACGTAGTTACCGGCAAACCCGGTCACTTTAAAAAGATTGATAGCATACGACCGGTGGATCCTTTTAAATTTGCTACAAGGCAGATCATTGTTGAAAACACGATCCAAAGGATAGCTCACTGTTATCTCGGCACCATCCTCCATATAAATGACACAATAACTTCCGGATGCTTCCACCCATAAGATTTCATCCAGAAGCACCCTTCTGTACTCATCACTGAAGTACACAAAAATAGCATTATCAACCAATGAGTTTTCCGACTCACCACAATAACAATACGGTTTGATCAAGTTCTCTTTCATAATTATTTTATTGTTAGTTAACTGAAGTACGTCCATGCGATTATTTAGCATAATCTCCTCCGGGAGAAAAGTACAAAGTATGTTTCAGGCTGTCATAATAAAACAGAATACAACCCTCTGCCCGGATATACCCTTTTGTGGGTGAACTAAGATGAAGCGGATAGCGGACCGGACAGACTCGTCCGTCATTAATACGATGATGAACAATAGCAAAATATCCTATGCTGTCTGTCCCTAATGTTATGTCCGGACGGTCTGTGGATGATTTCCATCTTCCATACATACCGTCCGGCATTTCTACCGGACTATGTCGGCAGCTTAAAAACACAGGCATGATAAAGACAAAATACAAAAACAGCCTGTATAGACCTCTATTTTTGCTCATAACTTAACTTATTAAATTTCATTTAGTGCAAAAATAGGATTTTATTAACTTATAGAAATTTTACGTTCCGTATAGTGTGCTTTTTTTTCCGAATACCAGATTATTTTTTCCGAAAGTATTCTCTTATAAAAGACATATAAAGTTTAAAACACTCTTTTATCAATAGAAAAACAAATATAAATTCACTTTTAATACTGAAATAAAAAAATACCATTTTATATTAATATCTGTCAATGTGTTTCTCCCACAGGTTTATACAGAATGGCATTGATACGCTGTTCTTCATAAATAATTAATTGATGGGTAACCTCTGCAAGATCAGACTTCATGTGATATAGATAAGTACGCCCGGTTAATCTTTCTTCCATAATCCGTTCCAACTCCTTACCTATATTATCAGAAGGATCGATCTCCATAACACGTGGTATGACGGCTCCGGAAACAGCAGATTCTCCTTCCTGCCCCTGCAAATAATCGTATTGGGACAGCGTATAGTCCATCAACTGTTCATAGTTCAGTTTTTTCCGGGAAGCCATCGTCTCCGCCAAAGGAATATAGTAAAGAATATCTTTGATAAAAGAACTGTATTCAGTCTGTATCCGACGCACCAATTGCATATATTTTTGCTCTTCCGGCGAAAGGCGGGAGGAGGTGAAAGAAAAGGATGCAGCAACCATCTGATATTCGAGGTTTTTATTGATCTCGCTCAAGACCTCTTTGGCATATGCATAATTCTTCATGGATATGGATGAAACGATGGTATTCAACACATATAGATCAATGGATTTCAGATTTTCAGCCAATTCTTGTTTAAAACCGGTAAACCAATCTTGTTGCTGAGTATAGATGATGGTATCCAACTGCAAAAGTTTCAGGTCATGGTGGAGTACACCGGTTTGACGAAGTGTCTTGTTTAAAATCAAGATTGAAATGACTCCGCCAATGATTCCTCCGATGTAACTACCTCCGAAACCAATCCAGGTGGGCACATCGTCCGCACCCGGCATCAGGGTCAACGGATTCAGTCTGATCAATGCCCAGTTGATCGGAAAAGGAAGTACAAGAGTCAGCCCAAGCAAAATAAGAAGATCCTTCTTACCCAAAGTGAAATTGTCTGTCTGCATAGATACTTACTTAAAAAAAACAGTGATCAGTTGTTCCAGTGATTCGCCTTCCAGAAAGTGCCAATGATCTGTCGGTAATCGCAGGACAGAAGCATTCGGATAATATTTGTTCCACAATCTTTCGCAATTGTCATATTCAGTCCGGAATATACGGTAGTTTTCCTCTGTCCATGCCTCTTCGGGAGACAATCCGGCCTGTTGATGGAATAATCCGGATAACAACACAATCACCTCTCCCTGATAAATCAGGTTGGGAGTCGTACTGAAATAAATATCAATGATTTCGTTCCGTTCACGTATCATCTCGTCAGTATCTCCGGGGAATATCAGTAAAGGATAATTCCGGCACAAAGCGGGATTCTGCCAGGCCTGTCCGTCGAGTGCGAAAACCTTCGGTGTTATCCCCATAGAACGGCGTAACAACTCGGCCAGGCCGATTGCCAGTTCGGCACCCATGCAGAAACCGGTAAGCGCGTAAACAGTACGTTCCCGGATCATTGGTTGTACCGCCCGGGCATAATATTCCAGCAATCCCGTAACATCCGCGGCCACTTTCCAGAAGTGATCGTAAACAGCATCTATCACAAGAATATCATATTTTTCGTATAAGCGGTCGGCAAAGTGAAAATACCAATGATTGAAATAAGCAGACCCGCAAACCAGAATGATAACCGGCTTCTTGAGATTTTGCTGCTTATACCAATAAACGGGTTCTTGCCGGGGAACCACCAACAGCCGGCGCAGAGTATCGGTAGCATAAACGGCAGATACACTAATCGGGCATCCTCTTTTATTTGCCTCGGTAACCAGCCTCAGTATATCCAACGAAGTCATTCCGAGGTCATCAATCAAACCGGCCTCAACACTGACCCGGGGTAAATTCAGCATTTCCTTCAAAATATCACATAAAATGATTTCTCCCGGATGCACCGGAGGGACATACTCCAACTCCACCGGAGCAAAAGGCGGGAGTGAACGAGTATCGATCTTATCATTCATTGTACGCTGAAAACGATCTACCACCTGCCATAAATTAGGTATCATGTAATAAGGAAGTTCCGACCGTAAACGTTCTTTTACATCTTCCGGATGAAAACAGCCGGGCACTGATGGTTGCAAGTAAGCACCCAATAATTGCCGTCCATTTTGCTCCACTACCACTACGTGAGCTTTCTCAACCTCCGGATCCTTATTCAGGCATTCCGTTATCTCCCTCAGTTCAATACGGAATCCCCGTATCTTGACTTGTGTGTCCTTTCGTCCGATAAAACGTATAGAGCCGTCAGGCTGTTGCCGAACCAAATCGCCCGTCCTGTACAACCGTTCCCCATGATAGAAGATAAATGATTTTTCATTCAACTCTTTATTCCCGATATATCCGGGTGAAACCTGTGGACCACTCAAATAAAGCTCTCCTGTTGCTCCACCAACCACCTGTTGAAGATCTTCGGACAAGATATGGCAGGTGGTTCCTTCCAGCGGATAACCGATATTGTCGTACGAAGTCTCATCATTTACAATCCGTATGGTGCTGAGTACCGTATTCTCTGTCGGACCATAGACATTCATCAACCGGTATGGCTGTTGTTTCAACCTATTAAACAACTTTTCACTGATAGCCTCAGCACCAAACAGCAAAGTCTTCATGAACGGAAAGTCAAGATTGGCAAACATGCCCAATAATGAAGGAGCGAAAAAGGCCACATTCACTTGCTCACGCCTGATCAGTCCGTCCAGCAAAGAAATGTCCCTGCGTTCCTCCTCCCCCGCCAAAACCAAAGTCCCCCCAATCGGCACACACATCATTAATTCTAATATGGAGGCATCAAAACTGATACTGGCAAAGGCGAGATACCTGTCCGAGGGGTTGGCTAAATGATAAAGTTCCGTATTCATCAGGTTCTTTGTAAATGTCCCCAGATTGGAATAACTGATCTGTACCCCCTTGGGATTTCCTGTCGTCCCGGAAGTATATATGATGTAGGCGCAATCATCGGGGAAGACCTCGGCATATCCGTCAATGGAGGGGCCGGAGAGTGCTGACAAGTCCAGATGAAGCTGGCAGACTTCCGGAATTCCACTGACTTCATCCGGTGAATCGGTCAATAACAAAACCATACCTGCATTTTCGGCCATGTATCGTTTACGGTTATCCGGCAAAGCAGGATCTATGGGCAGATAAGTCGCCCCCAATCGAAAGATGGCCATAATAGCAGGAACCAGAGTTTTATTCCGTCCCATACAAACTCCGATACAGACATTGCGGAAGCCGGATGCATGAGTCACCGGAAAATGTTGACGGACAATTTGCGCTATTTTCCCGGAATAACGTTCCAGTTCCTGATAAGAGACAGTACCGTCTTTCGCAATGACGGCCGTTTGGTCACCCCAAGTAGAGAATGACTGAAAAAAAGTTTCTTGAATATTTGTTTTCATTATTGTTTTTTGATTTAGAAATTATACAATATACTGCCGGAAATCCACCGTCCTTTCTGCCGGATGGGAATATTTGCTCCTCCGCATTCATATCGGTTATTAAAGAGATTCTCAACTCCCAGACTGCCTTCTATCTGTTTGTACCTGCATCTGGTAGTGAAAGAGAAAACAGTATAGCCCGGCAGACGGACAGTATAATTGGTGGCATCTCCGTTGAGTCCGTTTTCCAATACGCTGACCTGTGTATAGCAACGGCTATTACAATTCATTTTTACATGGGCAGACCAGTTCCATATTTTCTTCTTTACCAGGAAATAGCCGGCTACAAGGTTCACGGAAAAATCCGGCACATTGTTAACCGACCCGTCGGTAACAAAGAAATTGGTATAACCCAATACTCTCTGATAGCACAAGTTTGCATCCAGATTTAATCGGTTTGCCCGGTAACGCGCGGTTACCTCGATACCTCCCATATCCAGCAGACCGGCATTTTCGTAAATACGGGTTTCCGGTTGGGTAAACAGAAAATGGGAAGCCCGGTTGTAGAAAAGGTTGCATTCAACATCTATATGAAAGGGGCGATAATGATAGGCACAAGTCAACTGGTACGAACTCAGATATTCAGCCTGCAGATTCTCGCCACCGGAGTAAGTATCCATATCGTTGTTTCTGTAATAATAGGGTGCATCGACAAACGACCTGGAATAACTGGCTTTCAGATTCAGTCCGTCCCGAAGATAAATAAGCGATACACGGGGAGAAAAGGCCTGCATTATCCGGTTATTTCTCCGTTTCTTATAGTCGTATCTGATTCCGGCATTTACAATCCAGTTTTTATGCAGATTATGTTTGAATTGAAGAAATACGTTTGCGTTCATTTCGTGACCAGTGTAAAGCCGCTTGTCGGTCCATGTCCTGACTATTTCTCTGAAATTCATACCTTCCAGGTATTCAGAATCATAAAGTGCATACCGATTCCACTCCACGCCGCCAAGCATATTACCTTTTCCGTATCTTCCCCAATCGTAAGTATAGCTCACACGAGTGTTAAAGCCAACATTGAAGTCCATCCAGCGGATGTATTGAAAAACTCCACGATCCGGAAAAATGAGTTTGGTGCTGTCATTGGGATTGAGGTAAATAGGGTAATCCTGCAATGTATCTCCTGCGGTTTCATAACGTACATTTTTGTTCCAGTCGGTGTAGAACGTCGTACTGAAACTCACATTTTGCCACGTACGACTGTAAACCGCCTGCTCTCTGGCCGACCATCTGGAATATCCCGGACCGGCACCATCAAAAGTGCGGAACTTCTTATAAGAGTAGGGTGAAGCAAAAAGCCACATGCTATAAGGCTGCCTTTTTTTAGCATAGTTCATACTAAAACTGAAAAGTAAGTTTCCCCGTTGCAGTTTAATGCCGCCATCCAGAGCGGGCAGTTCGGAATAACCGTCCAGATAAATAAATCCGTCTCTCGGATAAAGGGCATATTGTTTGCCGGCAGGGACAAAAACCGACTCTCCCGTTGCACGATACAAGGAAAACCATGCCATAAAATCCATGTTCATGTCGTGTTTGCCCAATAACAAGTCAGCAGCCAGCTGCCCCCGGTCTCCGGCACCGACAGATACGGCACCATTACGAATGTCCACCCCGTCCTTAGTGACAATGTTAATCACGGCTGTCAGCGCCACGCTACCGTAAAGCGAAGAAGCCGGTCCGCGAAGCACTTCTATCTGTTTGACTTTAGCCAGGCTAATACCATAATCCGGCGAAACAGCATTCGTGATGTAACTGTTCAGGCGCTGCCCATCCTGCATAACCAGTATGTTTTCCTGTCCGGACGAATAGACTCCCCTCATAGCCAGATTCATCTCTTCATTGGAAGACAAACCGGATATGCCGGGAACATAAGCAATCAATACGTCACGCAGGCATCGGGCATGAATAGCCCGAATCATCTCCTCTGTAATCAGAGTGACAGGTACAGGAGCTTCTTCCGGAGTCTCCACCTGTTGCGAAGCCGTGACCAAGGTTACTTTAGTCTCCCTGTGCTTCCTAACCATGTCCGCAAAACGTTCCGGATCCTGTAACGAGATATAATAATAGGGTTCGTCCTTCAACAACAATGAGACATATTGTTCCGCTTCTGCAAAACGGTCCAAAGCCAGAAGACATAAAGCAGTCAGGCGGCATGCCTCGGTGCGCATCGTCCCCCGAAAAGACGGCAGATTCTCCTCCAATATACGGCAGGCTTGATCAATATCTCCAGTTTTATAAAGCGCTTCTGCCCTTACAAATGAATTTCGGACACTGTCTGCCGATTGTGCTGTCAGTTGCACGGCAAAAAAACAGGAGAAGATATATAACAACAGGTAGCGTTTCATGTGACCGGGATGATAAAACGAAAACAAGTATATTCATGTTGAACCGAATCAAACAGCACCTTTCCGTGATGTTTGTTTTCTATAATATCGCGGACGATCGACATTCCGAGCCCTGTCCCCTGCCCGACCGGTTTAGTCGTAAAAAAAGAGTCGAACAATCTTTGCTTGACTTCCGGACTCATACCTTCTCCATTATCACGGATGGTAAGCACGATTCTTTTATCCAGCTTTTCCAGACTCACCGTTACCTCAGGAGAATATCCTTCGGGAGTATCCTGCCATTTTCTCCATACCGCATAGCAGGCGTTGTTCATCACATTCAGCACTGCCCTGCTGAAATCCTGCGGAATCAGCCGGACCGGAGGAATGTCTTTGGCATAGTCTTCATGAATGGCAATATTAAAATTCTTGTAGTTGGCACGCATCGCATGATAAGCCAGCCACACATATTCTTTTGTCAACTTCTGTATCTGTGAAGGCATAAACTCATCATCCTTACCCCTGGAATAGAGTAGAATGCCACGGATAATACTAATAGCCCGGTCACCATGTTCTCTGATCTTGTCCATGTTCTCACGTAATCCGGAAAGTATATCTTTAATATCTTCCAGCGATTCTTCCGAAATACGGTTCCCGGTTTCATCAACAATGGTATCCAGATCGGACAACAACTGCCCGGACAATTTACTGAAATTAATGACAAAGTTCAGTGGGTTCTGTATTTCGTGGGCTATACCGGCACTCAACAATCCCAATGACCCCAACTTTTCCTGTTCTCTGAGCCGTGCTTCCAGCTCTTCAATTCGTTTTTCTTGTGAAATGTTTCTTTCCATAATCAATCTTTTTAAGTACTATATCATTATTAGCTTGTATAATCCGACGGGATACTACGCTGTTAATCAAAACAGTGCATTTACCGACTTATTACACCGGCAGGTAAATGCTTTTACGCCGGCATGTAAATGCTTTTACGTCGGCAGGTAAATGCCTTTACGCCGGTATGTAAAAGCATTTACATATGCTTGTAAAAAGCAGGATGAACGGATGTTCCGTCCGGAAGGTACAGATCATCCTGTCCCGTCCTCCCATAGAGGCAAAGTAATGGCAAACTCCGTATATTCATCTTTCTCTGAGCGTACTGCTATCTTTCCACGATGATTGAGTATGATTTCCTTGCTCAGATACAATCCGATACCTGCCGCCTCACCGGTTGTCTTCGTCGTAAAGAACGGATCGAAGATTTTCTCAAGAATACTTTGTTCAATGCCCACCCCATTGTCGTATAAGCAGATGACTGCCTGTCCGTTTCGGCTTTCCAATGACAGACCAATCTCAGCCGGATATATATTCTTGCCATACTTCTTGATTATGGCATACATGCCGTTGTTAAGAAGACTCATAATGGTTTTCCCCAGTTGCTCGGCATTTCCGTTAATGAACAATGGTGTATCGGGAAGAGAAGTCCGGACCGAAATGTGCATTTCACTGATTTCCTTCCGGTAATAACTCTCCAGCAGTTCCATGTCTTTCCGGCACAAACCCGTCAATTCTATCTTCTCCAGTTGCTTGTTACGGTCTTTCAAAACCTCCTCCATAGCCTTCAGCACACGAGTAGTATTGCTTCCGTGTTCTTCTATTTTTGCCAGGTTATCTTTCATCATGGCTATGACATCTACCGAATCCAGATAAGTGTCTTCATCCAAAAGCTTTTGTGCACTTTCCAGGTTCTGATATAAATCCTGCAATAACCCCGAAGTCAGGTGAGAAAAATTATTAATGTAATTCAACGGATTCAGGATACGGTCGATCAGCCCTTGTGTCAGTTTACCGACAGTGGCCATTTTCTCTTGTCGCACCAGATCATCTTGTGCCTGCCTCAGCTCTTTCAATGCCTCTTCCAGCTTCAGGGACTTTTCCTCTATTTCATTTTTTTGCCGCACCAACTGTCCGGTACGTTGGCCTACAAGATTCTCTAACCTTTCCTTCTCTTTCAGCAAGTTGTGCATCCGCCATTTAAACAGCAGGAACAGTATCCCTCCCAAAGTGACAGCATACAAAACGAGACTATACCACTGTAAGTAAAAAGGAGGTGACAGCGAAAAACGGAATTGTTTTATTTCGCTTATCGTACCGTAAATATCACGTGCCTGCACGCAAAACGTATATGTACCCGAAGGAAGATTGGCATATTCCTTCTCTGTCCGGTAATCCCACGAACTCCATTCCGGATCGTAACCGACCAGACGGGATCTATATTCATTGGAACCCGTGAAACAGGCCGCATCCGTGGCAAACGAGAAACGAATGGCGCGGACATCATCTCCAAAACGGGATATATCGTCGATACGTTGGTTTGCTGCCTCCGGATTTATCGGTAAATCCCCTCCCCGGTATATGGAATCGCGGTTCAGACAAACCTCACGAAGATAAATACGAGGAACAAACGGAGTAAACGCCTGTGCTTTGCCAAGATCCATCCGGATCAAACCAAAATCACCCCCAAACCAGGCTGCATTCCTTTCTTCTATATAAATTACCCGCACAACATAGTTTCGAATTGCATGCAGGCATTGGTTTAATTTCCCGGTATTGTCCTGCGAATGCGTCACTTGCAACTCTTTACCCTTCAGATTCGTTTGCCAATTGTATCCGCGGCTGTCCGTATATCCGGTCATCACTTCTTCGTTTCCCCTTGGCTGAAGGACGAAAGAAGTTCCATCTCCTTTCTGCAGATAGATTTCTCCATACATGGTTTTTGCCCATACAGAATGATCTTTTTTCACTTCCAAATGTACCACCTTCTCAATTCCGGAAACTCTCCCGACCTTCCTTGTCCGGGTAGAATACCGATAAATCCCGTCCATAGCTCCCATTAAAATATCGGTGCCATCCGCGAATGCCAACGAATAGGCTGCAACCTCTGTAAGTTTTCTCAAACGGTCATAATCCCCGACAACATATATCCCATCACTGGTAGCCGCATATAACTCTCCTTCCGGAGAAAGCACAAGTTGCCAACAAGCTTGCGTAATCCCCCTGACAGGTACAAAGACATTGTGCCTCCATACATATAACCCCTGTAAGGTGCCGGCATACAGCATCCCCTTGTAGTGGATGACTGACACGACCTCTCCTTTCAAACCTTCATAGGAAGTAAAGCGGCTGAATAAAGAAGGAGTGAATACATGAAATACCCCATTATCAGTGGCCCCCCAAAGGTTCCCCCGCCCATCGGTAGCAACAGAAGATACGGAATTGCTGCACAGACCGTTATTCTCGGTTATAGAAAGTAGTTCTTTCCCTTCACTGTCGTTCACCGACAATCCACGGCCGATATCCTCCAATGTCGTTTGCTTCTGCCACTTCTCCTGCAACTGAACCGGAAGTATCTGTGTGGGAAACAGGAGGGTATCTTCCTGAACCGTATAACATCGGCCCGATGTCGTTTTCAGGTAAATAAGTCCGTCAACTTCCGCCATATCATCCAATTCACCGAAAGAAGAAGGGTCCAGATCGGACACAATGGTTCTCAACACGACACATCCGCGTTCATCATGCTCTATCCTTCCGAATACATTATATCCTCCTGCCCATATCCTATCCCCCGAATCGCGGAACAGACGGGTGACGCGGGAAAATCCGGGCGTATAGATTGTTTCCCAACGATTGTAATCATAATGAAGAATACCCTCGAAATTGGCAAAATAAACATTCCCGCAGCTGTCACACACAACGTCGAAATTACGATTGTGCGCCTGATACACAGAAGACGGATAGTTCACAAAGAATGGAACTCCTTCTTGTGAATCCGCACATATCGGGCAAAGGCACAACATCAATAAGAGTATCTTTTTCATGGCTGGTACGTTTTTAAATAATAAGATTCAAATGGTATTTGCTTACCGACATAGTACTCCCATTCTTCCTGTGTGAAGTCGCGTCGCAATCCCTGACGGACAACAGTAGCCATATGATCGGGCGAAACGGGTATCCGGTATAACCGGCCCTGTTCGTCTCCCATAAAAATGGATGTACCATCCGGATGAAGGCAGAAAGTGTGAATCCATCCACTGCTTGTCATAATTACAGCAGATTCCGTCTTCCCTTTATGAAGATCCCATAAACGAAGCGTACAGTCATAACTGCTTGAAAACAGTTTATTCCCTTTCCGGAAAATGGCGGTGACGGCGGCCTGGTGTCCGATCAGCTTTTGCAGGACATTCCCATCTTTGTCACATATTAAAATGGTTCCTTCCCTACACCCCACGGCATACCTTTCATCAGAAAGAGAGCAAAAAGAGGTAATCCTCCCCCCTTGCGACCACCCCTCTATAAACCGGACAAATTGACCGGCAGATGAAAGCAAGGCTACTGTTCCATTCTTTAAAAAGACATAGAGGTTATCTCCTGACTTCCCGACACAAGTGACCGGATACTCCGGCTGAAAACAAAGCTGTATCTGATGGCTGATACAGTCAAAAGCATAAATACCCGTTGCAGAAATAGCTAAAAGCCGGTCGGAAGCAGCCGGAATCAATTGCCGGTATTTACCTTCAGGCAAAAGGTAAGCAGCCATACCGGCAGAGTTCACGGAGACGAGGCATCCGTCATAGGACAGGGCATACACCAGAGAATCCGAATGGATCAGCACATCCCGAAAATCATAACGGGAATCACTCAACAGAAATCCGGATGTGTACGTTTGTCCATCTCCCGACTTCCAACATATCATTTCACCGTACTTACTGACAGTGACCAATCCCGGCAGAGAATCCCGGCAAGTCTGCGGGTTTCCAATTGTTTCGTGCAACAACCTGATGCCGGTGATAGCCCCCTTGTGTCTAAACCAAAGTTGATCTTGCCTGCAAGATAAGGACAAAGCGTTGAAGACAGCCGGATGATACACATCACCATCATAGTGTTTTGTGAACTGCCAGGAAGTATATGCCAGCAACGAGGCCAGTTCCATGTTGCCGGACCGGTATTGGGTGACAGAAAGCGTACCCAATGAACGTCCCAAGGCCAGAAAAGCCAACGTATCGGCCACTCTCTTCGATTGTTCAGCCTGTAGTTGTCGTTCCATTGCCAGATTCTTCTGTTCATCCGCCAACCGATAGGCTTTCTCAGCCTCCCATTGTGCAGTAAATGCCTTTTCACGAGCTATTTCCGCCTGCTGCTGCATTTGATTAGCTTTCCGGGTCTGCGCGACAGCTTCCTGTCTTCTCTTTTCGGAAATGTCTTTTTGCTGATAGGCAATCTCCTCCATTTGCTGACTGACACGTTGGATAAGAACCGACTGCCTTTCTTTGTCCTGAAACTCCTCCAAAGACAAAGTCAGACGGTCTCTCTCCAATTCCGAATAACGATAGGCCCGGTATAAAACCAGACAAACGGTCAACAGTACACAAGGGACTGCTATGATCCAACGGATTATATTTTGGCTTAACTTGATCATCATACAGGTTCATCTTCCGATTGCGGATACTTCTTTTTAATGGTTAACCGATTCTCTTTATTGACGTAGGCATACGCCACATCATCCATCATTTCACGTACCAGAAAAATCCCCAATCCCCCTATCTCACGCTGTTCCGGCGGTAATGAAATGTCCGGATCGGCTTTAGCCAGAGGATTGAACGGAACACCTCCATCTATGAATTCCAGGACAATCTCTCCACCTTCATCCCATAAACACAGAGTCAGGTAACCGTCCGTTTCCTGCGGATAAGCATAATTGATAATATTGACTATTATCTCCTCACTTACCAAACGGAGGGCATAAGACAGGGAGGGATGTGAAGTAACTTCACGGCTATGCATCAGCATATCGAGAATTTCATCCAACCTCCCGACGACAGGGCGAAACTGAAGTAACGTCATTGCTCAGGTATTTTTTAAGATTGTGATAATTCGTCAAGGGTCTGATAGAAACGAAAAAACTTATCGAATCCGGTCATGTGCATTACGTCCTTAATCTCTTGCGACACACCGACAAGACATACATTCCTGCCTTTAGCCTTTGCCAGTTTAAAGGCGTAGAGCATAACGCGTAATCCGGCACTGGATACGTAGGAACAATTGCTGAGGTCCAACGCCACAGAATGCCCTTGCTCAATAAGAGCTACAATTTTAGTTTGTTCGTCAGCGCTTGTATTTGAATCCAAAACGGCACCAACTGGATGAATTTCATACTTTTCCATAGTTTTCTTATTTTTTAGTATTATCTGATTCGTTGAAGAGACAGTAAAGTGATATCATCGGACTGAGGATAATCTCCGGAGAAAGCCCTGACAGAGTGAAGCACCTGCGTAACGACCTCTTTCGCTGAAGTATCTTCTTGCAAAGCACCCAGAACTTCCTGCAGTTTGCCTTCCGAGAATTGTTCGCGTTTATCATTGAAGGCTTCCGTTACCCCATCGGTATACAGAAGTAGAGTATCTCCGACTCCAAACTCCAATGTATTACTTTCAAATTCAATGTCATCGAACACTCCGACCACAAAATTGGAAGCGACGGGCAAGTACGCTGCCGATCGGTTTCTCCGAAGAATAGATGGAGGGTTATGTCCGGCATTGGTATAATCCATTACACCGGTCCTACAGTTATAGATCCCATAAAAAACCGTCACAAACATAGAGTCCATACTTTCTTTGCACAGCAGCTTGTTGGCATAAGTGAGGCATTCAGCCGATGATACTCCCCGGAGAGCGGTTGCCCGAAGCAGTGTCCGGCTAACGGCCATGAACAAGGATGCGGGTACACCTTTCCCGGATACGTCGGCAATCACCAGACCTATGCGCTCGTCGTCAATCTGGAAAAAGTCGTAAAAGTCACCACCTACATCTTTGGCCGGGGTCATGGAGGCATAGATATCGACCATTCCCGCCAATTCAGGAAAAGGCGGAAAAGAACGGGGAAGAATGGTTTGCTGGATTTCTCCTGCAATGGCCAGGTCATTCTTGATAGACTCCAGTTGATTGTGTTCCTGCTGTGACTCCCGGATATAACGGACTTGTTCGATTGCTTTTTCAATAGTCCGCGACAAGTCTTCCAGATCTATCGGCTTGGTAGCAAAGTCGAATGCCCCCTTATTCATGGCAGAACGTATGTTGTCCATATCTCCATAAGCAGAGACCATAATACATTTCATCGCTGGATTTTTCAATTCATTGATCTTGGCCAGCAAGGTCAATCCATCCATCTCGGGCATATTAATATCACTCAGGATAATATCGAAATCAGGAGTTTCCAGAAGTTTCTGTAAAGCCTCCAACCCATTATGGGCAAAGGCAAACTCGTATTCACCTTTTCGTATCTGTCGCCTGAAGTACTGGGTAAGCAATACCTCTAAATCGAGTTCATCATCTACACTTAATATTTTTGCAGCCATATCTGTGATTATTTATAAATTTCAATTTTCTATTCAGACTTTTATGACGGCAAAAATAGAGAGTGCCCGACCCGGTTACAATTTTATATTTTAAACCGGAAGAATGTTTTTCCGAATGAATGCTATTGTCTTATAAGCATACAGGGCCGCGTGTCCTTGTCCCTCAAGGAAAGCAATCAAAAGACCGATCCCTCCTTTTAAAAGGAACTATAGCTTATTCGGAATTTATATTTTCAGGATAGGGCTTTTCTTTTCACTTTTGCTGTCGTAAGCTTACAAAGAATAAATAAAAACGGGCGGAACCGAAAAGCCGGAAATAGAGTAGGAAGAAAGTTCTCTTCAATACAGGAGAATAAAATATTTCTCAAGAAGAATTATGATTAAAGTAAATTTCTCGAAACCGCTGCTGATTCAATCAGTAGCTTTCAAAGATGTATTCCTTCGGATGGATGGAAATGGAATTACCCAAGCCAATGGTGCAGGTGCAGGAAAAGTAAGTTGCCAGAAAAATATGTCTCCTACCGGAGCATTTAAAGTACAAGAACAGAAAAATGGTACGTTTACCATTGAATCAGTAAAGTATCCCGGGGTATTTCTCCGCATGGACGGAAGTGGCATTCGTGGCTTTGCAGGATCGGGTGCAGGACATGTAAACTGTCAGTTTGGAGCGAGTGACTGGGAACACTTCAAGCTGCACGAACAGAACGACGGTTCATATACCATTGAATCAGTTGCCTTCCCGAATGTATTCCTCCGCATGGACGGAAATAACCGGTCGGGTAAAGAAGAAGATTTCGGTACAGTAAACTGCCAATACGGAGCAAGTACCTGTGAAAAGTTCTATTTATTGAATATGCCTGAAACAGGCAAAGTAAAAGATATGTTTAACAAATTTGCGAAATAGCAGAAGGTATTAATACATAAAAAAATCAGAAGTTATAGTTAAACCTATAGCTTCTGATTATATAATTAAGATCAAGATATTCCGGCAGGTTCTGAAGATTAGTCTTTCTTATCCAATGCCTCAAAACAAGAGTTTTTGCTCACAAACTCCGGAACAATATCTTTCATGGCAGCTACGATCTTCATCTGATCATAGGTGTAACTTACATCGATTAATTTCTGAATTCTCTCTTTCACTTCGTCATAATCATACTCACGCACAGTGGCAATCATAATCTTTTCGTGGTAAGTGGGCTTGGTCAGCTCTTTCACGTTGAGCAACTCTTCGTACAGCTTCTCACCATGGCGCAAACCGGTAAATTCAATCTTCACGTCCGTACGTCCCGAAAGGCTGATCATTCGCTTAGCCAGATCGACAATCTTCACGGGTTTACCCATATCGAAGATGTAGATTTCTCCGCCATTACCCATACTACCGGCTTCCAATACCAGACGACAAGCTTCGGGTATAGTCATGAAATAACGGATAATCTCAGGGTGAGTAACAGTTACAGGACCTCCACGCTGAATCTGATCGCGGAAACGGGGAATAACCGAACCGTTAGAGCCTAATACATTACCGAAACGAGTGGTAATGAACTGCACCGAACGAGTGCCTTCCTTCTGTAATTTTTTCGCTAATGACTGTACATAGATTTCACAGATACGCTTTGAACATCCCATTACATTGGTCGGATTGACAGCCTTATCCGTAGAAATCATCACAAATTTCTCCGAACCGAATTTAACGGCAAGATCGGCAAGCGTACGTGTACCCGACACATTAATCTGAATAGACTCCGACACGTTGTCTTCCATCATCGGCACATGCTTGTACGCGGCTGCATGAAATATGTATTGAGGCTTGTATTCACGGAAAATAGCTTCCATGCGGGTAGCGTTCGATATATCAGCAACAATCGTCTCAGCATCGATATCACGCCAACGATCTTGTAATTCCAGACGAATGTCATGTAACGGAGTCTCAGCCTGATCAATCAGGATCAACTTATATGGGTTGAAAGATGCAACCTGACGCATAATCTCACTACCAATAGAACCGGCAGCACCGGTAATCATCACTCGTTTACCTTCCAAATGGGAAGCAATCTTATGAATATCTACCTCGATAGGTTCGCGTTGCAAGAGATCTTCAATCTGTATTTCCTTCAGTTGGGTTTTATTGAGTGATTGTCCGCCCCATTCGCTCAGAGGAGGAGCGGTCAGCAACTTCACGTTATTGGAGAGCAGCGTATCAATCATGTCGGACTTTTTCAGTTTCTCCATCTTAACCGGAGAAACGATGATGGTATGCACATCACGGTCGTTCATGTTTTCAATTAGTAGTTCGTCGTTTGGAAATACCTTAGCTCCCATCATAACTTTACCAATCAACTCCGGCTCGTCGGCTATAAAACCACGAAGACGATAATGATTACGCAAATTTACACGCAGAGACTTGGCTATGTTCACTCCGGCCTCTTTGGCACCATAAATAAATACGTTAGTGGTATGACTACCATCGAAGTTGAGCACTTCAAAAAACATCTTAACTACTATACGCGAACAAGCCATCATGGCAAAATTGATCACGTACGCCATAAACAGCACGCTGATGGCACCAATCCGGACACCCAGATAAGCGTCCAGCAGAACACTCAGAATCATCAGTACTCCATAAGAGACCGTAAGCGACACAAAAATGCGCATAATGTCCACAAACGAAGAAAAGCGAAGCACATTTGAATAGGTACGGAATACCCGGAAGAAAATCAAATTAGCCACTACTGTCCAAAGAATGGTCTTATCTATCGTAGACGAATCCAGAAAAATGCTGCGAAAATCGTAACGAAGCGAATAGGCAAGCAAACAGGATGCGACAATAATAAATATGTCAATCAATAGGATAGTCCAAATGGGCAGTACCTTCGCGGAAAGATACCGATGGAAAAAATTCTGTTTCATTTGTTTTACAGTTTTTGTTTTAGGCGGTGCAAAGATACACTATTTTCACTAACCCGTGCGTTTTTATTTGACAAAATAAAGTTTTTAACACAATAAAAGTGGAATAATAGTGTAAAAAAGGGACGGAATTCTCTTCTTCCGTCCCTTTAAAATATGGATATTACATTAAGTTACTTGCCAATTCACTCAATTCGCTGCGTTCACCTTTCACCAGATTGACATGTGCAAACAGGTTCTGATCTTTCATGCGATCGATCATATACACCAGACCATTAGACTGACTGTCCAGATAAGGTTGGTCAATCTGTTGGATATCTCCGGTAAACACCATCTTGGTTCCCTCTCCGGCACGGGTGATAATAGTTTTAATTTCGTGTGGGGTCAGATTCTGTGCTTCGTCAATTATGCAGTAGGTTTCGCTAAGGCTTCGTCCGCGAATGAATGCCAAAGCCTCGATCACCAATTGCTCGCTCTTCTGCATATCTTCCAACCGCTTCACTTCGGTAGAGTTTGAGGCAAACTGACGTTTTATTACATTCAGGTTATCGAACAGGGGTTGCATATAGGGTGCTACCTTTTCGGTCGCATCTCCCGGAAGGAATCCCAAATCTTTATTGGAAAGGGCTACAATAGGACGTGCCAGCAGAATTTGTTTATATTCAGTAAGTTTTCCCAAAGCTGCGGCCAGGGCAAGCAATGTTTTACCGGTTCCGGCCTTACCTGTCAAAGCCACCAGTTTTATATCGGGATCATTCAGAATTTCGAAAGCGAAACTCTGTTCCGCATTACGCGGTTCGATTCCATAATTTTTCGTTTTATTTACCCGGCAGACCATGTGTGTAAAGGGATTGTAACGGGCAAGCACACTGCTGCGATCACTCTTAAGAATGAAACATTCGTTGGGACGAAGAATGTCCTTAAAATCAAATTCATTGATATCCAGCCCTTCTCTGGACGAGTAAATACGGTCGATCAACTCCGGTTCTATGTTTTCGAATACCTCGTTCGATTTTTCGAAAATATCGACATTCACAACCTTATCGGTGATATAGTCCTCGCAAAGTATCCCTATGGAACGGGCTTTCATCCGTAAGTTGACATCCTTAGTCACCAGGATATTTTTCATTTTCGGATACTTCCGTGCCAGAAACTCGGCTACAGCCAATATCTGATGATCCGGTTTACGGGCAGGAAACGATTCATGTACTTTAGGAGCTTCCGAATCACCTGTTATAATAAACAACTTGCCCAGTCCTTCGCCCAAAGGGGCGCCATGGGTGAACAGGCTATCGTCGGTTATTAAATCAAGTTCGCGCACAAACTCACGCGCATTGTAATTGATTTGTTCGTTACCTTTCTTGAATTTATCCAATTCTTCCAAAACAACAATCGGAAGATAAATATCATTCTCCTGAAAATTCTTCAGGCAATTGTAGTCGTGGAGAATAACATTCGTGTCGAGCACAAAATTTTTCTTTGTTCCCATGATTCTTAGATTTAAATGTTGATATTTGCAATCAAAAAGACAATCGACACCTCTGTGTTGAATTGTTGCAACTAAGATAACAAATAAAAAGGCAAACAAAAGAAGTTGCCCGTTAAATATTATAAAACATGAATTATCAGGAAACTTTAGACTACCTATACAACAGCGTTCCCATGTTCCAGCAGGTAGGAAGCAGTGCATACAAAGAGGGACTGGAAAACACCCATGCATTAGACGAATATTTGGGACATCCTCACACCACGTTTCAAAGTATCCACATCGCCGGGACTAATGGAAAAGGCTCTTGCTCACACACATTGGCAGCAATTTTGCAGTCGGCCGGATATAAAGTCGGGCTCTATACTTCGCCCCATTTAGTCGACTTCCGCGAACGTATCCGCATCAATGGCGAGACCATTTCACAAGAATACGTGATCCGTTTTGTGGAAAGCCACCGTTCTTTTTTTGAACCATTGCATCCTTCGTTCTTCGAGCTGACTACAGCCATGGCATTCCGATACTTTGCCGACCGGCATATCGACGTAGCTGTAATCGAAGTTGGACTGGGAGGACGCCTGGATTGCACCAACATCATTCATCCGGATTTGAGTATTATCACCAATATCAGTTTCGACCACATGCAGTTTCTGGGCAATACACTGGCAAAAATAGCGACAGAAAAAGCAGGTATCATAAAAAAAGGTGTACCGGTTGTCATTGGTGAAACAACCGAAGAGACTAAGCCCGTATTTTTGCAGAAAGCTCAGGAAGTGGAAGCTCCTATCATCTTCGCAGAAGAAGAACAAAGACTAAAAGGAGCAACAAAATTCAAAACTTGTACGAACAGAAAATGGACAGAATGTCCGGAAAAACACTCCAGTGCTGTACAAGCAGAAGAAGCAGAAGCTGTTTCCGGCTGGATCTACGAAAACGAGACATATCCCGAACTGGAAGGAGTATTGGGAGGTTCATATCAACTAAAAAACACAAATACACTCCTGTCTGCTCTTCCCATCCTGAGGAAGTCAGGTTATAAGATCAGTGACAATGACGTAAGAAACGGTTTCCGGCAAGTAGACCAAATGACCGGACTACAAGGACGCTGGCAAAAATTGAGAAACTCTCCCACCATCATTTGTGACACGGGACACAATGTAGCAGGTATCTCTTATATCGTAGAGCAACTAAAGCAAATGAAATATGAACGTCTCCACATGGTCATCGGTATGGTGAATGACAAAGACGTCAGTGGAGTACTGGCCTTACTGCCTAAAAATGCAGTCTACTATTTCACCAAAGCGAGCGTCAAAAGAGCTCTGTCAGAGACTCTGTTACAGCAAATCGGAGCCTCTGCCGGACTGCAGGGTAAAACTTATCCTGATGTTCAATCGGCCGTAAAGGCCGCACAAGAAAAAAGCCTCCCGGAAGACTTGATCTTCGTAGGAGGCAGTAGCTTTATTGTAGCCGACTTATTATCGTGCCGCGATACACTCGATCTCGACTAAAGCATCTTTAGGCAAGGCTTTCACGGCAACAGCCGAACGGGCGGGAAATGCGCCTTCAAAATAAGTTGCATATACCCCATTCATTCCGGCAAACAAAGACATATCCTGGAGGAAAACTGTCGTTTTTACAATATCTGACATGGTCAGACCGGCAGCCTCAAGGATATGTTTTATGTTTTCAAGAGACTGGCGGGCTTGTGCTTCCACACCGTCGGGCATCAGTCCCGTAGCTGCATCGATAGGAAGCTGACCGGAAACAAATACCATTCCATTCGCTTCAATAGCTTGACTGTAAGGACCGATAGCTCCCGGTGCCTTATCACTGCAAATTACTTTTTTCATTTTACTTGGTTTATTAATGATTGACATTTATGGTAAAGTTGATATCCTGAAGATGATAAAAAACTCCTATCAGGAAAGTTCTTATGAAAACAAAGATAAGAAAAAAATATAAGAGCTATGCAGTATTTGGCAAACAAACGTATTTATATATATGAATACACAAAAGAATCAGAATAACTTTAACCGAATAAGACCTAAACTTTAACAAAATGGAGATGTTAGAAATGGATCTCCCCCATAAAGAAAGAGGTTATCGCAATGACGATAACCTCTTCTCTTTTATATTTCCGGCACTTTATTTACAATGCTTCTTAATCAGTTCATCCACATTAGGATCGCCAAGTTCTTTTGCTTTGGCAAAACTTGCACAAGCCTCTTTTTCTTGCTTCAACTGAATCTGGCAAATTCCTAACAAACGATATGCTTCGGCATATTTCGGATCAACAGTCAATGCATCTTTCAATGCTTTCTCGGCCTCCGCATAGCGTCCCACACGCAGGTTGACCACTGCCAACTCTGCCCGATAAGTGAGATCTTCCGGATTCAGCTCGATTGCCTTTGTGATATCATCCAAAGCACGCTGGAATTGTTTGGCTTTGAAGGCAGCCTGTTCCCGATAATAATAAAACAAATCGTTAACACTGCCATTCACTGCATTGAAATATGCATCATAATCGGCCAGAGCCGGACGATACTTTTCTACATTCATATACATCTGGGCACGTTCCAACAGATAGGGAGCCAAATCTGCTGTAATGGGCGTCGGACAATGGGCAATACAACTATCCAGCAAAGCAACGACCTCTTCGGGAGCAGCTTTACTCAATTCCTTTGCCTTGGCAGCACTGAAGAAGGAAGCCGGAGATGCCAATTCGGTTCCGTTCACTTTGTCATAGCTGGTAAATGCACCGGCATAATCCTGCTTGGCAAAAAGAATATCTCCTTCAAGTTGACGGTATACAGGCAAATCCTGAACAGCTATCGCACTACGCACATCCGCCAGAGCCTTATCATACGTCCAATCCTTATAAGTGGTTTCGGGTTTACTCAATTGGTAGTTGTATACCAACTTGGCTATGTTATAATAAACATCATCCTTTTTCTGTGCAACCTTCAGGGCATGCTCCAAATCGGCAGCCGCTTTGTCCATATCCTTACCTGCAAACACATAGTTCCCTGCACGGCGAAGATAGCCATCCGCACTGTTCGGGAAAGTTTTGATAAAATCATCAAGGGCAACGGCATAAGCCTCAGGAGTAGTTTGCGTAGAAGCGATAAACAGGTAAACCAAAGCCTGATCTTCATCTTCAGGTAAGCCTTTCTTTATACCGATTGCATTCAGTGCGGCATCGCTCAGTGCAAGAGCATTGATATTCTGTGACATGGCAAAAGCTGCACCTGCTGCATAACTAATAGAGGTAGTATCCTGTCCGGAAGCTTTTTGTGCCACTCCGAACACTTTACCGTCCGCTGTCGTTACCGGACAACTCACCATCTTATCTTTCAATACCATATCCAGTGTATAATAATGATATTTATCACCACCGATATTATCCACCTTTTTCACTTTGCCGCTGGTCACGTTTCCACCTTTCTGAGTGGAATAAGGTAACAGATAGACTTCGGCACCTACAGCCGGAGCTATAGTGGACACCTGTAATGCCGGTACCTTCTTTACTGTAATGCCGACACGGAACTTTATGATATCATACATATCATTGGCTCCCAGAATACATTCAACCGGCATTTTCTCTCCTTCGGAATTAATGATAACAGCACGCTGAGCTCCTTTAAACAAAGAATAGTCAGACAGAGCCACTCCGTCTTCGGTCACAAAAAATCCGTTGCCGGTATTCTGAATTTTGTCGTCTTTATCATACGTAACGATGGAAAACACCGATCGTTTCGCCTTCTCTACCCATTTGGGGGCTTGCGCTACACTCCATTGTGACAGGAGACAAAGCACAAATGTGAATAATATGCTCTTTTTCATGTATTTGAATGTTGTTTTAATTTGTACGTTGTTTCACGCCTTCATAAATCAGGATACCAGCGGCTACCGACACATTGAGTGACTCAATACTGCCCAACATCGGAATCTTGACCCATTCGTCGCATAACGCAAGGTTATCGTACGAAACACCGGTGTCCTCGGCGCCCATAATGATGCACATCGGACCGGTATAGTCGGCCTTCGTATAATCATAATCACCCTTTTCGGTAGCAGCCACAATGCGGAATCCACTATCTTTCAGATATTGTAAAGTTGTCTTTAAGTTCTGTTCACGACAGACAGGCAAAGTATGCAGAGCTCCGGCTGAAGTCTTCATCGCATCCGCATTGACCGTAACACTTCCTTTCGCAGGAATAATGACAGCATCCACTCCGGCACATTCGCAAGTACGGGCTATGGCACCAAAATTACGCACATCCGTAATCCCGTCGAGCATAACAAAGAACGGACTCTTACCTTCCTCAAAGAGGAAAGGTACCAGATCTTCGGTCTTCTGATACGTCACCGAAGATATGAATGCCACTACACCCTGATGATTTTTACGGGTGATGCGGTTGATACGTTCCACCGGGACGCGCTGAACAGGAATCAGCGTACCTTTCAGAGCAGCAAACAGCTCCTTGGACAAGTCACTCTGAATGTCTTTCTTCACCAAAATCTTGTCTATCTCTTTACCAGCCTGAATGGCTTCAATCACGGCACGGACGCCGAAAATCATTTCGCTTTTATCAATCATGTAATTGTCTGCATTTTTAGAGTATGCAACTCGCCAATGTTCATTGCACGCCACTATATACTTATTTTATTATTTTTCTCTCTTTCAAAGAAGGTTCCAGCAATGCCCTTGCATTGCTTAGTGCAGCCTCGGTCAAAGTGGCACCACTCAGCATATGTGCCAACTCTTCTACCCGTTCTTCGTCAGTCAGACGACGAATATGGCTATTCGTTTCCGTATCATTATCCCGCTTGTATACCTTATAATGGGCACGTCCACGGGCAGCAATCTGAGGCAAGTGGGTGATACTGATCACCTGCCTGTTTTGTTCACCCATCTCTTGCATGATGTCCGCCATGCGATCTGCAATCTCACCGGATACTCCGGTATCGATTTCATCGAACACAATAGTGGGCAATTTTACGGCTCCTGCTATCATTGCCTTGATAGACAGCATAACACGAGCTATTTCACCACCGGACGCAACTGAAGATATACTCTGCAGCGCTCCGTTCTTATTGGCAGAGAATAAGAAGTTCACCGTATCTTCTCCTTGGGGACCCAATTCTTTTTTCAGCCCCATTTCCACCTGGAAGCGGACATTGGGCATTCCCAAAGGAATCAGACGAGCTGCCATCTGCTTTTCCACTTCACAGGCAATCTCCGTACGGGCCTTCGTCAGGACAAACGCCTGTTTCTTTACCTTATTATATTGCGCATCTCTCTGTTCCGTCAATTGAGCTATCCGATCATCATACGAAGTAATGGCAGCAAGTTTCGTTGCATATTGCTCTGAAAGGACGATCAACTCTTCTACTGTCTGAACACGGTGTTTTTGTTCCAAAGAATAGATCAGGTTCAACCGGTCATTCACTTCTTCCAGCCGGGATGGATTGAACTCGACACTCTCTCCCTGATCCGATATTTCCTGAGCTATATCTTTCAGTTCTATATAAGTGCTCTCCATCCGTTCAGCCAATTCTCCGGCAGACTGGTATACCCGCTGCAATCCATTCAGAGTACCCAAACTCTCTTTCAAAGCAGGCAACAGTCCTCCTTCGTCTGAGGCAAGAGTTTGCTCTACCCGATATAATCCGGCTTTGATATCTTCGGCATGTGCCAATGTTTCGGCCTCCTGTTCCAATTCTTCCTGCTCTCCGGCAGAAAGATGTGCCTCCTCCAATTGTTCTAACTGGAAACGGATATAATCTTCATCCGTTTTGCTCTGTTCGGCCAGTACAATCAGTTCGTCAAGTTCTTTACTGAGCTTTTTCCATTCCTGATATAAATGATGATATACATCCAAAGCCTCTTCGTTGTGGGAAAGTATATCAAGTACATTGAGCTGAAAACCTTCTTTGTTAAGCAACAGATTCTGGTGCTGCGAATGTACATCGATCAATTGCTCGCCCAATTCTTTCATTTGTGTGAGCGATGCAGGCGTATCGTTAATAAATGCTCTGCTTTTGCCGGAAGACTGTACCTCACGGCGAAGTATACATTCGGGCTCATACTCCAGCTCGTTCTCTTCGAAAAAAGCTTCCATATGATAAGCTGATATATCGAACCTGGCCTCAATAATACATTTCGAAGCACCTTGCCGAATAGCCTTCACATCAGCACGCTGTCCGAGTAAAAGTCCGATTGCGCCCAGAATAATGGATTTCCCGGCACCGGTTTCACCGGTAATCACAGAAAATCCGGTTTCGAAACGGATATCAAGTTTCTCAATCAGAGCATAATTCTGGATGTATAATGAACGTAACATAAATCACAATTCTTTTATCATTCGATCAATAATATCTCTGGCTACTTCAGTCTTGGATTTTAACGGATAATCGGTTCTGCCTCTACAACTGAGAATACTGATTTTATTTGTATCGTAACGGAAACCCGCACCTGCATCATTCAATGAATTCAGCACAATAAAATCGAAGTTCTTCCGGATCAGTTTTCCTTCGGCATTACGCTGTTCATCATTCGTTTCAAGAGCAAAACCGATTAATTTCTGCCCCGATGTCTTCAGTTTACCCAATGCAGCGGCAATATCGTGGGTGGGCTTGAGATGTAACATCAAATCATCTCCCTCCCGTTTTATCTTCTTATCGACTACAACATCCGGAGTAAAATCTGCTACTGCAGCACATAATATTCCGGCATCCACCAATGGGTATTGCGCCATAGCAGCCTCATACATTTCCTGAGCAGACTCCACATCAATACGGGTAATGTGTGAATGATATACCTTCTGTTGCACCGGTCCGGCTATCAGCACTACCTCCGCTCCGCGACGGGCACACTCCTCTGCCAATGCAAATCCCATTTTACCGGAAGAATAATTACCAATGAAACGTACCGGATCAATCTTTTCATAAGTCGGTCCGGCTGTAATCAGCACTTTCTTTCCAGCCAGCTCGCCCGTAGAGGAAAAGAACTCATCAAGTACCCGGATAATATTCTCCGGTTCTTCCATGCGCCCCTTACCTACCAAATGGCTTGCCAATTCTCCCGAAGCCGGTTCAATGATATGATTACCGTATGAACGCAGCGTATCCAGATTCTTCTGGGTACTGGGATGCGCAAACATATCCAAGTCCATGGCCGGAGCGATAAACACCGGTGCCTTCGCTGACAGATAAGTCGTGATCAGCATATTGTCTGCTATGCCATTTGCCATTTTACCAATGGTAGAAGCCGTCGCAGGCGCTATCAGCATAGCATCTGCCCAAAGCCCCAAGTCTACGTGGCTGTTCCACGTTCCGTCCCGCTGGGCAAAAAACTCACTGATAACAGGCTTACTGGTCAAAGCGGACAAAGTTATCGGAGTAATAAACTCCTTTCCGGCAGGAGTAATTACGACCTGTACCTCCGCTCCCTGTTTAATCAAGCCGCGTATAATGTAGCAAGCCTTATAAGCAGCAATGCTACCGGTAATGCCAAGTATAATTTTCTTTCCGTTCAGCATAGTTATTTTCCCGTTAACTCACGCAGGCGAATCTTCGTCAACATGGCTTTTGTATTCAGCGTAAAGTCACTATTGAGAATCCAACTGTAATATCCGGGATCTTTTTTCAGCACTTCACTCACCGACTGGCCTTTGTATTTGCCAAAATTAAAAACCTCCACTCCATTGTCATCATACACCATACGTCCGGCAAAATCCACATTCTTGTTATAGCTTGAGTAATCGGCCAGGAAAGACATATCGTTTTGCAAATCTTCCGGATAGCGGTCAAGTTGAGCCATCAGAACCTCGTACGTGGCGCGGGTATCGGCTTCCGCTGTATGTGCATCTTCCAAATTACGGCCACAATAGAATTTATAAGCAGCCGAAAGAGTACGTTGTTCCATCTTATGGAAAATTACCTGTACATCAACAAATTTGCGCTTACTCATATCAATATCAACCCCGGCACGAAGAAACTCTTCCGCCAACACAGGAATGTCAAAACGGTTGGAGTTGAAACCAGCCAGATCACAACCTTCAATGTCATTCGCAATGCTTTTTGCTACTTCTTTAAAAGTAGGACAATCAGCTACGTCAGCATCAAAAATACCATGAACGGCAGATGATTCGGCAGGAATAGGCATTTCGGGATTAATACGGAGAGTTTTCGACTCTTCATTCCCGTTCGGATATACTTTAAGATAACAGATTTCTACAATTCGGTCTGAGTTGATGTTAGTCCCAGTCGTTTCCAGGTCGAAAAAGACAATAGGGTTCTTTAGGTTGAGTTTCATTATTTATACGGTTTTGTTTAAATTCACCACAGAGGACACCGAGTACACAGAGCTTCAATTCCAAAGAATGATGTCTCTGTGATCTTTGTGTCCTCTGTAATGAATCCGATTCTATTTCTGTTCCGCAGTTAGTCGTTCAGCATCATCGGCATCAGCAGCATCAACAAATCTTCGTTTTCTTCCTGTTCTACCGGAATAATGACACCTGCTCTTGACGGATCAGCCAATTCGATGATCACTTCCTCTGCCGAGATATTATTCAGAATATCGATCAGGAAAGTAGATTTAAAGCCAATACTCATTGCTGCACCGGCATATTGGCACACCTGTGTTTCCTCTGCAGAAGTAGAGAAATCAATATCCTGAGCCGAAACCACTATCTGGTTTTCCTGCATACGGAGTTTGATAAGACTGCTTGCCTGTGAAGAGAAAATGGATACACGACGCAAAGCACCTATCAGCTGCATACGGTCTACCGTCACTTTGTGCGGATTGTTTTGTGGAATCACTGAATTATAATTGGGGTAGCGTCCTTCAATCAGACGGCAAACCATACGATAACTTTCGAGCGTGAAAACAGCATTGCGTTCATCAAACTCGATCACCACCATACCCGATTCCTTAGGCAACAGGTTCTTCAACAAAGTTGCCGGTTTTTTGGGCAAAATAAATGCAGCACGTTCATTTCCGCGTGCAGCCAATGTTTTACAACGTACCAACTTGTGTCCGTCCGAAGCTACCATTGTAATGTCTTCAGTCGTAATGTCAAAGTAGATACCATTCATCACCGGACGGAGTTCGTCATCGGCAGTAGCAAATACCGAACGGTTAATGCCTCCCAGCAATATCTGTGCTTCCATCTCCACACGAACCGCATTATCACCGAGTGTAGCCGATTGCGGAAACTCGTCGGCATTCTGCCCCATCAGGCTATATTTACCATTTTGGTACTGTACCGTAATTTCATAGGTATCCGGCTTTATTTCGAATGTCAACGGTTGTTCCGGAATCTCTTTCAATGCATCGAGCAACGTTTTTGCAGCGACGGCAAACTTTCCGTTAGAATCACTCTCGTTCACCTCAACCGAGGTTACCATCGTAGTTTCACTATCAGAAACAGTCACAGACAGTGTTCCGTCCTCCAACTGAAAGAGAAAACAATCTAAAATAGGCAGCGCATTTTTTGAGTTTATCACACGGCTAACAGCCTGTAAATGGCTGGAAAGTGCAGTACTTGAAACGATAAATTTCATATAATCTGTGATTTTAAATTTTATATTTTTGCAAAGCACAAAGTTACAAAAAAGATCGAGGCAGCACAATAAAAGAGAAGAAAAAACAGGAGAATATTCGTCGGATATCCCTAAAAAATTGTAACTTCGCCGCACAATTTAAAATTATCGCAATGGAATTTACAGGAAAAATTATCGCTATACTCCAGCCCAGAGGTGGAGTTTCTAAGACAAGCGGCAACGAATGGAAGGCTCAGGAGTATGTAATCGAAAATCATGATCAATATCCAAAGAAAATGTGTTTCGACATCTTCGGAGCAGACAAAATAGAACAATTCAACATCCAGATGGGTGAAGAGTTGACCGTATCATTCGATATCGATGCACGTCAATGGCAGGATCGTTGGTTCAACAGTATCCGTGCATGGAAAGTAGAGCGTGTAGGCGCAGGCGCACCCATGACTCCGGGAGCTCCGGTTCCTCCTCCGGCACCATCTTCAGCACCGGAATTCATTGCCGGTGATGCAAAAGACGACTTGCCTTTCTAAGCAAACATGCCTTAGTATAAGACACAAAACCCCGAAAGCTATCCAATTTCTTTCGGGGTTTTGTGTCTCTTACCGTAGTCAGGAAACATCGTCAGAATCACCTTTATAAATCAAAACCACATTAGGATAGACAACTCCGTCAGTACAGGTAAACTGTGCAGAAAGAATAAAATGACGAAAGAACTCCTGATTGCGAAAGAAAAATGCAGGTATCAACCTGACGTAGTTCTCCGGCTGGGAAAAAGTTTCTCCCAAGTCAGCCACCATCATAAAGTTATATGACGGAGAAAGATTTACTACCGCTTCCTCGTATCCGGGAGTATCGTTCAGAATTTCTTTTTTATCCAGGCAACGGACATATGTGGCAAGACTCTCCGCATCCGGAGCCAAAATCAGTCTCTCTCCATAGAAACAAGCATAGACATATAAGGCAGATTCCGTAATTCCGGTCAATTGCGTAAACAATGTATTACGTGGCAACACATAAAGCGTATAAGCTCTTGAAGGCGTTTTACAGAAAGTAGTACGTGGCTTCGGAGGGCCGTCCACTTCTTTCGGAGCACTCCGGAGTACTCCTTGCAACACCCGCTCAGCCTGCTGGACATCCTTCAAGGGAATAGTCATCACCGCACAAGGATTCGCAAGAGTGTCCGCCGAATGGAACAGGCAGGTCACAAGTTCGCCTCCGGCATTATCCTTGAGGAATGCAAGCAGTTCTCCGTCCCGGTCCCTGATATAGTCTGAATAGGTTGATGTTGTATATTCCTGCCGGGCAGTAAAATCAAGCATCGCCTGCATATCCGTCACCGACCGTTTATTGAAAAAGAAAGTAGAAGCCGGCAGGATGTCTCCCGGAAAGTCTTCTACAGGTTGTTGTTGCCGAAGCACGTTCATAAAAGTCATACAGGTATCAGTATCATGACTGACTCCAGAAAAGTAAATGGCATCCCCGTTCATTTTCATATCAAATTCGGTCCATCCCCCCAATTGTGTACACGAACGAATCCCATCGGTAACCTTGCCCATACTCAAGGGTTGCATACGGGCATAAATAGTAGCCGCTACACGGGCACGCTTGTCTTCATGCACTTTTACAAAAGAGCTGTCGGTCAGCAAAGACTTTTTCGACAAACGTGCGTCGATCACTTGTTCTATCAGCTTCTTCTGATAGCTCACCGCCAAAAAATCGGAAGTGAAGTAGCAAGCTAAAAAGCTATCATCCGGCATCGGATAGATGCGTATCTCCTCCCCTTTATAATCAAACAGTTTTGATGGGAAACTGCTTGAACAGTATTTACGTATAAATTTCTCCACTAACTCATAATCACCATTTCCCAAACTGCAATACAACACCTGGTTGCGGTCATTATCCGGCTCATGAAAGCTCAACAACACCTTATTCATCTGTTTACTCAACCCGTGAGGCGTATCTTCCAACAATGTATAAAGATGGAGTTTCAAATAAGAAAATAATTTGGAAATATAAAGGAAATGCTGATCTTTGCTACAACTCAGTTCATTGATACTCTGTATCATCCCGGCAAGATCATCCGTTTCGAGAACCACAGTGGCCGAGCGCGGAACAAGCGTATAAAGATTAAAGTCTTTACGCCCCTCAACCGCCGATAATCTGAAAAAAGAAAACATAGCAAAGCCTGTACACAGTAGTACAACAGACGAGATTACGGCTATTTTCACTATCGTACGGAGTTTCATGGCATTCGTTGTTTATCGGCTCACTGCAAAAATAATAAATTCTCCAAATAAAACAAAATATACTTAAAGAAAGAATTATTAAGCATTAATCACTAACATTCTATTTCAAGCCCGTCGAATGCAAAATGCACATGCGGAGGAAGTAGTTTTTCCACATCTGCCTGAAGTCCGATATGATGACTCATGTGAATAAACCAGGTTTCCTTTGCCCCAATGCGTTTCACAGCCTCCAGCGCTTCAGAAAGGCTTTGATGGGTGTTGTGTGGTGCTACACGCAATGCATTCATCACCAGCACATCTACCCCTTGTAACTGCTCAAACGATTCATCGGGCATGGTCAGCATATCAGTAATATATCCGAGCTTTCCGATCCGATATCCCAGAATGGGCAGTTTGCCGTGCATTACCCTCAAGGGTAACACTTCGGTATGATTAACAAGAAACGGACGATTGGGTTCAATCTCACGCAAAGGAATATTCGGAACTCCCGGATAAGTATGTTCCACAAAGCAATAAGGCATCCGGCTACGCAAACGCTCAGCCGTATACGTTTCGGCATAAATAGGTACCTCTCCGAAACGACAGAAAGGACGTAAGTCATCCAAACCTCCCACATGGTCATAATGTTCGTGGGAAATCAATACGGCATCAATTTTACCAAACGGGACATGTAACATCTGTTCCCTGAAATCCGGACCGCAGTCCAGCAATAAAGTAGCATCCCCGGTCTGCACCAACGCCGAGGTACGAAGACGATGATCTCTCGGATCTTTTGAAGTGCAAACCGCACAAGTGCATCCAATCTCGGGCACTCCGGTAGAAGTCCCGCTACCAAGTATTCTTATTTTCATTTCAGATAAAATTCACCTCCGGATGAATATCTATTCCAAACTTCTCTCTAACCGAAGCGCGTACTGCATCCGAAAGTGCTATAACATCCGCGCCTCTGGCTCCTCCGCGATTCACCAGTACCAGCGCTTGCTTATCATGTACCGCTGCCGGCCCCAAAGCTTTACCTTTCCAGCCACACTGATCAATCATCCAACCGGCAGGAATCTTTATCCGGTCGGCATCTATTTCGTAAAAAGGCATATGTGGATATTCTTCTTGCAACGCTTCAAATTTGATGCGGGACACAATCGGATTCATAAAGAAACTTCCCGCATTACCCATCACCCGGGGATCCGGCAATTTCTCCTCACGGATGGCGATAATCACCCGGCGCACGGTCTCCAATGTCACCGTAGGATACTTCTCCAATTCCCGGCGGATAGTACCGTAATCCAACGTATAATATTCCTTCTTACTTAACTTAAAGCTGACATAAGTGACAAAAACACTCTTATTTGCAGGACGCTTAAAGATACTGTCCCGATAGGAATATCCACACTCCGAAATATCATAAACACGTTCTTTCCCCTCAATGTTCAAGGTTTCCACCCGCACAATCAGATCTTTTACCTCAACCCCATAAGCCCCGATATTCTGCACCGCACTGGCTCCCACTTCTCCGGGAATCAGGGAGAGGTTTTCCGCACCGTACCAATTATGCTTCACGCAATAATCCACAAAGTCGTCCCAGACTACACCTGCACCTACACGAACGACAATTTCATCATCCGTTTCGTCCGCCACCTCTACTCCTTCGATACGCGAGTGTAAAACAGTACCTTCGTAATCTTTAGTAAACAGCAGGTTACTGCCCCCCCCAATGTGCAAATAAGGAGAAGTCACTTGTCCTGAATCAATCAACCGATGCAATTCATCCACTGAAGCGTACTCCAAAAAACGAGCTGCGGACACATCGATGCCAAAAGTGTTATGTGATAAAAGAGAGTATTTTTGTTCCATAATCATAAAAAGCAATCACTAAATACTTGTATCCTCAAACTTATACAGTTCCCATCCGCTGTCTTTGCGCTGGAAATAGAGGATATTGGAGAACCCGTTGCCAATACCTTTCAATGCCAATATCTTGCGTGAAGTATTGTCATCATTCTGCTGTCCGTAATTAATATTCGAAAGCTTATCAGTAGGCAATACCGGCTTAAAGGCAAACCACTGGTTCAAGTCAAGTGTAGTTTCGAGTATTGAGAAATCGTCATCCGGATCAGTGGTAACAAACGCAAGCGGCTGCCGGATTCGGTGACTCTGGAAGATACTGTCTGTTGCAAAGTGCCCATAAAATTCGACGAAATCCTCGTTCTCGCTTTTCTCAATCGGACGCAGATTGATTGCTTCAAGCATCCACGCCCCTTTAATTCTTTCAAAATAATATTTCTTCACCATTCGTTTCTTGATGAAAATCCATTCCACCTGAACGGAAGTGAGTGAAGTATCCCCTACCATGTCCATGTCCTCTTCCCGGTCGAAGAGCAAGGTATAATAACTCTGTTTAGTAAACAAGTCATCGTGCTTCCAGTACTTCTTATCAATTTTTGAAGCTCGTTCTCCGTTGTAGTAGGGCAACGGAAACACTACGCGCTGCCTTTGCAGAGCGTCATCAGAAGCAAAGTTATAGATAAAGTCGTCAAACGATTCGTCAGCTTCAATCGGTTTAGGTTCGTCCGAAGCCTTCTCTTTATCAATGGAGTCGGCTTTGTTCACCATAGCCGAATCTACCAGATGTGTAATAGATGCAAAGGGGTCAGCGTCAGTCTTTTTGTTGTTTCCACATGCGGCAAACAACACCAGGACGGTGACTCCCGCCATTATTGTTTTCATTTTAATAGTTAGCAATGTGTCGATATTCCCATGTGCCAACCGGTTTTCAAAACCATTTCATTATTCCGGCGGGCACATGGGCCTATATCATCACATTATTTTAATTTAGCTCTTAGTTTTTCAAGCATATCTACTGTCATACTCTCCAAATCGTAAGCCGGTTTCCAGCCCCACTCTTCGCGGGCACAAGAATCATCCATACTGTCAGGCCAGCTGTTGGCGATGCGCTGTTTCAGCGGGTCTACCTTATATTCCATTTCAAAGTCAGGAACATGTTTCTTGATGGCAGCATAAATTGTTTCGGGTGCAAAGCTCATAGAAGCGATGTTGAAAGCATTACGGTGTACCAGTTTCGTCGGATCAGCTTCCATCAGCGAGATAGCTGCGTTCAGCGCATCCGGCATATACATCATATCCATCAGTGTTCCTTCCGGAATCGGACAGATAAACTTCTCTCCTTTTACGGCAGAGTAGTAGATGTCTACTGCGTAGTCAGTCGTACCACCTCCCGGAGGTGTCACATTCGAAATGATTCCCGGGAAACGCACGGCACGTGTATCTACGCCATACTTATTAAAATAATAGTCGCTCAGCAACTCCGTGGTTACCTTGCTGATACCATACATAGTGCGCGGACGCTGAATGGTATCCTGCGGTGTCTGCACGTGAGGTGTGCTTTCGCCAAACGAACCGATCGAACTCGGAGTAAACACGGCGCATTTGTTTTCGCGGGCCACTTCGAGTACATTCCATAATCCGTCGATACCGATTTTCCAAGCCAGTTTGGGCTTCGATTCGGCCACAACAGACAGCAGGGCTGCCAGGTTGTAGATTGTGTCGATATTATACTCCTTCACTACAGAGGCGATCATCTCCTGATCTGTTACATCGACTACCGCCGACGGACCGGATTCTTTCAATTCCCCTTTGGGCTCTGCCCCGTGAATATAACCTGCTACTACATGTGTGTTTCCGTAGCGTTTACGTAGTTCCATCGTGAGCTCCGAACCAATCTGGCCGGTTGCTCCAATTACCAAAATATTTTTCATTATCTTTACTAATAAGGTGTATTAAGCTAAATGGTGCGCAAAGTAAGCACTTTTTTTTCATTTTTATACCAAATATATGTTGTTTATTCCAAGAAAAATTGTGTCCTTTGCAAAAGAAACTAAAACCCCAAACACTATGTACGGTAAAATGAAAGAACACCTCAGCAACACGATTGCTGAAATTAAAGAAGCAGGCCTCTACAAAGAGGAACGCTTAATCGAAAGTGCACAACAAGCTGCTATCACTGTTAAAGGCAAGGAAGTACTGAATTTCTGTGCCAACAACTACCTTGGATTGTCTAACCATCCCCGCCTGATCGAAGGTGCAAAGAAGATGATGGACCGTCGTGGATACGGTATGTCTTCTGTACGTTTCATCTGCGGAACTCAAGATATACATAAGGAGCTGGAAGCCGCAATTTCAGACTATTTCAAAACCGAAGACACTATTTTGTACGCAGCTTGCTTTGATGCCAACGGCGGTGTGTTCGAACCGTTGTTCACCGACGAAGATGCCATCATCTCCGACTCACTGAACCACGCTTCTATCATCGACGGAGTACGTCTTTGCAAGGCAAAACGCTATCGTTATGCCAATGCAGACATGGCCGATCTGGAACGTTGCCTGCAGGAAGCACAAGCCCAGCGTTTCCGCATTATCGTTACCGACGGCGTATTCTCAATGGACGGTAATGTAGCTCCAATGGACAAAATCTGTGATCTGGCCGAGAAGTACGATGCCCTGGTGATGGTAGACGAATCTCACTCTGCCGGTGTAGTTGGTGCAACCGGTCATGGAGTAAGCGAACAGTACAACACTTACGGACGTGTAGATATCTACACCGGAACTCTGGGTAAAGCCTTTGGTGGTGCTTTGGGCGGATTCACAACCGGCCGCAAAGAGATCATCGACCTGCTTCGCCAGCGCAGCCGTCCGTACCTGTTCTCAAACTCACTTGCTCCGGGTATTATCGGTGCCAGCCTCGAAGTATTCAAGATGCTGAAAGAAAGCAACGAAATCCATGACAAACTGGTAGAAAACGTAAACTACTTCCGCGACAAGATGACCGCAGCCGGATTTGACATCAAACCGACTCAGAGTGCTATCTGTGCCGTGATGCTGTACGATGCCAAACTGTCACAGGTTTATGCAGCCCGCATGCAGGAAGAAGGTATTTATGTAACAGGTTTCTACTATCCGGTAGTTCCGAAAGACCAGGCACGTATCCGTGTACAGATTTCAGCCGGTCACGAGAAAGAACACCTCGATAAATGTATCGCTGCATTCATCAAAGTAGGTAAAGAATTAGGTGTACTGAAGTAAACCTTTATTTCTCTTCCATTGTTATTGTATATAAAAGTATGATAACAATGGAAGAACTTACACTCACGACACCCGCGCTGCTATTTTCAGCCGTTTCACTTATTCTTTTGGCATACACCAACCGTTTTCTCTCGTATGCCCAATTGGTACGCACTCTTCGCGACCGTTATATGGAAGATCCCTCTGATATCAATGTAGCTCAAATTGAGAATCTGCGCAAACGCCTCAACCTGACCCGCATGATGCAGGTGTTCGGCATTGCCAGCCTATTCTTCTGCGTAGTTACCATGTTTCTTATCTACATCGGGTTGTTCCTGCTTTCCATCTATATTTTCGGACTCGCACTGCTTCTGTTAATCGCCTCTTTAGGCGTTTCTCTCCGTGAGATACAGATATCGACTCGTGCCTTGGACATCTACCTGAGCACAATGGAAGGAAAACTAAAACATTAAAAATTACTTTTCCACACCACGCCCATAGGAGCCACATAAATAAAGTTCCGCTCCTCCCCACCGGAAGCAAGCGGAACTTTCACAAACAAAACAACAGATCGTTTATAACTTTATCAATCCATACCGGTCAGTCAGCCCGCTCCTGAATGCAACGTAGGGGAATCGCTTCACGTTCATGTCCTGTAAGAACAATACTTGCTTTTGTCGAAGCAGTTTTTCCTATTTTAAAATAACTCACTGTTTCCCCTCCCGAAGCAGTACCTAACTTATTTCCGCACCAAATTAAAGCAGATTCTCCAATATACGCAAACTGACTATCCAAATAATAATAACCGGTGAGCCGAACATAAGTCGTTAGTTTTTTATTTGTATCATATGCCATAACCATTCCTCCATGTGCACCAACACTATCCGAATTCATCACATTAGCACCATTGTCTGATGCTTTGACTGCTTGATTCACATTGCTAAACAGTGAAAGATAGTTCTCAATCAGTGCTACACGCCATCCTGCCGGACACGGATCATGAACTGTCTTCTGAATATTCCAAGCATTCAGATATGTATTATTCCGATCACTGTCCGCTATCCATTTATGTACATTTGTCTTTTTATATATATTCAACGGATTCTGGTAAGCCGTCCGATAAGTCGCCTGAGCATTTACAGCCGGATCAAAAGGCAGGAAAGTGACTCCATCCGGCTTATATAAGCTTAATATTCCCACAATCGGTTTAGTCATCGGAGTAGGAAGATTCACTATCGTGATCGGCTTATTCGAATAACTGCTCGGATATGGATCTTTCCTTCCCCATTGATAATGGAATCCATGTGTCTTAAACTTCTCCACATCCGACGGCGGCACGCCGGCATATCCGGCCATAGCCCCCAGATTACGATCCATCATCGGTAACTGGTTTCCATGATTGCCATATGTAAATTTCAGTTTTCTTTTAGTCAACGGCTCTTGCACATCCGCATCACCTGTCGCGTCCGGGCGGTAGTCCGTCACCCACACATGCCAGCTCCAGAGTATCTTACCATCCGCACCATAAGCGGCAATCACCCCGCTACCACCGGTAGTTCCCGGAGCCACACGGCAATAAACACGGGCTTCCCCTTTATTCTTCACCGGATACAACGTCGGATCGGTTCCATCTGTCCGTTTCAAATCCACGATGTTCGTATGGTCATCCTCCGAAGTTACGATTCCCATTACCGGCTCACCGATGTCTCCATCCTCTTTGGTTTGCCAGAGCAGTTTCATCGTAGTGATTCCTCCGGAAGCCTCACACCAACCTTTCAATACATCGTTCGTTTTATCCGGATCTCCATTCTGTTGGTATGCCAGCGGATCAAAGCAGAAGCCGCCTCCGGCGGATACCATAAAGCAATTGGCCGTAGGCACAAAGTTTTCATTATTTTCCGAAGCGGGTACAGGGTTGATATAGGTCACCCGTTTATCACTTGTCGGGATACCGCTATGTGCAAAGTTCACCGTATAATCATAATTTGCATTACTCTTAATGTCGAAATTCGTCGACTGCCTCCCGCCGATATAAACACGATAGTCCAGTTTAACTTTTGCATCCTGATCGCTCACCGCGACAAAGTTAAAGAAAGAACTTCCTTTAGGAGCATTCTCTTTTGTCCGTTGGGTTTCAGAGTTCGCTGCCGGTTTCTCTCCGCGCATATTGGCCGGTACCCAGCAAGAGTAACTTCCGCTTTGTGCCACATTTTTTATCTGCAAAGTAGTAAACTGATCCAGGATAGAAGGATAATTTCCCTCACTATCGGGGGTAGGGATAACCGCATAGTTCAACGGGACACTTTGGAGCAACAGTTGTTTCAAAGTATATCCGCTCACAGCATATGTCCACTCCACGGTGAGCCGGGCAGCCAGGCGCTTCAGCAACAGGCGGGTATCATAGCTCCCCTCCGGACTCTGAATCACAGCCTTACCGTCGGTGCCCGTCACCACATTCACATGCTCCAGATGGAGCACATAAGGCATCTTCTTCATATCTTCACTATTCGAAGGATTAATCGCATTGATCACAGACGAGTTTACGTCCATCGCCTGCACCTTCTCCAAAGAGTTACTACCCAAGGCAGCTATCGCCCCCCCGTTGCCACGCGCCACAATCAGCAACTGGCAGTCCGTCAGTGCGCTTAAAGTGACCTCCAGATGTTTCCCAAGCGCTACATTGCCATAGTCCTTCCCGTTTTTATAAGTTCCATTCGAGTCATACTGACGTATCTCCAGGTTATATAACTGATCCGGAACGCTTGTCCCGCCACGAGTCATCGTTCCTGACGAAAGGTTCACATCAAAAGCAGCTTTGCTGCTTTCAACGGCGAGCCGTTGAGGCGAGCCGTTGAGGCGAGCCGTTGAGGCGAGCCGTTGAGGCGAGCCGTTGAGGCGAGCCGTTGAGGCGAGCCGTTGAGGCGAGCCGTTGAGGATCATTATCACTTGAATCTTCGGCAAAGCCGAAGACCATCGATACCGTCACCTCTTCACCATCCGCCGGAGGAACCACCGCCTCTTCCGTCCGGTCCTCACATCCACTCAACCCTCCCAAAAGGATCACTCCTCCCAAGAGCATTAACCATTTATTCTTCCAAGTCTGTTTCATATCATTATTATTCTTGTACACATCGAAACGGATAAGGCTCACCGATAACTCCCCAACCATTAGCCGGAGTAGTCAATTCTCCTGCCGCTATTTTTGTATAATATATCCGATAGTTATTGCCAGTCTTTGCTATCGTATTCGTTCCTTCGTATCCGGCGGCACCTCCATTAAACATCAAATTTCCATTGGCAAAAGACCGGTATGCCGTGACCGGGAACCAAGCTGCATTATCTTCCGTACGAGGAGAGGGCACACCACTTCCACCGGATACATTATACAGACGTCCACCCCGCTCGTGTGCACTACCATTTTGCACAAACGCTCCATTCGCATTAAACCAATACCCCTGCCCCGTGTTCCAGCCCTTGTACACTGTTTGATAGGGAGTCTTCCATCCTGCCGGACAAGGGTCATAAAGAGTTTTAGAGTTATTATACAAATACTGATACTCCGTAGTAGTTTCATTCAAACTATACCAAGAGCACCTGCTATTGTTCTGATCGCTGCCCGAACCTGTTATAATATGATCAGGATGCTCAATCACATATTGCAACGTATTGCTATTTACTAAAGGAATCTTAGAATAAGCGACCTTTCCCAGTTTTACCCCTCGTCCTTCTCCGTCATAAATAACGTTGAGTTCATTCGCCGTTCCGTCTATCGACCCCAAGAACGGATCCTTGCGCCCCCAATAGTACAGATAGCCTATCCGCTTTGCAAATTCCAGCAATGAAGCATTCTCACCGGGAAATCCTCCGGCAGTCGCGCACAGATTCCGGTCCATAATCACTTTCCCGACATGCGCTCCTCCATCTTTGAAAGCATCAGTAGCATACTGATGTACACTCCCGTTCTGAGTCAACTGCTGTGCCTGGGCATAAGTGACAGAGGAAGTAATCCCCTGCGGCACATAATCGGTTATCCAAAAGTGCCAGCTCCATACAATCGTACTGCCGGAATAGGCAGCAATCAAGGCATTCCCCCCTTTGCTCACCGGCACTTTAACGTGGATACGGGATTTTTGCAGATCACCTCCGTCGGTGATACGCGCCAGATTTGAATGATCGTCTCTACTGATGGCATACCCCATCACCAAATCGCCCGACGTAGCATCATCCTTGGTTTGCCAGATCAACTTAACATCCGTTATTTTTTTGTTATCGGCCAGCGTCTCACCATCCGTCAGATGTGTATTCCAACCACTCAACGGAACATTGTAACCATTCATCCCCGCTTCGTGCTTATACGGATTAAAACAGATATTCGTACCGGGCTTCATCATGAAGCAGTTGGAGGTCTCCACCAGGTTGGTGCTTAGCACCGGACTCTGATCTAACAGTTGGATGCGTCTGTCGGCCTGATAATTAGTCGATGTGATATGCACATCCCAGTTATAATCCTTATTCTCGTAAAGGTTGAAGTCCGTTGACTCCCGTCCGCCCAGATAAGCACGGTAGTAGAGGCGCTCCTTCTTCTCTACGTTGTCCACCACTAACTCCATGTACGAAGCGGCGGTAGGCGCATTCTCTTTCGTACGATAATAGGCAGAGGTAGCCTTGGCCGAAGCGCCCCGCACATTGGCGGGTATCCATACGGTTTTCTCTCCCGCCGCCAGATCAGCGGCATTCGTCAGGCGATAATAATCGACATACTCCACCATTTCGTCCGGATAGGTTTTCCCCCACTTCGTGTCTGTCTTCGCAGGAAGCAGACGGAAGGCAACCGGCACCTGACAGAGTTTTACCTCTTTCAGCACATACCCCTTTTGGGTGAGGTTTTTATCATCCACCGTCCAGGTCACTTTCAGCCTGGCAACCAGCCGTTTGAGCAGCAAGCGGGTATCATAGTTGCCATCCGGACTCTGAAGTTTGCCGTCGGCCGTCACGTTGACGTGAAGCAGATGAAGTATATAGGGCATTTTGTTGATATCGGCTTGCGTAAGTCCGCCGGCCGGAATGGTATGTTTGAAGAGTGTAGTATCCATCATCTGTTTCTGCACATTGGCAAGGTTACCGCTAATGGCAGGTGTCGTATTCCCTTGCCCGCGGACTATCACCACCAACTGGCAATCCGTGGCTTGCTGCAAGGTGAGGGAAGTGGGAACGGTAGAGAAATTCGCTCCGATAGGGACCGTCTCCTTATATTGCACGCTCCCTATCAGATTGCCGCTCCGGTCATACTGCATCAGGTGGAACTGGTAAAGCGCGTCCGGACGGGTGACTTCCCCGGTCCGGGTCTTCGCCGCAGGCAGCAGGCGTGCGCTGAACGCTCCGCCCTCTCCATCCTCTCCGGCACGCGAATCGGCGGGCACCGAAAGCGCGTATCCATCCTCCTCGTCGGCAAAACCGAAAGAAAGAGAAACTTCTACCGGATTTCCTTCACCGGCTGCCGGAACAGACTCACTGAACCGCTCCTCACAAGACGTCACCCCCATCAACAGGGCCGTTACCGTGAGCATACATCCTAACCTATTCATACAACTGCTGTATTTCATCTTACCTCCTTCGTATTATCTAAAATTCACTTCATTCGGGATGATTTCCACTTCATCGAACATGATCACGTTACCATCTGTGATGGTCACCCTTACGTCCGCACTATTGGCTCCGCTGATGTTGACGGTCAAATCATAAAGATAGCCCCGCTGGATATTATAGTCATTCATTAAGTTACCTCCCAAATAAATACGGTATTTCATGCCGATTGCATCCGTCGCACCAGGATAAGTATAAGTTCCCTCCAAATCCAGATACGTGCATCCCGTCAACGCTCCACCGTCTCCCGGTCCTTTTCCTGTCAGGTTCTTTTCAGCGAAACTCCCCCCTGTACCTGTACCCCGAAGATTCTCAGCCATGTGGAAACTGCGAGGTGTGTTCACCGGAAAAACACTTGTGCCATCCGTAGATTTAATTTCCACAACTGAACCGCTAACCGACGACAGATCGGGATACCGAGCTGTCAATGCTCCACCCCCACGTGCATAAAGCGCACTCTTCTCAGGCAAGTTATATACTTTTAAAGCAGTGATTGCCGCCTTTGCGCCATAGTTTGCTCCCTCCGTTGAAGTTATATCGGACGAAAGCCTCCATGTCACGTTTACCTTGGCGAATGCACGAAGCAACGGAGCCACCACCACCAGTTTACCCTCGGCACTGGCCGATGTCAACGGGCCGGAAGACAGCAAAGTAGGATTGCTACTCTGAAAATCAACAGTGACCGCTTTCAGTTTCGATTCTTTTTCAATTCCGCTGCCATCTGCAACCGTCTGTTCCGTAAACAAGTCGGAACCAGCATTGGCTATCACGTAAAACCGGCTTGCCGCTGTCGAGAAGTCCGAAGTAGCAACTTCAATGGTCATGTTCTCCTTCGGAATGCTCAGCTTTGAATTATCAAAATACTGGGCTTTCAGAAATGTTCCATCCACCAACTGCGTTCCGCCGTCACCAGTCGTACTGTATTGCACTACCCATACATTATCAATCATCACCTCGTTCAGCGTTCCTCCTCCCCGTGTGTTCACCTCCAACACTCCCGGCAAACTCAGCCGGAAGACCATGTTTCGCGATCCGGCGGAAGTCTCTTCCTCAGTGCAGCCTCCCATCGACGACAATAGAACCAATGCCATTGCCACTTGTCCCCAGAGATTCCTGAATCCTATTTTTACTCCATCCATATTGCTATTATAACTTTGTCTGTTTCTTCAAAACGATGATCCGGAAAAGCGTATCTATCCCTTTCCCAAATCATCGGTATTCAGCGTAATTGTATTATATTCTTTCACGGCCAGCGTCAGATCGGTTGGTTTCAGAATACCATAAAACGTCAACGTAAAGTCGAACTGATAAGTCATTCCCGGCAACAACACTTTCTGTATCTCGGCAGGGAACGAACTGACATAAGGGGTATCCGCATAATAATCCACTGTCAGATCTACATCGAACTTTATCAACGTCGAACCATCAACGGGAAGCAATACCTCTTTGCTGCTTTCACGCCATGCTATCGGATTTCCACCAGCCGGTTCCTGAAACGATTCAAAAGCGAATGAAGATTCATAGCCGGACGCTGTCCCCCATGCCGGTTGTCCCAGCGTATAAGCCAGCGAAGGCGGCAGTCCTGTTATGGTCACCCTATTGGCTTTCAATTTTTCGACACGTACCGGCGAGCCGTCTTTGGCTCTTACCCTCACCTGCACCTGTGCCCCCATTCTCTTAAACGGATTGGGCAGCGTCACGCTCATGTGGGTCTCTCCCATCTGGTTGGGTTGTACCACGATTCCTTTCAGCGTAGTATACATAAAGTCTTTGCCGTTCCCGACCGGAATCGTACCGTCCGTCTTTAGTTCCGGTACTTCGGTCGAGGAGTTATACGACACCAGATAAAGATCGTACGTCCCGCGGTATAAATAGAGTTCACCCGTGGCCACTCCATTCTTCACCGTATAGGTCTTACCGTCCAGCGGTTGGGTCTTTGTTGTGGAAGCATTGGCCGGAAAAGCGTAAACCTGGAATGTCTTTCCGTCTGCCATATCCGCCGGATCACCGTCCACACGCGTCGACGCCTCTCCTTCCACCAAGCGGCAGAGCCGGAAACTGAGCGCCACCGGCTCTCCTTCATCTCCGCCAGAACCGGACGCCCCGGGCATATCATCCCCCGAACATCCTGCCAGCCCAAGACTCCCCAAGCAGCAAAGGCCACAACCTATCCAATATTTCAGTCTCTTATTCATCATCGTTCTATTTTTGTCACCACAGATTACACAGAATTCTCACGGATTAATAATTTATCCTGGTTGATATTGAAGAGTAAATAATCTGTGTTAATCCGTGTAATCTGTGGTAAAACTTAAATTCCAATACTCGTATTCTGGTTCGCGTCACTCTTCCAGTCATCTATCTTCACCGAACTCAAGCTGCCCCCCATCTTGTCCACCGTGATCTGATAGACGTAGTGGGAACCGGCTTTCCATTCGGCACTTACCGATTTCGTTTCAAACGCATGGGCGTTTTCTGCCGACTCACCATTGATGCGAACCTTCAGGCGGAACGAAAGCACAGTTTCCTTTCCCGTCATCGGGGCTGTCAGGCAGCTCACATTCGGTGTAGCCTGCTGCTCTTTCAGCATGACCGGACTTGCCGCATCGGCAAGCGTCAGCAGGGAGGTGGACGACAGGCCATTGAGGACACCGGTCTTCAGGTTCATTGTGCCCGTACCCGACTGCAAACGGTTGGTTCCGCTCTGTATCTCTATCTGCACCAACTCCAGCTTATCCTTATTCGCCGAAGCCGACTTCACAATCCGGAAACTGACCTTTGCCAAAGCGTGTTTCATCTTGAAGCTGACCGCCCGGGCATCCGAAGTGGCCGTGACCGGCGCCAGCCCCGAAGCGGCGGATACTCCATAGAGATAGTCCGGCTGATCCGTCGCCAGAAAATCGGCTGCACCGGCGGTAGTCATCACCGATACGGGTACGGTGTGTTCGCCGTCGGCCTGATGGGTCACTCCCGCCACCGGAGGATGACAGGCATACAGAAGGGCATTGGCGGTAATCACCGGAGCAGCATCCGCACTCCAAGAGTTGTTCTGCAGCCGATACTCCGAAAACGGATTGCTGCCATAAGCCGCGTGAGCCTCAGTAGTGGCATATACACTGATCGCCTCGACGGCGGTGACGGCCGCACGGGTGGCGGCACTTCCCTCTCCGGTTTCCACTTCCACCCCGGTCAACCACAGAGGGCCGCCCGCAGGCAACGGATCGTCCGCCCCGCACGAGGTGAATAAGGCTGCGAGTAGCAGTACGGCTCCCATCGTGCCCTTATGGGCTTTCCTATTCTTCATCGGTCTATATTCTTTCTGTTTCATCTCTCTTCTTTTCTCAGGTTGCGCTTCCCACATTTTCTTCCGGTTCATCGCTGAAAGGCACCACGGTGACACCCGTCAGAATCAGTTCGTTGGTGGCGGTGAAGTTATATTGGTAGTTATATCCCGCCTGTAGCGTAAACGGCGACGCGTCGGTATAAGTCTTTTCCAGTTCCGTCGTCGTTTTCAGCTTGATGGTGAACTGCCGCAAGCCGGGACAGACTATCGCCACATAGGTATGGCGGACGGAAGTCGTCGTGCTTCCCGAGGCGCAATACGGAGTTATGGTTTCCGAGGCACCGGCATCGGTACGAATCCCCGTCCCGGACAGAGAGGCGCTCTCAGGTGTCTGCGACGACTGATAAGTCACCACCACAGTCACCTTCGCCGCTGCCGGCGCAAAGGTAAAGCTGCATTTATTTCCGTTCAATACTCCTGCCGCCGTCAACTGGTTACTTTTCCAGAAATTGGTTGGCGTGCTTTGATCGGCAAGGATACCGCTGAATTCCTCCGGAAAGGAAGCCGCAAAGGACTCTGATCCGGTAGTGGTCAACGCTGTTTGTCCGTCGGCCAGTCCCCAGCCGCCCTCCGCTTTGCGCTGATAGAGTGCACTTTCGGCAGTAACGGATTTCGATATTTCTATCCGGTCGCCGGTGGCGAACGTCCGTTTGTCATAGTCAGTCGCGTACGCGTCCCCCCCGGCACGGGTCACTCCTTGTCCTATTTCCGCCGATACTTCCAACGGAACAGGCAACGGATCCCCTTGGGCGCACGCTGCCAGGGCCAGCGCAATCCATACTCCTCCTATCCAATTCGTTCTCTTACCGTTCATTGTTCATCGTTTAATTCACCACAGAGTGACACAGAGTCACACGGAGGTTATTCGTTCATAATTCATCGTTACGTGAGACTTCCCGTATGCGACTCTCCGTTCTCCCATCCTTTGATCTCTTCTCCTACGGGCATCAGGATGTTGTTTTGCAACGTAAGGGTGTAGCTGTAATGGCTGCCCGCCTTCCGCTCGCAAGTCAGGCTGGCGGTATAGCTCACTCCGTTGTAGTCGGTCACCGTGACGGTGACCCGCTGCTGCTGCTCCGTAGGTGATTCGGCTGTCAGCGGTGACAGGATGCCGTGCCAGGTGTATTTCGTCTCGTCCGGACGATACAGGTAGATATCTTCATCAGCGGTTCCGCCGCTATAAAGCCCCTGGCCTTGCACGGTCATATACGCGAAGGGTTGTGTCAACGCATTCTTACCCTCAAATGTCAAGGTCAACTTGGTGTTGCGGTGCACAAAGGCATTCTCGTCTCCCGTGAAGGAGAGCACCCCGGTTGCACCGGAAGTCACCCCGGCACTGGTACGGAGCAAGTTACTGTTGCGGTAGTTCTCACCGTCCACACCTCCCGTTTTGTTTCGTTGATCGGCATAAATGCCGGAGTAATCGGCGGGATACATAGCCTGATAGGTAGCTCCCGACTCAAAAAGCAATTCCGAGCCCGCTGCCGAAGGGGTCCACTCTCCTGTGGCGGAAAGCGTATAATCCACCGGAGCGGACGAACTTCCGCTGCGAGTACGGGTGATACGGATGCGGTCGGCAGTAACGAAAGTGCTGCGGTCATAACCATTGTCGGTGGCAACGGCACGGGTGGGCGCCACCGTCCGCGCCGCATCCGGCACACTTATTTCGGCGGTCACCGTCAGCGGAGTTCCCTCCGGTACGGAGGGCAACGCCGTGTCATCGGCACATCCGGCCAGCACCGGCAGCAGACACACGATATAGAATTGAATTGCTTTCATACACATCATTTAAAAAATTATCATCCTATCGGCTTCATATCCTGGTCCACCGGAGTCTCAGCATTCCAAGGCAGAATGGCCGCGTCCTGCAAGGTCAGTCCCCGCTTACCCAGCGTCAACGTATATATGTATTGGTTTCCCCGATCCCATGCCTGATTGAAAACATCGGTCGTAAGGGTCAGTTCACGTTCGGTGGCGGTGTTACCCAAACCGGCTTCGCCCAGCCGCAAAGTCAAAGTGACCCGTACAGACGATGCCGCCGCCGTTTTCGGCGCCACCAGTCCATAGGCCACGGTAACAGCTCCGGTGGTTCCTATCTTCTGCGGGTTTGCCGAAGGGGTGAAGGTTAGCTTACCACTTGCAGACAATCCGGACAACGTCCCATCCGATAAAGCCATCGCACCCGAAGTGCCCGCAAGAAAGGGTGTAGCGCCTCCCTCAGCGGTCAGGTGGACGCTTTTTACATAATCATACACCGCATCCGCAGGCCGGTCAGTCGCATTCTGGATGCGAAACACCAGTTGTGCCAACGCATGTTGCAAGTAAATGGCAGGAGTGGCACTTTGGCTGTTGGCAGTGATGGGCTCAGCCGATCCCTGAGTGGAAATGGCGGAGCCGTATAGATAGTCATGGACGGAACAACCGTAGTCATTGGCTCCGTTAAAGGTCTGCCCCTCAGGCAGAGTTACCGGAAGTGTGGGCAGAGTGGTTCCGCTACCGGCCGTCAACGTCACGGTGGCAGGCGACCAGGCATGGAGCCTTGCCGTCCGGAGACTGACATAGGTAGGCGGGGTGCTGCTCCAACTGTTGCCGGAACCTTTGGTAAAGGTGGCTCCCGTGGCACTGCTACCGGGATAGAGACTACCGTCCGGAACTGCGAGGTAGATGCCGATGCTATTGATCCGGTCTGCACCCGTACCGATGCCATTAACAAGGGTACGGCTGGAGACGAGGGTAGCACCGGCATGAATACCGGGACGCAAGGGAACGCGGTCTCCGTCGGTGGCGGAAGAGTCTTCGCCGGAACAGGCACCGAAAAACAGGGCTACGCTCCAAAGGAGTAAAAAGGTAAATGGTCGGGTCATCTATTATTTGGTTTAATTCACCACAGAGGGACACTGAGTCTCACAGAGTTTTACTGTTCTAAACTGTTCATCATTGATCATTGATCGCTGGTCGTTCATCATTGCTCGTTCCGTCCTCTGTGGTGAATGTATTTCATAACTATTACCTATTGTATTTCTAAAGAACCTCCGGTTTTTCCACTCCACTGGGCTACGGTCACGCTGGTGATAGAGAGTTCTTTACCGCTGAGCTTGACGGTGTAGAGGTAATTCTCGCCGGCTTTCCAGGCATTCGTCGCAGCATTACCGAGACTGACCGCATAATCCTGACCGTCAATCTTGAGGGTGACCTCTACATTCGTTTTGTCCTGCGTCGATTCGGGCAGCACCAAGATACTTACTTTTTTCGAAGCGTCCTGGGCTGTGGTTCTGGCCTGCTGAGTGTCAGCCGAGGCTTTCTGCAAAGTATAATTCGAGATACCTCGTGTATAGGTCGCTGCCGCAGGACTGCTTCCCGGGGTTATCGTACCGTCCGAAATCTTCATTGTAGGAGTGGTACCGCCATCATTTAGTATAGTGCCGCTTTTGTTAGCAAGCACCAACTTGGTTAACGCACCGGTATTCTTATAAGTATGATCCGCGTATACCCGGAAGCTGACCATGGCAAGGGCATGCTTCATGGAGAGAGTGACCGTTCCCTCTTTACCGGATACGCCTTTTTTATAGCTGGCTTTCGGAGTACTTGTTTGGTCGGCATACATATAGTCCACTTCTCCCGAAGCTGTAAGAAGCTCTGTACTGCTACCGCTATTATCTGTTGAAGCATCAATCGCAGCAGATTCTGTCCCCGGAAATACAGAGATATTCACGGTAGAATTAGCAGTCACCTGCCCGCTTCCGTTCACCTTCAAAGCGGTACCGGTTGTCGCAAGCGCCCCGCCTGCCCCCGGTTTATAGGCCGGATAATGCGCATAGATGTTCGCCTCTTCCGCTGAGAGATAAATCTTATCCGTACCGCTATTACTCCAATTGCTGCCACTATAGGTATAAAGCCCATAATTATTCGTCGTATTATTGGTCGTCGTGTTGCTTGCGTATACCGCGATGCTTCCCATCGCAGTTCCGTCCGCAGACGCATCTGTGCCTTGTATCGCGCTGCGTGTCAGTGCCACCTGCGGCGACACCTGCAATTCTACTCTTTCCTCTTCGTCCGGACCTTCTCCGGGCAATGCGCTCTCACTGCACCCGACGGCAAGAAGCAACGCCGGAAGAGCGATCAGCCAATGTATTTTCATATTATGATTCATCATGTTTCGTTTTTCCTTTGATATATAATTCGTTTTTCTTTTGAGTTCACCACGGAGGACACAGAGGACACAGAGTTTTTTTTAGTCTTTCTATCTAATACCTCTTGAATAAATCCCCTCTGTGTACTCTGCGTACTCTGTGGTGAAATTACTCTGTGGTGAAATTATTCCGCCTCCAGGTCACCGTCCACCGTCACCGTAGTCCACGGTTGCGCGGTCACGGAGGTGATTCCTAATTCATGGTCATTGATGGTCAGCGTCACGGTGTGGGACATGCCTGCCTGCAACAGATTCTCTCCGGCGACGTAGTTCACCGTTAAACCGCTGAACGTGCCTATGGAAGTTTCTACAGTCAGTGTATAGGTGTCGCCCGCCTGTAAAGGGGGCACCTGTATCGTTCCTATTTCCACGGGAGCGGTACCGGTCACCTCGGTTCCCGGTCCGGCAAGGCTCAGTGAGAGTCCGGCGGGATGTTCCTCCGTAGCGCTGAACACCGGCACTCCCGTAGCCAACGTCAAGGCAGCGCAAGGCAGCGCCCCGTTCACCGTAATCCGGCGGATGCTTACAGCCACTCCGTCCGTCAGGCCCTTGCAGGCTTTGAAGCAGAGCTGTGTGAGCAGGTGGTTGAACTCCAGCGGACGGTCCGCCTTCAAGCGGTTGCCGGCAAAGCGCTCACCTTCCCACTTGTTGCCGCGAAGCTCGGCGGCATAAAGCAGGTCGGTCTGTCCCGTAAGCACGAAAGACGCCACGCCGCTTACCGGAACGGCCGCCGGAGCGAAAGCAGTCAGGTAGAGCCAGTCGCCCGAAGGGGGGAATACAGGCTCGGCTTCCGCCGCCGCTTTCCACTCCATAGCGCCGTCAGTCCGGACCGTGGCGTCCCAAGCGCCTTCGTATGCCTCCGATAAAGAAGCGTAGTCACCCTTCACAGTAGAAAGTGCCACCGTAGCTTCGAACTCCTGTTCCGGCAGATTGCCGGCAGCGGCATCCCTCGACAGCGCTCCGTCCCGTGCGCAGAGCTGCACCGGGACCCTCTCTTCCATCAAGAGAGAGTCGCCGGCGGCCGTACAGCCGGAAACCCATGCGCCCAGCAGGGCGAAGAGGCTTATCTGTGTAAAAGAGTGTTTCGTCAACATGGGCTACAGGGAAATTTATTCTAATGTCGCGCTGCCGTCAGCACCGGCCTTCCATGGAGTCACGGTAGCGGTAGCCGTCACTTTGGTAGCATTCGCACCCTTCGGCTCTTTCACTGTCAAGGTGATCAGGTGGGCTTCGCCTTTCACTGTAGCCAGATCATCTCCGCTCGCAGCCTTAACGGGCACATTGTGGAAAGGAATATCTGTGCCGCCTACATTGATAATGGCGCAAACCGTCAGTTTAGCCGCAGGACGGATCATGACCGGTGTACCCACTTTCACGGCTTCCGCCGACAGCACATTGTTAGAAATGCCCGGGACAGGAAGAGTACCACCATTGATATTGTCCCACGTCACATCGCCATTGGTGGCGTTCACCATGGTAGGACGATAAGCCTCCTGCACCTCAATGCTTTTCAGGCTGACCGTTTTACCTGCCCACTCTCCTTTGCTCTCGGCAATCGGTTCCAGTTTCATCGCAAAATTAAGCTGAGTGGTGAGGTGATCAAAAACCAGAGCGGCTGTTTGCGAGACCCCGCTGTTGCCGGCCTCTACTTCCTTCGCATACATCACGTCCTGCTGTCCGTCTGTCTGAAGGATCTTTACTGTAGTCGCACTCACCTCGCCTGCGGGAGAGACTGCCGCCAGGAAAGAATTGGTCTCCGCACTTGTCGCATGATGGTAAAGAGTGGGATTCAGCCCTAAAGTGGCGGCAGAACTGCCGCCTACCGTGAAAGTGGTGTTCGACACAGTGGCACGTGCATTCAGCGTTCCGTCATCGGCAACATCGTTCTTGGTGACCGGAGTAAACTCCGTCCAATCTCCCGATGTTCCGTCGTGCATCAGCACGGTAGCTGTCACCTCGGCTCCTTCGGCAGCCACAGCACGGCTGGTGGCCAGACCCTGTACGCTCTGCGACACCCGGATAGGGGTTGCGTTCACCGGACCCTCGGGCAGACTGTCCGTGTCATTGCTTGAGCAGCCCGCCAATAGGAGTGCCATGGCCGCTACACTTAATTTCGTTTTCATCATTTTTTTTAAGTTTATAGTTAATAATATAGTTGTTATTTCAAGGATTCACCGCTTACCTTGCCTCCATCCAGTTCGCCGCTTCCCGGTTTCCCCGCCTGCCACTCTCCTACTGTGGCCACGGCGCTTATCTCTACAGGATCGGGTGCGGAAGGTGAGGGTAACTCCACCTTCACCGTATAAGAGATGCCTCCCTCGCCCGTCCCGCCTCCTTCGAAACGGATGGGAAGTTCCCGGTAGACCCGGTCGTGTGTACGGTCATCGTCCACGGCCAGCGTCAGGTCGAGGGTGAACGTAGCCGAAGGTTGCACCAACACATAGCCCGGAAGAGAAAGTTTGCCATCGGTAAACCCTAATCCGTCCCCTCCTTCCTCAACGGTATAGATGGGCACCGAAACCGTTTCATCCGCAGCGGTAAGCAGTTCCGTAGCAAGCGAAAGGCTGACCTCGCCCGCCAGGCCATTGAGGTGGAGCTCACGGACGCGAAGCCCTTCGGTGTCTTCCGCCTCGATGGTGAGGGCAAAACTGAGTCGGGTCAGCAGATGGCGATACATCAGCGATTGTTCTTCCGCCGGACCGAAAAGTGACGACAGCGAACCGGACTGTTCCCCGGTCAGCATCAGGTCTTCTTCGCCCGTGAGCCGGTAAGTCAGGCTGCCATCCACCGCCAGGGGAGCCGGGGGATAATATCCCCTCAGAAAGAGTGCCGAACCGTCAGCGGGATAATAGCGTTCGGGGGTGAGGCGGATCTCGTTGTCCGTAGCCACCCCGTCCCAGGCACCGTTGTACTCTCCCGTGCGGCTTCCATAGGCAATGCCCACGGAAGTTTCGCCAAAGACGCTGACCAACGCACGGGTGCGGATGCCTGTGTAAAGCCGGATGGGGACAGGCTCTACCTCGGGACGCGGCTCAAGGGTGCGCTCGGTGCAGGAGCAGAAGCAGAAGCCAATAAGAGCGACCGCTTTTATCATATATTTCGGCTTGAATATCATATTCCCAATCTTCTTGTTTTAGTTCACCACTATTATTAAAACCTATACCCCACGCCCACGTTGATCCCCGTCAGCCCCCAACGGACGGACGAGGCACCGTGATGATAGTATGCATGGGGCGGCTCGTTGTCGTAGGCCTTCGCCGAGGCATTGCGATAGCCTCCACGTATCCCGGCTTCTATCCCCCAATGGCGTGACAGGGGCAGATAGACACCGAAAGAAAGTCCGGTATGCCAGTAGCGTCCTGTGCGGCTGGCTCCTGTAGCGTCCGCATCTCCCGAAGGTGAGGGCTGATAGTCGAAGTCGCCCAGTTGCCCGTAAACTCCCAGATAGAACCGGCGGTAACGCCCGTCTCCCCTAAGCCACAGGCGGGATTCGAGGCTAATGCCCGAAACACCCCAGAAACGGTGCTCCTTCCCCCCTTTCCAACCGGAATATGCCGCCGAGGCCACCACTGACCAACGACGGGCAAAGCACAGTTCGGCAGCCAGGTTGGGACGGAAAGCCGCCAAACGACCCTCCGGCGTCAGACCCGCCCAGTCGGACAGATTGGTTTTCAGGGAGAAGATGACCCGCGAGGGCCCGACCTGCGCAGGGTATGTGTGCTCCGCCGCGAGCGGGCGGGACTGTTCGTGAAGAGCAGGTGCCGGGCACGTTCCGCCTTCCGGCAACGAAGGAGCCCGTGCGGGCAAAAGCGGATAACGGGAGGCATACCCGGCATAGCGGGAAGGGCTCAGGGTATCAGCCGCCAACGGTTCGCGCAGGCATACCACCACCACATCGCGCTCCTCGTCGGGACACGGCACGGCATGGTTGTGTGTCACAAACCAGGCTTCTTTCATCCCCTTGCGGGTGATAAGTTCGGATTTCACACGGCTGCTGCGTACATAACCCAGTCGGAGATTATCGCGCACACTGCTCCCCGACGTACAGTAACCGTCTACGTAGATGCGCATCTTTCCATCCACGATGGAGGAACGGAAAGCGGTGACTGCCGCAAAAAGCCGTTTCAGTTCGTGGTCGTTGCCACGATAGTCGGCATACAGCACATCACGCCCCTGTACAAAACGGAATGTATGCAGCGAATCGCACCGCCGGGCAGGGCAAACGCCGCCCTCTTGTCCCAAGGCAGGGGCGGAAAGCAGAAAGACATATAGGAGCAGAAGTAAAATCCGGTTCATGGCAGACAATCTCTAAAAATCAAATTACAAACACAATTCCGTCAAATGAATCTCACCGAAGATGCTGCGCATCATCTGGTTGACCACACCCATACGGGAAGCGACTACTCCATAGCGTCCGTAGACACGCTGTTCGTCCACGTCGGGAGAAACCGGGTGTACACCCTCGTTCAGTATCAGCAAAAGGGATAAAAGGTTGACAGACTCCAAAGGCTTACAGAGTTCGTACGACTCCGGCTTATCCGGAGCCTCCCGACAGACACAACGAACCAAGCCTCCGCCCTCTAATTGAAGCAGAAGTACGGAAGCATCTTCAAAAATACAGTCAGCAGGATGGTAAGGACAGCCGCAGGATGTGTCCCGATAATAGATATAACGCAAAAGCCTGATGGCTTCCTGAGTAATTGCTGTAAGCATATTTTCTTGTTTTGTTGTGTGATGGCCGTTACTTTGTAGGTAACGGCACATGACAGACCGAAGTGTCAGCGGGCGTCTTACTCTCTAAACATCAGAAATAAAAACATTTATACGTTTAGCAACCGGCATAAAATGTCAATATCGCATTTAAACATTTAAATGTGAAAGCCACTCACATGCGGTTTTTCTTCATAAAAAGATAAAAAGGCAGGTAAAAAAGACAGTATGGAAGATTATTTGGAGATTTAAACGAAATTATTTACGGTTTTATTTGGATATTTGCTTTGTTTTGTTCACTTTTGTGCAATTATATTCGTGCCGTTACCTACAAATTAACGGCTGATTATCAGCCAGATACTACTACACAGCAGCATTCATCTGTCCCATAGTGTACTTTATGATTCCTTCGTTGACACGGTTCAACTCTTCCTCTTCAAAAGGTTTCAGGTACGTCTCCGTCACTTTAACGGACGAGTGCCCCATAGCATTGGCAATCAAGCCTATCGGTACTTTTTGATGGAAGGCGGTTGTTGCCCATGTATGGCGGATGGTATACGAACTGATGCGGACACCCAGCCCCAACACCTTGGAAAGCCTGTCCAGGCGATGGTTGAACTTGCGGAGTTCCCGTTGATACGTTTTATATCCCGCCTCGCTCCCCCATTCGCAGGTCCCCAGGATGGGGAAAAGATAGTCCGATCCCTCCTGAGAGTTTGCATCGAGATCGATCAGAGCCTGCGTCTCCGCCGAAACAAGGGCAGTCAGCGCACGCCCCGTCTTCTTACGCTTGTACGTCAGCCGCTTCTTGGGCTGCAAGCCCTCGGCAGGCAGATAGGCATAGTCGGCAAAAGACATCCCACGGAAACGATACATCAGGCTGGCGCGTACGCATGCCGTACGAAGCGACTTGGGAAGTGCGGAAAGGTCGGCATTGAGTATCCTGCTCATGACATCGGGTTCGATGGCACGCTTGATACCGGCACGCGTACCGGTGCCGACGTCGCTGAACAGCATAGGGTCATAGTCCTCTACTATCTTCTCGCGAACTGCCCTGCGATAAGCGGCTTTGAGCATACGGAGGTAGGTGGAAACCGTATTCTCCCTCTTACCCGCTCCCCTCAAATGATTTTCGTACCGTTTCAGACATTCGGGCGTGAGCACACCGAACGGAACAGCCTTATTTCCGCAAAAAGCGGAGAACGACTTCATGGCACAATCGTACACGTGGGCAGTGCCGTAACGCCCGCCCGACTTCATCTTTTTGACCAGAGAAGCTAAATAAAATGTTAAACTTTGTTTTTTCATATTTTATCAATTTAATTACAAATAACACCTCTCGCGCGTTCCGGTTCATTGCGGGCGCACGCGATGAAACATCAGGACAAATGACCAAATGCCCGATAAACAGAGGGATCGGGGGAAAAGAACTATTCAAAAAATTCATATATCTTTGCGCCCCAAAATGTAAATTAACTGCTTTTCGGCAGAAATTATAAACATTTAAATGATTTAAAAACATGAACAATCAACACCCAAACTGGCTACTCGAAGGATTCCATCCGATATCCACCGTAGCCGTCGCTTATTTTCCGGACTTACAGGCCAACAGTTCAGCAATCCGCCGCTTCCGCAGCGAAATACAGAAGCACCCCCGACTTGCCCGGGAACTGGCGGAAGCGGAATACCACCCGCACACCCTGATGCTTTCTCCCAGACAAATCAGTATCATCATCCGGCATTGGGGCATGCCGGACGAAGCAGGATTATTGATCACCCGAAACCCGGAATTGAGGGAGACTCTGCTCAATCGTGACCGGAAATTCGACTGATATATTCATATATCTTTTTTTGTTAGTATTTATTATATGGCCCACCTGATATTTTTGAGGGGTGACAAGACACCGCATAAACATCTGTGAACCAAACGATAAGAGACAGAGAAAAGGTGGCTCCGGCACTGGCCCACCTATGGAGGACGAAACGGGGAGGAAACGGAGCCTCAAACGCAGGCAAACAGAGCCTCCGTCACAGGCCGACAGAGGCTCTGCCGGAGAGAAACGGAGCCTCTGTAGCCGCCCTCCCCAGCCTATCCCCCCCGAAAAACAAACAGGAAGCAACAGAGAGTGACTTGTTCCAACCAATCAGAACCCGTTTTTTGGAGAGAGGGCGAAGGGAGGGTACTTTTGCGGAGAGTTCACCACAGAGTAGCACAGAGCGACACAAAGTTTTTGTTTCTTTTTGATAACCGGTACACTTGAAAAAATATTTTCTCTATGTTACTCTGTGGTGAGAAATCAGATTAGAAATCCATTAAAAACAAAACTGCCATGAAAACACCAACTGTCGAAATGCTGAAAAAAGGCTATATCGTCATCCCAAAATCTCTGTTAGAAAACTATTTCGCCACTCACGGACAAACAGAGGGACGATTCGAAGCCCTGATACGGGTATTGATGAACGTCAACTACTCGGATACGGAGTGCGACTCGTGCGGACAGCACTTCATCTGCCACCGCGGAGAATCACCCCACAGCCTGCTCCACTGGGCGAGCCTGCTGGGCTGGAAACGCACGCAAACCCGGCACTTCTTCAATGCAATGATCAAAGAAGGCATCATCGAGCGGCTACCCTCTCCCAACGGAATGATGCGGATACGAGTCAACAACTACGACTTATGGACGGGGAAGCTGAAAGCGTATGAAACGGGAAACAGTTCGTCGGACCGGAGTTTCCACCTCTTCTGGGAAAAGTATCACGAGATGACGCAAACAGCCAAAGTAAACATCGGACGTGCAAGGCGCGAATGGAAAAAGCTGAGCGAACCCGAACGACAGGCAGCCATCGAAAGCGTGGAGGAATACTATTGTCACTTGAATGACACACGGTTCTGCAAACAAGCAGCGATGTATCTGGCGGATAAAGCGTTTCTGAATGAATATGAAATGTAAGGTACACGCGCGCGTACATTATATATAAACGAATCAGGGTTCACCACAGATTTCACAGATTAACACAGATTTAAAATTAAAAGGGGAACACCGAAAAATAGAACCGGAACTATGAGAGAAATCAATCGCTCACCACAGATTACACGGATTAACACAGATTTATCTATTTCTCAATCTGTGTTAATCCGTGTAATCTGTGGTGAAAAACATTAAAACTCTGTGTACTCCGTGTACTCTGTGGTGAACAACCTTATCGCTGACCGAGCTGAGAGTCGATAAAGAAAATACCGGAATCACCGGCTCTCTTAATCTTATCGATAATGCCCTGTGCAGTAGCTTCTTCTTCTACCTGTTCGCGAACGAATCCCCAAAGGAAATCCTGAGTCGCTTTATCTTTTTCGGCTGCGGCCATGTCGACCAATGCATCCACTAATTTCGATACATGGCGTTCGTGCTCAAAGACGTGTTCAAACACTTCGAGGGGAGTACCCCAACCGGTAGGAACAACATCTACCTTATCTACTTTGGCCGTACCGCCACGTTTAATAATATATTCGGCCATGGCATAAGCATGCCCCATCTCTTCTTGAGATTGCTTCTTCATCCAATGTGCAAAACCGCTAAAACCTTCTCTTTCAAAATAGAAAGACATAGACAAATACAGATTAGAAGACCACATCTCGGCTGTAATCTGTTCGTTAATTGCATTCTGTAATTTCTCTGAAATCATAATCGTATTCATTTTAAGTTATTAAAATCACTACAAAAATAACAATTTTAAAAGATAGATTGTTCGGAGATTACACTAATTCCTCCGAAGTATAGCCCTTCGGTAATTCACGGCAGTTATAGCCGGAAGCCATAATCTCGCCATAAGCACCGGCGGAACGAAGGGCAATCAAGTCGCCACGCTTCACCTTATTCAGATCGACGGCTTTGCCAAAAACGTCGGACGACTCACAGATGGGACCTACCACGTCGTAGGTTTCAACTGTCGTATCCTCGGAAGTCAGGTTCTCCATCTTGTGATGGGCCTGATAGAGTGCCGGACGAATCAGGTCGGTCATACCGGCATCGAGAATGGCGAACTGCTTGTTGGTGCCTTGCTTGACATAAAGCACCTTGGAGATCAGCGAACCGCATTGTCCCGTGATGGCACGCCCCAGTTCGAAATGTAAAGTCTGGTGCGGACGAAGTTTCAGATGTTCATCGTACGTACGGAAGTAGTCGGCAAAGTCCGGAATGGCCTGACGATTGGGGTGATCGTAATCAATGCCCAGTCCGCCGCCTACGTTGATATGTTCCACGAGGATGTGACGGGCTTCGAGCTTATCCTGCAACTCGTTGACACGGTTGCAAAGCGCAATGAAATCCCCCATATCGAGAATCTGCGAACCGATGTGGAAATGAAGGCCGATAAACTTCACGTTCTTCATGCCCAAAGCCACGTCGATCACCTTATCCATATCGTGCATGCTGATGCCGAATTTGTTTTCGGCCAGCCCGGTAGTGATATTGGCATGGGTATGCGCACCGACATTGGGGTTGATGCGGAAAGCAACGTTGGCTACTTTGCCCTTGGCAGCGGCCAGTTCGTTGATGATTTCCAATTCAGGAACCGACTCGACGTTGAAACAGAAAATATCGTAATCGAGTCCCAGGTTGATCTCCCAATCAGCTTTGCCTACACCGGCAAAGACGATCTTCCCGGCAGGAAAACCGGCTTTGATGGCAGCACGGATTTCACCTCCGCTGACACAGTCGGCACCCAGTCCGCTTTCGCGGATGATGGTCAGTACCTTGGAATTGGCATTGGCCTTGACGGCATAGTGTACACTGAAGTTGTCGTAACGTGCCACCTCACGGTTGACGCACGCCAGCGTGTCGCGAAGCACCTTTGTATCATAATAATAAAAAGGGGTCTGCAACTCGCGGAATTTATGAATGGGGAATACAGTTTTCATTTTGAAAAATTACTAATCAGTTTTGAATTCACCACAGATTACACGGATTTTCACAGATTAATAATTTATCTCGTTGATATTTTAAGATTAAAAGTTCTGTGTTAATCTGTGCAATCTGTGGTAAACCTAATTCATTTCTATTTGCCGTTGAACAGCATATCGCTGAGCGACTGCAAAGCAACCTTCTTGTCGCACTCACGAATCAGGAAGGAAATATTATAGTTGCTACCGCCAAACGAAATCATACGCACAGGAATGTCGCGCATAGCATCGAGCGCTTTAGCTTCGAAACCTACGTTCTCCCACTCCAGGTCGCCTACGACGCAGATGATACACATGTCTTTGTCGACTGTAACGGTACCGTATTTCTTCAGGTCGTCCAGAATTTCGTTGAGGTGCTTGGTATTGTCGACAGATACGGAAACTCCTACCTCCGACGTACAGATCATATCGATGGAAGTCTGGTAGCTCTCAAAGATCTCGAACACCTTGCGGAGGAAACCGTGAGCAAGCAGCATACGGCTCGACTTGATCTTGATAGCAGTAATATTGTCTTTGGCAGCTACTGCTTTGATCTTACCTTTTTCCGTATCGTTGGAGATCAGTGTGCCCGGCGCAAGAGGGTCCATGGTGTTCAGCAGGCGGACCGGAATGTTGGCATATTTGGCAGGCTGAATACAGGTGGGGTGCAGAATCTTGGCACCGAAGTAGGCCAACTCGGCAGCTTCTTCAAAATGCAGCTGGCGCACCGGTGCTGTTTTGTCGACAATGCGCGGGTCATTGTTGTGCATACCGTCGATATCGGTCCAGATCTGGATTTCGGAAGCATGGATAGCGGCACCGATCAGTGAAGCGGTATAGTCGCTTCCACCACGCTGCAAGTTGTCAATCTCGCCATAAGCATTGCGGCAGATGAAGCCTTGGGTGATGTAAATTTCAGCATCCGGATAGAGTTCCAGTTGTGCCTGAAGTTTATCTTTAATATAGATAGGATCGGGTTCCGCATTCTTATCTGTACGCATATACTCCAAAGCCGGAAGCAATACGGATTTCACGCCACACTCCTGCAAGTAATAGTTGACCATAGCGGTAGAGATCAGCTCGCCCTGTGCCAGCACCACTTTCTCTTCGAACAGGGTGAAGAGGTCTTTGGTGTACGAACGGATATAGTCGAAATGAGATTTTATGATCTCCAACCCTTTCTGTTTATACTCCTCAGTAGCGTAAAGCTCGTCAACATGCTGTTTATATTTAGCCTCCAGCTTATTGATAATCTCGTTGGCACCTTCCGGATTCTTCTTGTACAGATAGTCGGAAATCTCCACCAATGTGTTTGTTGTGCCCGACATAGCCGAGAGGACAACAATCTTTCTTTCACCATCGGTAATCAATTTGGCCACTTCCTTCATCCGCTGTGCAGAGCCTACGGAAGTTCCTCCAAACTTTAAAACTTTCATTTTCGTTACTGTGTTAAAATTAGTATGTATATTAATTATTTTCTCTTTTCACAAATTCGTCCGTCACATTGACAATGCGGTGTTCGGCACACCGGTATACCTGTCCGGGATATTCGGTAACCAACTGGAGATTATGGGTGGTCATCACTACCAATGATCCCGCCTGACAGATGTTGTGCAGCAGTTCGACAATGGCCTTTCCAGTCTCCACATCGAGGTTCCCGGTAGGCTCGTCCGCTAAGATAATCTCCGGCGAGTTGAGCATGGCACGCGCTATCACGATGCGCTGTTGCTCGCCACCCGAAAGTTCATTAGGCAGTTTATAGCCCTTATTCTCCATCCCGACAAGGTTGAGCACCTCAGCGATGCGCTCCCTGATCTCTTGTTTATTCTTCCACCCGGTAGCGCGAAGCACGAATTCAAGGTTGTCGTTCACTGTACGGTCAGTGAGGAGTTGAAAATCCTGAAAGACAATGCCCAGCTTGCGCCGCAACTGCGGAATGTGCTTGCGTTTGATGGATGTCATCCGGTAACCAAGCACTTCGGCTTCGCCAGAAGCCACATCAAGCTCACCATAGAAGGTCTTGAGCAGACTGGTCTTGCCGGAGCCTACTTTACCCACCAGGTAAACGAACTCACCTTTGTGCAGTTGCAGATTGACATCGCTCAGCACACAGAGTTCCTGCTGATGTATCTCTACGTCGGTATAGTGAATCAGTGTTTCGTCCATGAGTCGCTATGTCTTATCTGCAATTCGCGTGCCAGATCTTCGATGCGGTATCCTTTGGAAGTCAACAATACAATCAGGTGATAGATCAGATCGGAACCTTCGTAGATCAGACGGTCGTCTGTGCCGTTGGTGGCTTCGATAACAGTTTCCACCGCCTCTTCACCTACCTTCTGGGCAATCTTGTTGATACCGGAATCGAACAGACTGGTGGTATAGGACTTCTCGGGCATCTCTTCGTGACGTCTGTCAATGAAATCCTGCAGCAACTTGAGGAACATGACAGGTTCTTCGTTCTTCTCTCCCCAACAAGTATCAGTTCCGGTATGGCATACCGGACCGACCGGATTTACCTGAATCAGCAGAGTGTCTTTGTCACAATCTTCTTTGATAGACACGACATTCAGGAAGTTACCGCTCTCTTCACCTTTAGTCCACAAACGGTTCTTGGTACGGCTGAAAAAGGTTACTTTCCCGGTTTCAACAGTTTTCTCGTAAGCCTCCTTGTTCATGAAGCCAAGCATCAGCACCTTGCGGGTGTCGTTGTCTTGTATGATAGCCGGAACGAGTCCGTTCATTTTATCAAAATCTAAATCCATGGTTCTTATGTTTTCGGGTTCACCACAGATTACACGGATTTTCACTGATTAATCTTTGATCTCTCTGATTATCTACGATTAAAAGTTCTGTGTTAATCTGTGTAATCTGTGGTGAACTCTTATTTAATTCATTTCTATATCGTCTTTTATCTTCAGGCTAAGATTTGCTCGCGCTTTCTACCTGACGGTAATTCCCTGGCCGCAAAGATACGATTTTAATTCGGGAATTTTAATTTCTCCGAAGTGAAAAACACTGGCTGCCAGTGCGGCATCTGCTTTACCAAGTGTAAAAGCATCGCGGAAGTGCTCCATCCGGCCTGCTCCGCCCGATGCGATAACGGGTATGGAGAGTTGGGAGGCCAGCTCCGCCAGGGCTTCATTGGCGTATCCGGTCTTCACTCCATCGTGGTTCATACTGGTAAACAGCACTTCGCCGGCTCCGCGCTCCTGAGCTTCTTTGGTCCACGTCATCAGTTCTTTGTCAGTCTCGATACGCCCACCGTTGAGATAACATTTCCATCCGTTTCCGGTCTGTCTGGCATCTACCGCGAGCACACATACCTGTGACCCGAAATGCTTGGCAATATCGTCTATCAGCTGCGGGTTGCGAATGGCGGAAGAGTTAATGGAAATTTTGTCGGCACCGGCATTGAGCAGGCGGTCTACGTCACTCAGTTCGTTGATCCCTCCCCCAACGGTAAAAGGAATACTGATATTGGCAGCAATCCGCCGGACCAGTTCGGCAAAAGTCTTACGCCCTTCATGACTGGCGGTAATATCAAGAAACACCAGTTCGTCGGCTCCCTGCTCGCTATAGGCACGCCCCAATTCTACCGGATCACCGGCCTGGCGGAGGTTTACGAAATTCGTCCCTTTCACGGTCTGCCCGTCTTTGATATCGAGACAAGGTATAATTCTTTTTGCTAACACGATTCTATATTTACGATTTTACGTTTGATTAATGGTTGACCACAAAATTACACAGAACTCCAAAGAGTGCAACGATTAGAGAAAACAGAACTCTGTAAAACTCCGCATTACCCTGTGGTTAAATAAATGCCTGAAGCTCTTTAAGAGTGATACGCCCCTCGTAAAGAGCCTTGCCGAAAATGACGGCAGGCACCCCGGCTTCGTGCAACGCTTCAATGTCGGCCACACTGCTCACTCCACCACTGGCTATCAGGTAAAGGGTGGGATGCTCTGTCAGTATCTCCTTATACAGTTCCAGGGAAGGTCCGGCCAGCATACCGTCACAACTGATGTCGGTACAGATCACCTTTTCAACGCCCTTTTTCGTATAATCTTTTAGAAAAGGGAAAAGTTCACAGTCACTTTCGTCCTTCCAACCGTTGACAGCTATCTTATGATCTTTGACATCGGCGCCCAGAATGATTTTTTCACTGCCGTAACGGTCTATCCAACGACAAAACATATCAGGGTTCCTGACAGCTATACTGCCGCCGGTAACCATCTGCGCCCCGTTCTCAAAAGCGATTATCAGGTCTTCGTCGCTCTTCAGCCCACCGCCGAAATCGATAATCAGCGAAGTGCGGCTGGCTATCAGGTCGAGTGTCCGGTAGTTGACCACATGATGTGAAGCAGCACCATCCAGATCCACAACGTGCAGACGCCGGATGCCATTGGCCTCAAACTCCTTGGCAACCTCCACCGGGTTTTCATTATATACCTTTTTGCTATCATAATCTCCCTGGGAAAGGCGTACACACTTCCCGTCGATAATATCAATGGCCGGAATTAATTCTATCATCTGTCTGTTCTCAATTAACGGTTTAAACTTCCGGGGGAATCAGAGCTCCAGGAAGTTCTTTATAATTCTCTCACCCGCCACCCCACTTTTTTCGGGATGAAACTGGGTGGCATAGAAGTTATCTTTATGCAAAGCGGCACTGAAAGGGTGGATATAATCGGTCTCGGCAGCCGTAAACTCACTGACGGGTACATAATAACTATGTACGAAATAAACAAATTCATCACGGGTGAATCCTTTGAACAAGTCACTCTTCAACTGACCGATGGTATTCCATCCCATGTGGGGTACCTTATCCTCGTGTTTCCGGGGCACAAAACGTTTCACGTCGGTATCGAAAATCCCAAGGCAACCGACGTTCCCCTCTTCGGAGAAACGACACATCAGCTGCATGCCCAGACAAATGCCCAATACCGGCTGGCGGAGTTCTTTAATGAAACGGTCCATACCACTCTCTTTGAGATGAAGCATAGTAGTCTCAGCCTCCCCCACCCCGGGAAAGATCACTTTATCAGCGGCTTTCAACACCTCTTTGTCAGAGGTAATCACCGCTTCCACTCCCAGGCGTTTCAATGCATAGTCCACAGAACGGATGTTACCTGCATTATATTTGATAACTGCTACTTTCATTTTAATGTACTACATTTAGTCCGCAAAAATAACGAATTATTGCAAAACCACGAAAAATCGGAGCAAGAAGTTTGAATTAAAAGATAGATTTATAACAGATAGAAAGATTTTCGGCATATAATAACGAATAAGTATTATCCGAAAGGGAAAACAGAAGGAAAACAGGGGACCAATTACACTATTATTTTTTCACACTTTTTTTTCAAACTAAATGACTTAAAAATGAGGAACTAAGCCAAAATCGCTTCATTTTTTTCAAAAAACTTTTCGTTCAGCTATTGCAGGTTTCGGAAAAATGCCTACCTTTGCAACCGCAATCGAGAGAGATAGCGATTAAGAAATGAAATACTGGTGCGTTAGTTCAGTTGGTTAGAATACATGCCTGTCACGCATGGGGTCACGGGTTCGAGTCCCGTACGCACCGCATCTCAAATCTTAATAAAAAAAATAAAATTGGTGCGTTAGTTCAGTTGGTTAGAATACATGCCTGTCACGCATGGGGTCACGGGTTCGAGTCCCGTACGCACCGCAAATATTAATAATAATTTTATATGATCCTCTGTTTTATCAAAGAAAACAGAGGATTTTTAGTATATCCATCAAAATACAGAATTAAAAGCAACAAAGCCTTCCTTATTGCATTCAAAAACCGACACGACTAATACAAAAGCAAACCACCTATCCGGAAATTAAAAAATAACTTTTGCCCAACATATTTAAATACATGCCGAACAAAAGTCATTCATAGCAGACTACATCACGCACAAAAACAATCAGTTCGCTTCCATTTGCTTATCAAACGCTTGTTGAATCAACTCCATGATATCATCCAATTCATTCATATTCGAAATACCGACTTCTACATCGCCATTGCCCCATCGTCCCAAGTTGGATACATCTTTGCACAAACCTTTTGGATCAAGTATATCTGCAAATGCTACATTTAGAGAAAGACGCAACCGGGATTTCTGAGGCACGACATCCACAAAATTAGTATAAGCCTTAAAGGCAATATACAACTTCTTGAGTTCCTCCTTTACGGAAGGATCTATATTCATGATCCTTCTGCGCAAGGCCTGAAACAGAGTAAGTATGTCCCCCTTCAGATATTCATAGTGCTCCAACGTATACTCTGCAGAATCTCTCTCCGCAGATCTATAAACTTCGAGTGTCTCCGGCGATAATAACGGAAATCTCCATATTTCTTTAGCTTTCTCAGCCAATTGCCCCGCACGCACAAGTATCTGCTCTTCATTCCACGAACTGATTTTCCTCAGATATGAATTGAGGCGAATAGGAGAATCGTCGAAACCTCCCTCCATACTCTTCTTTTCTTGGAACGGACGATCACTCAATTCCGAATTATAACCAGTCAGAGTCAGATTACCAAGTGTGTGTAAATATTTACCCTGGACTTCTACCCAACCTTCCCCTAACATTTCTTGCCACTCGTGTGATAGATTAGGATTTTGGGGCATAACATGCTCGATGGTATAATCAGAAATATTCACCATCTCCTTACGCTGAAAATTTTCCAACCGATTTAAAAGGTAGTTCCTGTTACGGAAATTATAAACATCTTTGGTTTGTAGGAAAGTAGTGAACTCCGTATCGTTCGGAAAGCGCTTATAACTATCCAGCAATAGGAATGCAGCTTTCAGGCCATCCATATAATTCGCTTTATCGAATGACTTATAGAGAGTAGCGAACGTCTTATTCAGGCTATTTGTCGGTATGCCGCAAATGGCGCGTCTGAACACATAATTCTCAACCAGACAAAGAGCTTCGTAGAACTCGTCCCTACTGATAACTTCGTTGACATAATCGTTGTACAACGGTAATAAAAACGGGTAACTAACGTCAACCCTCAACTGGCTGATGCGTTTGAAAGCCCCGCAAAGCTGCTTATCCGGCTCTTTGTGAAGCACCATGTTGACGTAATATCCGGAATAAGTATAAATGTCTTTGACTACTTCGCTGATCGTATCGGGAGCTTTACCCCCTATCACATAGGCCTTGAAAGCATCGTACACCATATCGATACGAGGAATGGTGCCTGTCTTCACTGATAAGTAATCGCGCATGAAGCTATTAAACAGCGCCGCATATTCACTACCATATCCTTGTTCCATAGGATACCAATAAGATTCATAAAGTGAGGTCTGCAAGTGAACTTCTTGTCCCATCAGCACGTAATTGCGAATCAAGTCGGCTTGTGATAAATCAAGTCCCGTACTGTTCATACTTTCAAATATCAATTGTGGGTTGTCCTTCTCCTTTTCAAGAGCCACATCCACAACAAACAGTCGCTGTACCCCGCTATAAATAGCTACCACATTCTCCTTGTTTATCTTACTTTTAAAGAAGTCATAGTTTTCAATGATGCGTTGTGACATCCCCTCGGACTGAGGAATCCCCTTCAATAAATTTATATAGGTATCTTTATCTCTGCGGGTCAGCAGAAGTTTATACCGCAATTCATTATCTTCTTCCGGGTTAATCAGATAATAGTTCTGAAGTTTAGTGAAGCTGGTATCTATCTCTACTGCATTCTCTTTTATAAAATCGGCAATAGCCGCTATCAGCAAAGAGACGGTGGTCAAGCGCTGCTGTCCATCAATAACCAGAAGTTTAGGCACATCGGACACTGTATGTATACTCTCCTGAAAATAAACGATAGAACCGATAAAGTGCCCCTGGACGGCAGAATCGTTGCTAATACGCAAAATATCATTCAACAATTGATTGCATTGAACCAGTTGCCAACTGTATGTACGCTGATAAATGGGAATCACAAACTGTCGTGGTCCCTTTATGATGCTTAAAAGATTATTGGAAGATGCTTTCATAGATTATGCTTATTTTACGATAACAAAAGTATTCTTTTTCCCGATTATAAGAGAATAAAATAGGAAAATTATCAATAGCTTCCTGTTTTTGTCCGTTCATTGACCAATAATATTTCTCACTACCTTTGATTGAACATAATAGAGACAGAGCTTAATGATTGTCCACAATTTAACAAGGGAGTTAGTTTCCATGATAAAACTACAAAATTTAAAAAGGAACTTAAAACTCTGATTAAAACACGGGACAAGTGCACGAAGGACTTGAGAATCTTCTTGTTCGTAGACGATATTAATCGATACTCTGAGAAGAAAATCATCCAATCGATCGATTCTTAACTCAGAATATTCTATTACCGATATTTAATAGCAAAGAATTTACTAATCAATCAGTATAATAAGATACATCGAGAGAATATCTGGATCAGCAGCAAATATTTACGTCACTTAATCGAATTGTTAGTACTGGTCAGTAAAACTAAGGATGTATCTTTTGTCATCAGGCAAAAAGAGGAAACACAGGGAAATACGGTTGAAACATATTCCATCACTTTACTAAAAGATATCCATGTGAACCGAACAAACTACGCGATTCTATTGAATGTGCCCGATACACGGTTATAGCCTATTGAGAGCCGGCCATAGACTTGGGAAAATACATATAACTCGAAAAAAATACATTTTTTTTTGCTCACTCCTGAACAAAATTGATTTCTTCTGCGTTTATAATTATGCAAATCGGCCTGAAGCGCTTTATGCCTATGGGAATATCCATAATAGTCGCACCGTATGCCTCCCCGGCATAGACAGGTAAGATTGCATAGTAGTTTTGTCGTGTTTTATTTTGTGTTTGTGTTGTGACGGTGCTGCGATGTGAATCGAAGTACCGTTTTTTTGTACCTACCTCTCAGAAGCTAAAAGATTTACCATAAAAGAAGCAGAATACAGAGTAACGGGTTAAATGTTCCGATGGACGAATTGTCCGTCGATCCAGAACGTGGCATGCTCAGAACGGAACTTCAGTAAAACGTATTCCGGATCAGTCGGTCCCTTTGGAAAATGGGCGATAAACCAGTCTTGCCAATACTTCTGTTTGAGTCCGGCATCTGTCACTACCTCCACTTCACCCGTCAGGGCAACGCTATTCCCTTGTTCGTAGAAACAAAGACCCGCTTTCGGGTTGCTCCGGAAATCTTTCGTTTTCACAGAATGTTCTCCGGTTGCCATCCAAATCTCAGAAATACCTTCCGAAGCAATCTTGCTCAAAGGAACAGGACGGGGATATCCCTCTTGATTGACCGAACTGAGTATTACCGTTTCACAACCTTGCAGCAAATCTACTGCTCTTTCGTTTAATGATTTCATTGTATATGATATTTAGATTGATAATCCCTGCAAATATAAGCTTGCCCACCTACCCCGGCGTTGTAAAAAAACGACTTTTACAGAATAAGAAGCAGACTAAATTTCTTACAGACATAGTTTATTTTACGCTCGCGATACAATGCCTGTACCCGAAACCAAATCCGAAACGCTTTTCTAAAGGAGATTTCCTTTATCACCCAACCGATATTTTATTTCTTAATATACGTCAGCAGCCCCTCTTGCGGTAAGGTCGGAGAGAGGAATGATTCTGCAGTACCGCCGGACAGTGTCTTGACCTCTTTCAGGAAGTGCGAAACATCGTAATATCCGGCATTCACCGCTACCGAGAGCAGGTTATTTGCCTCCGTCGTACTTTTCAGCAGATCGATCGCCTGCCTGAACTTCACAATCCGACTGTATTCTTTAGGGGTAAATCCGGTAAACAGCTTGAACCGCCGTTCCAGATGCCGTTGACACAAACAGGCATCTTCTGCCAGCAAACGGATCTCCCGCTGACCGTGGTACAAATGAATGTGGTTTACTGCAAAAACAATCTGTTTGTCCACTACATCGTGCTTGTACATCGACCGCACCAATACTGCCTCAATACACTGAATCCTGCTCCGCAAATCCGGAAGCTCGTAGAGTCGCTCCGTAAACGAATCATCGAACAGCTTGATCCCCAAGTCGGCACTGCCGATTCGCTGACCGCCCAACTCCTGCACGGGCAAGTCCATGAATCGGAATAATCCGCAAGGATGAAAACGAATACCAACCATGTGAACCGTTTCGGTATACGCAACCAACTCCGAATAACGTTTCATCGGTCCCACGAAAAACGAACGGCAAGACGGCATGATCCGCCCTTCGCTGCCTACCGGCTGTGTTATCCCGCCCAAAGCGAAAATCAAATCGGTACACCCGTCCGGCAGGACGTTGATACGCATCCCATACTCAGGACTTCCTTTGAACTCCCAAATTTTATCGACGTAAGGAGCCAGCAGTCCACAAGGTTGATATTCTCTATACATACTTCAATTTCGGGCAAATATAGTGAGAATCACTCACACCTGCTATTTATCCGAATACAAACCGATATGGTTTCCTTCGCTATCGGCAAAAACAGCGAAATGTCCCCTGCCTTCAGCGTCAATCTTCGTCTCGGGGATAATGACTTTCCCGCCTTTCTGCAAGACACGTTCCAGCGACTTGCCGATCTCTTCGCAATAGAAGTGAATCAATGTTCCTCGCTCCGAAGGCAGGAAATCGGGTGCCCACGACACCGCTCCCACCGCTTCGCCCTGCTCCATGAAGCAGGCCATCTTCTCCTCTTCATACTCCGAGACCGCCAATTTGATGTCCAACACTGTTTCATAAAATCCTACCGCCCGGTGGAAATCTGCCGCCGGAATCTCAAAAAACGCAATAAACTTTTCCATTTTCTTTCTATTAATAAGATGAATACTGTATGCCGGAAGTCACGTCTCCCAAGCACACCGCAAAAGTAGGGCAAAGCACCCGCCCCAGATAGTAGAAAACAGACATCATTCCTCCACGGAGAAATAATCGGAATAAGGAGCGCAAACAGCTAAGTATTCCGCCGGAGTATATCCCGAAAAGAGTTTGAACTCCTTAATCATGTGTGATTGGTCGAAGAAACCACATTCGCAGGCCAGTTGCGCAAACGAAATGCCCGGCTGGCATTGCAAAGTGTACAACGCCCGCTGCATCCGCACAATGCGCAGAAACTCCTTGGGAGTAGCGCCTACGTACTCCGCAAACACCCGCCCAAACTGCCTATTGCTCAGGCAGGCTACGTCCGCCAGTTGTGTCGTACGGATGTGCGGATGGAGGGTCACCGCCTCCAAAGCGGTCGAAACCCGCTTCAGGTTGTATTCGGGAAAAGCGTATAGACGGCTTAGCAGAAACTCTTCTATCAGGCGGATGCACGCCGCCTGATCCGGCATATCGGCTACCCGCCTGCCCAGATCAGCCAACTGAGGATCGTCCGTCTCTTCGGTATTTACATTCATCCCACGAAACTCACTGACAGGCATGTGGAGGAAAGCTTTTGCAGCAAAGGGCTGAAAAACGACTACGATCATCTCCAACATCCCCGTAGACTCGACATCGGAATAGCCGAACGCCTGCCCGCTGATGAAAGAAGAGGGTTGCAACCGGCCTTCGGTCAGCGAAAGCAGTTGCCTCCCCCGGTGAAAAACCATCTGGACGCACCCCACGGGCAGCGTCCGTTCGGATACCGGCGCAAGCGCATCGTCGCTCAATACCCAGTAATGCCGGACATAAGGGACGAGTGACGCAGCAGGTTTTATGATTCTGAATGATTGCATAGGTTACAAATATATTGTTTTTTAGATCATCGCGGCAAAGATAAGGGACGGGAAAAAGAAGGGATAGGAAAAAAGAGACAAAGAAAAGCAAGAATGGACAAACGCAACTGATATTTAGAACGTACTTTTGTCCACCAAAATAAACAGGCATGAATATACAAGAAAGAAGCAGGATAGAATATCATTCCAGGATTAACAGGGTGATGGATTTCATCGACCGGAACCTGGAGCAACCGATCGAACTGAAAGACATCGCTGCCGTTGCCAACTTTTCACCCTTTCATTTCCACCGGATATTTGCCTTTCTGATAGGTGAAACACCGACCGACTACATCCAGCGTCTCAGGGTGGAGAAGGCAGCATGGAAATTACAGAAAGATCCCTTCCCGTCCATCACCGAGATTGCTTACAGCTGCGGTTTCGGCAGTACATCCCTGTTCTGCCGGACCTTCAAAAAGTATTTCGGCATCACCCCTACCCAGTTCAGCCGAACGGATAAGCCGGTCTATGTATTCGAAGGAAACCTATTTAGCAAGAACGGGCAAGCGATCCGCAAGAATATAACACACAGTGCAGTGGCAAATTTCGACCTTTGCGGTGTAAAACTAAAACAACTATATTTTATGGAATCAATTGTAGAAGTAAAAGAAATGCCGGAAATGAAGGCGATCTATTGCCGCCACATCGGCCCGTTCCACCTGATTGGCCAGGCTTACGCAAAATTGGGACAATGGGCAACACCCAGGGGATTGTACACGCCTAATGTTACTAAAACCGCTACCGTCACACACGACGATCCTTCGATCACCGATGAAGACAAAATCAGGCAAAGTGCCTGCATCATTGTCGACAAAGAGGTGAAGGTAGAAGGCGAAATCGGTAAAATGACGATTCCGGGCGGTCAGTATGCAGTCGGGCATTTCGAACTTGGAATGGACGAGTTTCAGAAGGCATGGAACACCATGTGCCATTGGTTCACCGAAAGCGGCTACCAGCAAGGAGATGGATGTGCGTATGAATTGTACCACAACGACTACACCACCCATCCGCAAAAGAAACACATTGTTGACATCTGCATACCGGTAAAACCATTATAGATCAAAAGAAAGGTATGGAAGACTACCTTAAAGTAGAATTTAAGAATCTTATAGATTGAAGCCTTTTTAAGGATAATTCCCTTGTTTAAATATTAATATATTAAGTACCAATGCATATTTAGTTATCAATATTAATTTGAGTATAATATTAAAGACCAATAAATTATACTTCTAATAGATTCAGCTAATCTTGATTAACTACTTAATAATATTAGATGCAAGCAAGGGAATTAGTATGTTTCGACTTACAGCGTTATAAGTAACGCTGCCTTATTTTCCTATTATATTCTCTTTTTTTTAAAAGAATCGTATCTTTGTGCATCTATAAACCTTTTAATCCTTTCGCCCATGATAGAAGCTCCCGAAGCTCGCCTGCTGTGCGAGCAACTGAACAAAACCGTATGCGGCAAACGAATCACGGATATATTCGCCCAATATACACCACATAAATTTGCTTGGTTTTATGGTAAACCGGAAGAGTGTGCCGAACGCCTGGTTGGCAAGACCATTGACAAAGCCTGCCCACAAGGCGGAATGGTCGAACTAACGGCTGGAGACACGATGTTGGTTTTGACAGACGGGGTCAATCTTCGTTATTTCGAACCGGGAGCGAAGTTACCCTCCAAACATCAACTGCTGGTGGCATTCGATGACGAAAGTTGCCTGTTAGCATCTGTACGGATGTACGGAGCACTGTTGTGCTTTACCCGAGGGCATTTTGACGCACCATTGGCCGCCTATTACGAAACGGCCAGAACAAAGCCACAAGTGATGTCGGACGCCTTTGACAAGGAGTACTTTCTTGGATTGGTAAATGCGCCGGATGCACAGAAGAAATCGGCAAAAGCTTTTCTGGCCACGGAACAGACAATTCCCGGACTGGGCAACGGAGTATTGCAAGACATCCTGTACCATGCGCATATCCATCCAAAAACAAAGATCGACAAACTGGGCGCAGAGGAAAAGGAGAAAATGTACGAACAAGTGAAAGAGACACTACAAGATATCTACCGCCTGGGCGGACGAAGCACCGAAACTGATTTGTTTGGAGTTCCCGGGCAATATGTAGCCTCCCTGTCAAAAAATACAGCGGGACATGCGTGCCCCAAATGTGGTGAAACCATTGTGAAAGAGAACTATCTGGGAGGAAGCATTTATTATTGCAGGGGATGCCAGGTAATGAAATAAGCCCCTCACAGTCACTATTCAATTATAAAAACAAAAAAAAACAATGAAACAAGAAGTATTATTTATCATTCTCAACGAGTATGCCGATTGGGAAAGTGCTTTCGTAGCAGCGTCCCTTCATTCCGGACTAATGCCGGGCAGTGAAATCAAGTACGTAGTCAAAACAGTAGCCCCCACTTTGGATCCGGTCTGCTCTTTGGGTGGTTTCCGTACTCTGCCGGACTACAGTTTCGACAACCTTCCTTCCGATTATGCTGCCTTGGTCCTAATTGGTGGTATGCAATGGCAATCTCCTGAAGCAGAACGTGTATTCCCCATCGTGCAAAATGCTTTTGAAAAAGGGAAAGTGATTGGCGGTATCTGCAACGCTGCTTCATTTCTGTGCGCCCATGGCTTCCTAAACAATGTTAAGCATACCGGAAACACCCTTGCCGTGCTCAAACAGTGGGGCGGAGAACGATATACCAACGAAGATGGTTACCTGGAAAAGCAAGCTGTCGGTGATAAGAACATAGTTACGGCAAACGGTACCGGTTATCTGGAATTCACCCGTGAGTTGCTATTAGCATTGAAAGCCGATACGGAGGAAAAGATCGAAGCATTTTATGATTTCAGTAAGAATGGACTTGTGAGATAGCAACATGTTCATCAAGCATACGGGACAACATGAAAAAAGGATTCACCATACTGCTTCTTTTACTCTCATTGGCAGAAGTGTACGCACAAACAGAATTCACAACCAGCCTGTTTGATTCAAGACGTAACCGGATAGTGCCGGTAGCTGTTTACCGGCCAAAAAAAGAAAGCGCCAGGACCGGAGTCATTATATTCAACCATGGATATGACGGAAACAAGAACGATAAATCGAACCAGAGTTATTCATATCTGACTCGTTTTTTGGCAGAAAAAGGATATTATGTGATAAGTATCCAACATGAATTGTCCGATGATCCTCTTTTGGCTATGGAAGGAAATTTTATGGAAACCCGTATGCCTAACTGGAAAAGAGGAGAAGAAAATATTCTCTTTACAATCCGGGAGTTTAAGAAGCTAAAACCGAACCTGCAATGGGAGAAACTTTGTGTGATAGGTCATTCAAACGGAGGTGATATAACCATGCTCACCGCAACAAATCATCCGGAACTGATAATGAAAGCTATCTCAATGGACCACCGGAGAATGATAATCCCAAGAACACAAAAGCCACGGATATACACGTTGAGAGGGTGCGATTATGATGCTGATCCGGGCGTACTCCCAACCAGCGAGGAGCAACAGAAATTTCGAATAGAAGTTGTGCGACTGGATGGAGTTACACACAGTAACATGGGAGAAAACGGATCGGCAGAACAACACGATCTTATTAACCGACACATATATATGTTCTTAAATAACTAATTAATTTTCATGATATTATATAATACACCATGACGTACCATGATACAATAAAACCCATAATCATAAGAAATCAGATCTATGAAGCAACAAGAAACTAATCCAGACAGCCTAATTGAGAACTATCTTCCGGCAGATTATTATGACTCCTTTTCAAAAGAGTTGCATAATAAGAATGCAATCTCCACTGACGAGTTTGCAGATATAGCTTTTAACCAACTACCCTCCTGGATTATCCGGCTTCTAAAAGTAAGAAATAGTATAGTCAAGCCTTTCGGGCTCAATACAAACAGACGAATCACGGATATGGAGTGTGAAAGAAATCAACACGAAATAATCTTTGGTATGTCCGATAAACACTTGACTTTCTACGTATCCCTTTGGTGTAAGGTTTCCGAAGCCAACAGCCAAACTTTACGAATCACCACGATAGTCAAATACCACAACCGTTTGGGAAAACTCTACTTTTTCGTGGTTCGTCCTTTCCATAAAGTTATTATTCGATCATTATTGGAGAGAGTAGAAAAAAGGTATAAACTTATATCTCTGGAGAGAGAAGCATCTTGATATCACGTAATTAAACATATTTTTTTATTGTTCCGAAATCTTTTTTACTACCGGTTTATCCGCTTCCGCCCAGTCCAATGTTACCATCTCTCCAGGAAAGAGCCACTGTGCAGCAATATGTTCTTTCAATACATATTGCTCTCCGATAGGATGACATAGAAAAGCGTGCATCGTAATTTCGAAATCAGGATAGATGTGATGGACTGTCAAAAGCTTCTCTCCCACTTCAATAGTATAATCCATTTCTTCCATAATTTCTCTTTGAAGTGCTTCCTGCAAAGATTCACCTTTCTCCACTTTTCCACCTGGAAATTCGTACCTGAAAGAAGTATATGAAAATTTAGTCCGTCCCCGTTGTACACAAAGATATTTTCCTCCAGATCTGATAACGGCTGCTACGACTTCTATACTTTTCATAATGACTGCGGTATTGGGTTTCGAAGATAATGGATGCAAAAGTAATAAAAGAATGTGGGAAAGGAGGAAATTAAAAGTAATAAAGACTAATCTTAAATATTTTCCCTACCTTTGTTAATCACCGGAATGTAAGTCCCATAACGATAAGACAATTAACAATTAATACATTGAAAAACAATTATCAGCATATAAAATGAACACCACTCCCCAACTCTACCAATCAGGTAACAGTGCACTCATGTCGAAGAAGAAAATTGCTTTCTTATGTTCCCGGCAAGTACCTGAAAATAAAACAGCATCTATTTATCGCTGGGCAAATCAATTATTACCGGAAAGAGATTGCATCCTTTGCGGAAATCATTCAAAAATGGAACAAGAGGTCTTTAATATACTATTGGAGAAGAAAATACCAGTCATTCTGGTACTGGCTGAAAGCATGAAAGAAGAATGGAGTAATCATATTAAGTTGGCACTCAAAGAGAAGAGGCTATTGATAGTAACTGCCTGTAATAGCCAGGTACACAGAATTAATCATCAATCAGCCTATGACCGGAATGAAATAATACTTTCATTTGCGGACCATGTTATAATCGGTTATTGTAAACCAGGAGGAAATATCGACAGACAAATTAGCGGAAAAACAAACATTACATTTTTACACAATTCGAATTACCTGCCGACAGAACCTACCCTTATGGAGAGAGCGGCAGACAGTGATGTTATAACCTATAGGACATCCACAAAAGGAGGAGAACTCTTTTTAGATATTAAACAGGACTTAAGCGGACAAGAATATCTAAAAATTACCCAAAGTAAACATCAAGGAAATAAGGGTTTCCACAGAGAAACGATTTTCATCAACAAGGATGAAATACTCCAGTTCAAACAAGAATTAGACCGAGCTATTGAATATTGGGGATTGAACCCTATAAAGCAAAAACAGACTCTTAGTTTCAAAAGAGAAGAGTATGGCAACGCCTATTTGCCATGGGAAAAGAGTGCAGATGATTATCTTCTCCGGTTGTATGCGGAAGGCAAAACCATTAACGAACTGACAGAGATATTCGAACGGAATGACGGAGCGATACGTTCCAGATTACAAAAACTGGGAATTAAATTAAGATAATGATATTATCTGGTTTTAAAACGACATCTCTTATTAAATACGGGTAGAGAGAAAAGGGTTTTACAAATGTGACACTGTAAAAAATGATAGAAAAAGTAGTCAGCAATTCCAAAGGCATAGAAGAGAATCGAGTGGAAAAACACAGTAAAGGACATTGCAAATGTATTTAGAATCACTCTTAAAAGACATTCGTCCCTATATGAATTCTGACAAGAAATAATATACCGCCATCCCCACCTGCAATACCCCAATTACCGGTATACCATACTTAAATTTAAGATGCCGTGTCTTATGCCGAAACGTATACATCCCTGCCCATGCACCTAACGACCCTCCCGCTACGGCTATTCCCAGCAGGTGGACTTCGGGAGTACGCCATCGTTTTCGGGATGCGTTCCGTTTATCGATACCGTACATAACAAAAGAAACGGTATTCACGATTATCAGATATAAGAAAAGTAACTTCAACGGTTGGCTCTTTTTTAATTCGCCGGCAAAGATACGCATTTTTAGTCAAGCCCGATTTGTCGGCCGAAAGATTCTCTGTATCTTTGCCCGCATGGCAGAGAGAAACGAATTACATAAAAGGAACAAGCATAACGGACAGTACGATTTTTCAAGACTGATGGAAGAGTATCCCCCGTTGAAGAAGTTCGTCGCACCGAACGCATACGGGACGACAAGTATCGATTTCTTTAATCCGCAGGCGGTGAAGGCACTCAACAAAGCCTTGTTGATAAGCTGTTACGGCATACGATACTGGGATATTCCTAAGAATTACCTGTGTCCGCCCATTCCGGGAAGAGCAGACTATATCCATTACATAGCGGATTTGATTCAACCCGAAAACCCGATACAGACAGAAGCAGCAACAAAAGCCACTCACCCATGCAGGTGTCTTGATATCGGTGTAGGTGCCAACTGTATCTACCCCATTATCGGACAAACAGAATATGGATGGACTTTCGTCGGTTCCGATATTGATCCTATCTCCATTGATAATGCACGAAAGATTGTAACTTGCAATCCGGCACTGGCCCATAAGATAGAACTCCGGCTGCAACGGGATAGCCGAAAGATATTTGAAGGGATCATTGCTCCGGATGAATACTTCGATGTAACCATCTGTAATCCTCCTTTCCACAGTTCCAGAGAAGAAGCTGAAGACGGGACGCTGCGTAAACTCAGTAGCCTAAAGGGGAGAAAAATAACCAAAGCCCGGCTCAACTTCGGAGGCAATGCCAACGAACTCTGGTGCGAAGGTGGAGAACTTCGCTTTCTGCTGACCATGATCGAAGAGAGCCGGAACTACCGAAAGAATTGCGAATGGTTCACCAGTCTGGTATCGAAAGAAAAGAACCTGAGTAAACTGACCGCCAAACTCAAATCAGTCGGTATATCTGAACATAAGATTATCGAGATGCACCAAGGTAGTAAAACCAGCCGGATTTTGGCATGGAGATTCTGAGAAAGATATAGTTACTAAATTAGCAAGTATCTATTCAAATCTTTCAAGGAGGCGGCCTTAATAAAAGATCATCCGCAATGCAGAGATATCATTGAGGTTAAACAGTTTATCACTCCAAACAAACCAATTCCGGAAAACGTGTTTTAACACTGTATTAAAACTTGTTTTCTACAAACAAAAGACTTGTCCTTTAACTGTGCAAAAGAAGTCCTTTGTTTGCAAACAATCAGAATCATTCATTCCGAGTTAACACTGTTAATTGGAAAACTATACATTATTATGAACATATTAATCCTCAGCAATGCTGACAGTTGCCGCAGCCGGATCGCACAGGCTCTTCTTTCCTCGTTTGGAAAAGGTATGAAAATATATTCTGCAGGAACAGCACCCGCAGCAGAGGTTCATCCGCTTGTCCTGAAACTAATAAAAGAGACAGGTATCGAACCTGACACACGACCTCCCCATTCCATCTACGAATATACCAACAAAAGCTGGGATACTATCATCGTCCTTTCCGAGACAACCGATGAAATCCGTAACCACTTCTCCAAAGAGGTAAAACACTGGTATTATCTTCCTTTCGATGAACTGTTCCCTACCATATCGGCAAACGGAACGGACCTATGGGAAGGCTTGCTCCGCCTGAAAGAAGAGATCGGCAAGAAAATATACGAACTGTATCGTGACGAACTGAAGGAGCAGTTGCTCCCGCGATGTACTTGCGGAGCCAACGACTTTTGCAGATGTGAGTGAGGGAAATTACTCCCTCACCTCTTGCTTTATCAGCCGTGTCACGCTTGTAATATTTCGCTTGTCTTTATTCAGGATATAAGTATATTTGTAATCGCTTGCCCGGTAAGAAGTAGGCGAGCTATTCACCAAGATAATATTCCGGTTATTGGCAAAGTCCAAAATACCTTTAATATTATTGGGATGCAGTTTTCCGATCTCGTCCATCATGCAGTGCAGCTTGAAATCGTTGAACTGGTGCGATGCCTTTTCCTTGAACACATTCAGCAACATGATGTTAATCATGGCCTTCACCAGAATATCCGTTCCGTCGGAACCTACATTTGCCAGTTTCTCCACCCATCCGCTGTCATTATCGTTCTCCACAATGCGAAACTGAAGTTCGAAAGTATCAGAAAGCGTCAGTTCCTTTTCCTTGTTCAGTGCCAGTTCTTTCACCAGCGACTGCAATAAACTTACCGCCTGCCGATTCTGTTCCACAAGCTCCTCCTGACCGAACAGGCTAAACATGCCCAGAGCACCCGGTTGATTCCGGTCGCAAAACTCTTTGATGGTAACAAAATGTTGCATGATACGATTGCCACTGGGCACAATCTGTAAGGCAATGCTTTTGATGACCCCGGCGAAATTGCGTTCCACAAAGTCACTATTGATGTCGTTGATAGTTTTGCGAATCAACCCTTCTTTTGAAAGCATATCCGCCGTCTCTTTCCCGATCCGGTGAATCAAGTCGGTATATGCTTCATTCGAACGACGTTCAAAGTCAATGATCTTATCATTATCAATGAACTCTTTGAGATCGGCAGCAAAGGTCATAAACTCGTCGCGCTTTGTAAGACGTGTACGGAAGTTGAACGTATTCTGTTCGGAGAAGTTACCCGTAAAGCGGCCGACCGCTTCCCGGAAGTCCTTTTCTTGTTCAATCTGCCGATAATGATTCTGTGTCAGCTCCTCTATCACTTTCTTGCAGCGCTTCACACTCTCTGCTTCCACTCCCGTTTGCAGTACAGGCGGACAAATATTGAGTGTTTTGAAGTTCTCTGTCTCCCGGATATCCTCTTCTAAATGCTTCAGGCGGGTATTTGTCTCAGCCAGTTGCTTGTTCAGTCCCGTTACCTTCTGATTCAGTTCTTCTTCCTTCAAGCGGAACTTCTCTTTCTCACCGTCCAGTTCTTTCTCGGCCAACTGCTTTCCATTTCTGAATTCGTCCATACGGTCGAAGAATTCCCGCTTATCCTTTTCGTAATCGTAAACCAGACGGCGGTGCTGCTCGATAAACGCTAACTCCTGTTCCGTGCGGGCCACTTCATTACGCAGGGCAGTGATACGTTCCGTATCCACCCCTTTTCCGGAAAGTTCATGCAACAGGTCCTTATCCATTGTCTCCAGCAGTTCATCGGTTTTCTTCTTTTCAGAAGCAATGGACTGATGGATCTCTTCCTGCTTATTACGGATCAGAGTGTCTTCTTCCTGCATTCTCTGGTTACGTTCCTTCTCTTTCTGACGGATTCGGGTTTCAAGTAAGTGATTGAACTGTTCCAGTTCCGCCGCTGACTCCTGCAAACTGTGTGTAGCCTCAGCCAACTGTTTTTCCAACTGTTCCAGCAATATACGTTTCTCCTCGCCTGCCTTCTGCTCCAGCATGATTTCATCTGCTTTCAGAACCTGAATACGCTTGTCATTCTGTTCCATACAGTAAGCGGACTGAGCCATCTCTTCCTTATAAGTATTAAGTACAGTCTGGTGTTTCTTCCGGATGGCAGCCAGCTCTTTCTCTTTTTCCTCTATCGACTTCTCAAGATTCTGCTGCCATTCATGTATCTCCTTACGGATTGCTTCCTGCTCTGCGGCATACTCCTGCACACTTTTCACTTCTTTCCGGATAGCCGAAAGATCGAGTTTGATGCCATAGAAAGAGTCTTGTCCGGTATCCGGAACAGATTGGGGATTGAGTTCCTTACTGAATAAAACAAGTTTTTCGTCTACCACCTTACCAATGGTATTCTCCCATCCCGGACTATTTCGGCTCAACCATTCATAAAGTGATCCCTGACAGTTATCAAGTAACCGGTCTATCTCCGCCACTTTTTCTCTACCAACCGCAATCTGCTGCTCTATTTCCTTCTGACGGACGCCCGACTGTTGCTCACAGGCAGCCTGATCCAGTTCCCATTGCCGACGTTCCAGCCCCATTTGTTGTTCTGCCTCTTTCAGCTTCAACCGGTATTCGTGATTCTCCTTTTCCAATGCAACGCGTTCCGTCCGGCAGGCCTGTAACTCTTCTTCATGGAAAGTCCGGTGCAGGCACTTCTCCCGTTCCATCTTCAACTGATAGATGCCCTCTTTTTTCTTTTCTGTCTGTTCTCGCAGGAGGGTCAACTTCCCTACTTCCTGCTCACGCACCTCTTTCAATATTTTATCGTACTCCTTTCGTACAGCCTCCTTACGTTCGATAGCACGTAAATGGAGCGTATTCAGCTCAGCATTTTTACCGTTACGGAAACGTTCAAAGGCACTGGAAGCCTGTTCCTTCAGTAGCTTATACTGGCTGTTGATGTCGTCAAAGCGGGCAGTCAACATGGTCAGCTGCTCCTCCAACATCTGTTTGTGGAGTATGGCTTCGGGCTCCGCATTCACCCGGTCGCACACATTATAAATATCCTGCGACTCATACCGTTCCTTTCGTTCACGCGCAGTTTTCAAGTTCTCGTTCTGTACCCTGACAAGCCCCAGCAAACGGTCGCGCTCACTCTGGAATTTCCCGGAAAGTTCCTCAAGCTGATGTTTCTCTTTTGCCAACTCTTTCAACAGTTCCTCTTTCTTCTGTTGCAGTGAAGGGAGCAGTTCCTGTGCCATCCGGAAAGTATAATTCAGTTCCCCGGCCAGCGTACGCGCCTGTTGCTCCAGATAATGCATTTCCCTATAAAGCTCAATTACCCGGTCAGCCTGCCGGCGAACAGTAACCTCGCCGTTCTTGTTCTTCCTGAACCACTTGCTGATATCAGTCACCTCTTCATCGAACCGTCGCAGATGATGGGCATATTGCCCCAGATCGATACGCACATCTTCTTCGTTCAGTGACATGATGATGGTTTGCTTGATGAACTCAGCATCGAGCTTTGAATTCAGGAAAACATTCTGAATGGTACGCGGTATATTCTGGTACTGACGGCTCTCAGTAATGGCAAACTTCCGTAACTCCGGAGGAAGCCCCCGGTTGTTGCCGAAAATGATGTCACGATACTCCTCATACGTCTCTACGCGACGGCTCTTATAGACAAAGCTGCCAAGGGCATCGCGTATCTGATCCCACTCTTCGTAAGCCTTTCCTTCGGGAGAAATAAAATATTCTTTTTTGTAACCCGTTCCCAGAAAACGGAAACAAACTCTCCCCTGGGAGCGAAAAGCCAACACACAATACGATGCATCGTCTACGGTCACTTCATAAATAATATATGAATTGAGGTACGGAAAGTAATATTCGTCAAAGCTCTTTTTCTCTTTTGATATGCCCAGCTTCGTCTTGTCGGCATTGTAAAAGAAAAGCAGCGCACGTAACGCCGTACTCTTCCCCACCCCCTGTGTACCGATAAAGTGGACATTGCCGTCTATCTGTATTTCGGCATATTGTATACGGGCACTATTGATGAAAACAATTTTATTCAGGTATCTCATTCTGTATTTCTTCTGATATGTTAATACAAGCGACCAACTCTTCCAGATAGCCGAAAGCCGCTACTACTTTATAGGTGGAAGTGATCTCGTTCTCCAATTCAATGAAGCCGTCACGTTTCAAGTCATTCACTATTTTATCGATCATCTCTTCGTGCTTCTCCCGTCCGACAAGTTTCTTCAATCCGGCGAGTTTCTCTTTCAGTTCCAGGTCGGTACCTACTTTTACGACCATATCGGCCGGCTGGAAACGGAATCCGGATGAAAAAGCCGCATCGTAGGTTTTAATGAAATCAAGCACATCAATCCAGCGGGTGGCAATCTCTAACTTACGCTCCAGATCGACTTTATTTTCCCGACGGGAGAAATAATAATATTCATTCCCGCTCTCAAGGATAAAGTTGATGGCGGCAAAGAAATCGTACAACTCCGACTGATTATCTTCGATCACCGTATAGAGTTGGCGGATATTGGGATTGGTACTGTCGGAAGAGATGAATCCTCCTTTACTCAGTATTTCAAATATTTCAGCAGTTTGTTTAATCATTACTATAATGGCTTTGAGTTCACCACAGATTGCACAGATTAACACAGATCTTTTAATTTAACTCTCAATAAAATAAATTATTAATCTGTGAGAATCCGTGTAATCTGTGGTGAGTTGTATTCGTTTCTAAACTATTTCGCCTGTCCTTTCCGAATAAATCAGTGCATATTCCACCCCACCCATTCTGCCATAATCACCGGTGATACGGAGTTCTTCGTAAAACTGGGATACAATCTGGCAGTAGAACGTTATCCGCTCATCAAAAGAAACCTCTTGTGCGAAAGGATAGGCAGCCACAAACGAAAACAAATCTTCTTCAGCCTGCATAAACCGCTTCTTCACTTCTTCCAGATTGATATAAGCCTCTTCCGATATATGGGTCTCAAGAGAGTCTTCGGCAATGCTGCCGGCCACATTCCGGGTCAGGATGGCACGCTTGCCGATCATGGTTATCACTTTACGGATGCTCTCCAACACTTCATCATCATTACGAAGATATTCTACGGAGAGACGTAACGGATAAGCCGGTGCAGGTTCGAACCAGACACTGTCTTTCTGCATCAACACCTCGCAGATATTGGTTCGTTCCTCCAGTTCGAACTGATCTTTCAGGTATTTCAGCTGCCGGATCTTAACCCGGATCTTGTTCTGATACTCTATTTTGTTCAGATAGCTGATAATCTGCTTTTGTATCTCGATCAGGTTGTGGAAACATTCATTGAGCTGTATCCGTACGTTTGCCACCACAATCCCCAGTTCCTCGTCCGGTATCCGCCGGAAGAAGCGGTCTTCTTCATTGGCAAGAAGCTCCTCGCTAACTTTTATCAATGCCTCGATATCCCGCCGTTTCTCGTCCAGGCGAACCAGTTTTTTCTTCTTGATCTGATAGTTCGGCTCATTCTTGAAAGTGCTGTCGATGTTACGCTTCAGGTCGATCACATTGCGCAAGGTAGTCAGGGCGATATTACGTAATATCCGCTTGATGGTACGCAGATAGGTAGTTTTCCGTTTCTCGTGGTTTTCTTGCTGATAATAGGAGATAGTATCTTTGAGATAACTGATATGCTCGTTGACAAACGAAGTGTTGATCTCTTCATTCACTTCGAGTACCTGCTCGAAGAAATGCAGATAAATATCCTCCATCTCAAGAAACGAACCATTCTCACGAAGCACTCCGTGATCGATCAGGCTCTGTATACGTTGTAGTTTATATTCTGTCAGTTCCAGTGCATATTCCCGCCGGAAGGATTGCTGTTTCCGCTTGCTGAACATCTGTTTCAGCAGGAGCTGTTCTCGGCTCATCATCTTCAGCAACTCGTCGATAGAGTGAAATGTAGTCATGTATAACGGCTATAAGCTTTTCAGGATTCCTTATCTTATCAGTTTTTTCTTCATTCCCCGGGCTAACTCTTCCTTGATAAAAGTCATCAATGGCTTACCCACTACAATAAACATGACCGCTACCAGAATCATCAGAATGCCAAGCATTAATCTGGGAGTCAGCCGTTCGCCAAAAATCATCACCCCGAAGAAAAGTGCCGTCACCGGCTCCAATGCTCCCAGAATGGCAGTAGGCGTAGAGCCGATGCTATGAATGGAAACAGCCGTACATACCAATGATATGACGGTAGGCAAGAAAGCCATGGCAAGAATATTGCCCCAGGCAGGAAACGAAGGAACAGCCTGAAGATCCGCGCAGAAATTCAGGCGGACTATATAAATGGAAAGACCGAACAACAGCGCGTAAAAAGTCAGCTTGGCCGTAGACATCAACTTCAGCGTGGAATGGTTGACACCGACTATATAGACAGCATAAGACAGTGAGGAAAGGATAACGAGCAACATGCCGACCAGACTCAGCGTTTCGCCTCCCTCCCCTTTGTAAAGCAGTCCGATGCCGGAAAGGGCAAGCAGAATGCAAAAGACGGTCAGCAACGACACTTTTTCGTGGAAAAACAGGAACATGATAAGCGCCACCATCACCGGATAGACAAATAAGATGGTGGAAGCAATGCCTGCATCCATGTGCTTATAGCTCAGAAACAACAGCAGTGAAGAGGCAGAAAAAAGCAGTCCGCCTGCAACCAGAGGCAATATCTCGTTCCTTTTCAGGGCAAACGACTGTCCCTGCACTTTCATCAGAATCCCCAAAATAAGTACGGCAAACCCGTAACGATAGAACAATACAGAGTCCACCGACATCCCTTCTTTATAGAGCGGCAGTGTAAACAACGGATTCATGCCGTAAGTAGCAGCAGCCACAGCTCCGCAAACAAATCCTTTAGCCTTACTATTAATATTCATTATTATATTCAATTTTCGGGGTGCAAAGATACAGTTTTTTGGAGATGTTGGTTACTTTTGCGTCAATTCTAACAGAGATTAAAATTGAGCAAAAACCGTATTGATCAGGAAAAGAGAGTGGTAGAGCTGATGATCCGTCTTTACTGCCGTAAAAAAGAAAAGAATGTCACGCTTTGCCCCCAATGCGAAGAGTTGCTTCGCTATGCGCATGCCCGGCTGGACCGCTGCCCTTTTGGGGAGAAAAAGAAAGCATGCAAGCAATGCAGCGTACACTGCTACAAACCTGCCATGCGGGAACGGATGAAACAAGTAATGCGTTTCTCCGGTCCCCGAATGCTGATTTATGCACCTTGGGAAGCAATCAGGCATCTGTTTGGATAAGCAGGCACAGAGAAGAATATTATTATTATAATTGCATTATTACTTTATAATAATTATCTTTGCTTATTAAAGTAACGAACCATGACTATCATCAGAAACCCCTTTATAACCAGTGGATATGTATCTTCCGATTATTTCTGCGACCGGGAGAAAGAGAGCGAAACCCTGATCCGGGAAGTAAGCAACGGAAACAATCTCGCCCTGATCTCTACCCGGAGAATGGGGAAAACCGGATTGATTCAGCATTGCTTCCGCGAAAGGAAAATCCGGAAGGACTACTATACCTTTTTTATAGATATATATGCCACCAAATCACTTCGTGACTTTGTATTCGCACTGAGCAAAGAGATTCTGGAAGAATTAAAACCTTCCGGCAAGAAAGCTTTGCAACTCTTCTGGAAAAGCGTCAAATCATTGCATACAAGCGTATCTTTCGACATTAACGGCACTCCTTCACTGAGTCTGGGACTGGGAGACATACAAGCTCCGGCAACAACGCTGGACGAAATTTTCCATTACCTGAACCATGCCGATAAGCCCTGCCTGGTAGCCATCGACGAGTTTCAGCAGATAGCCGGATATGCGGAGGATAATGTAGAAGCAACCTTGCGCACCTATGTCCAGCATTGCAGCAATGCCCATTTTATCTTTGCCGGAAGCCAGCGCCACATCATGGGAAATATGTTCCTCACCCCCTCGCGCCCATTCTATCAGAGTGTTTCCATGATGCATCTTGAAAGTATTCCTTTGGCAAAATACACTGCTTTCGCGCAACTGCACTTCGCCCAAGCAGGAAAAAGCATCACCGATGAAACGGTTGAAACCATCTACCGACGATTTGACGGCATCACCTGGTACATGCAGAAAGTGCTCCACACACTTTACGACATGACTCCCGCACAGGGAACCTGTGAAGTGAAGATGGTGGAGGAGGCCATCCGCCAAATCATCGACTCGTTCAAGTTCACCTATTCCGAAATACTGTTCCGCATACCGGAAAAACAGAAAGAGTTACTAATCGCCATCACAAAAGAGGGAAAAGCGAAGGCCATTACTTCGGCAGCTTTTATCAAGAAGTACAAGCTATCCTCTTCCAGCTCCGTACAATCGGCTCTGAAAGGTCTGCTCGAAAAAGATTTCATCACTCAGGAGTTGGGAATATACCAGATATACGATCAATTTTTAGGTATCTGGCTAAAAGAGAACTATTAAGTCCTTCAAAAGCCAAACACTCCAAGAAAGAATTTCCAATAGATTTCTTTCAAAAAGACAGTAAAACCCCTTATCTGCCGACAGCCTCCATTTACAAAAAGAGACAAATAGAGAGATGGAGCAACAGATAATGAAAAAACATGCAAGGACAAGCCTTTATTCTCTCATAAAAATGCAATAAAAAGCAGATATATGCAGTCCCCCACTCTATCAGAGCCTTTGTTGACAGCAAAGAAAGGGTGCGTTAGTCCCAAACGGACGGTGCATTGGCTTCAAAGAGACGGTGCGTTCCTCTACGAGCAACGCCGCACGGGTAAAAAAGAAGAGTAAGATGGGCTGTTTACGAACTATCAGAGCCACCGTGCCGCACGAATCAAATCTACTAAAAGAAAGTAATCACACACAAAAAAGATCATTTACTAAGATCATAAAAACATATATCACACAATTTTCCAACAATACCCCAAATTCTCCATCATATTGCTTTACCTTAATCCTCCTACAAGCGTTTTTTCAGTCGCCACATCCTCCGGGCATGAAACCAAGACTGCCTGAGAGTGATAGAATATACAAAATGACATTTTATCGCCGCTACAATTTCCCCTCCTTTATTCTGCCAACCTTATAAAAACAGCATTTTAAAACGGAAGGTCGCATTTTAGAAAGATTTAATTATCTTTGTTGCTGCAAACCCAGTTATATTTCACCTTTTCGTAAGGAAATGATATACACAGCATCCTCCGCCGCCGACCAAACCGCCTGCTGGATTACAGGCATTGTTATTGCTGCCCTGATCTTTCTTTTTGTGAAGTTCGCGGCAAAAGGCAGCAAACCATTGGAGAAGATAATGCTGGCATCGGGCTGCGTAATCGTACTGCTGACTACACTCATCGTCAAGGTGCCGGCACCCGACAGCTTCAACCCGGAAACCGGATTTTCGGAGAAAGAAAGAAGAAAAGACAGACGGATACTCATACGAATATTCTCGTCCATCGGGCTGACAGCCCTGTGGTTCATACCGATACGGAACACTGAATGGTTCGAAGCCCTGATTGAAAAACATATCTGGGTGACTCCCGCAATGCTGGCAGTGTTCCTACTCGCAGGATGGATCCTTACCGGACAACTGACCCGATGGTACACAAAAGAGCGCCGGACGGATAAACACACCGGACGGAAAAAACGTTCTTCTCAAAGAAACAGAACACCATAAAAGTAAATTCAAATATGAAACGAGCCGTTATCATAGGAGCTACTTCAGGCATTGGACGTGAAGTAGCCAAACAACTTCTCCTACAGGGCTGGCACCTCGGTATTGCAGGGCGCCGGCTTCCGTCACTCGAAGCTTTGCAGAGCAGCGCACCGGACCGCGTAGAAGTCGCCGCACTGGACGTCACCCAACCGGATGCAGCCCCCAAATTGAGTAACCTGATCAGGCGAGTCGGAGGTATGGATCTGTTTCTGCTGAGCTCCGGCATCGGTTATCAGAACATAGGGCTGAATCCGGACATCGAACTGGAAACTACCCGTACCAATGTGGAAGGGTTCACCCGTATGGTGGACACTGCTTTCAATTACTTCCGTGAGCACGGCAGCGGACAACTGGCTGTGATCAGTTCCGTTGCGGGGACAAAGGGATTGGGAGTGGCACCTGCCTACTCTGCCACAAAGCGTTTTCAGAACACCTATATCGACGCACTGGAACAGTTGGCATGTATGCAAAAACTGAACATCTGTTTTACGGACATCCGCCCGGGCTTTGTGTCTACCGACCTGCTGAACGACGGAAAACGCTATCCGCTATTGATGCAACCGGAAAAGGTAGCCCGGCAGATTGTACGGGCATTGCACCACCGGAAACGAGTGGCAGTGATCGACTGGCGCTATGCTGTCATTGTCTTTTTCTGGCGGATGATTCCGCGCTGGATATGGAAACGGCTGCCGATACGGACAGGAAAGACTATGTGACAAGAATATATATCCCTATTGAATAATTCATTAAAAACAAAGAAAGAATGGAACAGAAATTTTGCCAGAGCTGCGGTATGCCGCTTAGCCCGGAAGTATTGGGAACAGAAAAAGATGGCAGCAAGAACGAAGAATACTGCACCTATTGTTATGCCGACGGACATTTCACCGTGGATTGCACGATGGACGAAATGATCAACCATTGCGCACAGTTCGTTGACGAATTTAACAAGGATTCGGAAGTGAAAATGACGAAGGAAGAGGCCATTATGAACATGAAGCAATTCTTCCCGATGCTGAAGAGATGGAAACAGTGAAACATAACTCAAACAGACATCTGTGACGCATAAACAAAGGAGAGTGTGTCAAAACTCACCACAGAGGGCACAGAGTAACACAGAGTGAATTTTAAGTCATCGATGATTAATATTCTAATCTGTGGCAATCTGTGTAATCCTCTGGTGAAAAGGCGTTTGACACATCTCCTGCTGTATCGGAAGAGGTACCGTTTATTCCACCGGATGCCGCTTCAGCCAGGCTACAGCATACGAACATGTCGCTTTCGGTTTCAGACCTTGTCCGGCAGCATATTTGTAGGTTGCTTCTACCAGAGCTGCCGCAATCCCCTTTCCTTCCAGAGGGGGAGGAACGATGGTATGCATAATGTCCAGCGTTCCATCTTCTACTTCATACTCCACAAAAGCAGTCATTCCATTCTTTTCCAGTTCAAAACGATTCCGCTCCGGGCGGTGAGTTACTTCATATTCTTCCATTTTCCAATCTCCTTTTTGTTTAGGTTAATATAGATTATTTTAAATTCTTCTCCCTCTGCTCCACCCAGATCAACTTATCCACATCATACCCCCTGCGGATGGCAGCATCCAGTAATTTCTTCTTTATCTCTTCCGGCAGAATAGGCGTACGGCTCAATATCCACAGATACTTGTCCGAACTGCTGCCGATCAGTACATAATTATACTCCTCCTGATCCAATTCCAAAACATAATAGTCTGAATAAAAGGACAGAAAAAAGGATACCTTCAGTTTGCCCGGTTGCGACGAATCGGGAACCTTTGCCCGTCCTTCCGCTGTTTTACAGACATCATACGGCTTTTTATGCTTACATCCCCGGTTCTCTACGCGAACGGTTCCGTCGGGCAGCAATGTGTAAGTTGCCGTCACCTCCGACAGTCCCCGCTCAAAGCGGTGGTCGAAACGGGCTATCTCGTACCATGTACCCATATAACGTTGCAGATCCAGTTCGTCCACCGTACTGTGGTCCGTGCCCTCAAAAAAGGCTTCGATAGTCGGTTTATCAAAGCGGAAACCTGCCTCGAGCAAGCGTGTGGGACGCACATTCTGTCCCGACGTTAAAAAGGAAGCCGCTTCACCATATTGCATTCGAAAAAACCAACGTGGTATCACCACCTTCATCCAGGCATGATAGCGCGCTGCCATCGCCCGGGTAAACGCATATTGTGAAACCTGTTGCGGAACCACCAGATTGAACACTCCGCTTAATACTTCGTGGTTGATGATGAACTCCATCGCACGGCAAAGATCCTGGATTCCAATCCAGGGAAAAGGCTGTGTGCCCGGAGCAATCACACCGGCTACCCGTGTTATCCGAAGCGGACGCAACATCTGCTCCATTGCCCCGCCATCGGGTGAGAGCACTATGCCAAAACGGGTGATAGCCAGCCTTGTCTGTGAAGGGCAACGGCGAGCCTCTTTCTCCCAGGCGTAGCAAAGTTCCGCCAGGAAACCGGTGCCCCGAGTATTGGTATATTCGTCAAACGTTCCATCTTCCGGATAATATCCTACGGCAGAGGCGGAAATCATTAACCGCGGCTTTGTCTTTACCGCATCCATGGCCCGGATGATGCGATGCGTCACCTTGATACGGCTGTCATAAAGCTCTTTCTTATACTCCGGCGTCCAGCGTTTACTGATGGGTGCTCCTGCCAGATTGATGACTACATCGCAATGCGACAAGGCCTGAATTAAATGTCCCGATGTACCTTCACGAAACATGGGTCTCCCCAGAGGGACTATCCGGTGCCCCCTTTCCGTAAGGTACTCTGTAAGATGCTTGCCTATGAAACCGGAGGCCCCGCTAATTGCTATATTCATCTGAATCTCCTTTTTTTAGGAATATAACGCAGGCAAAGCGGGTAAAGTTCACCTCATAGTCATCTTACGCAACTCTTCGAGCGAACCGTTAAATACATTCAAATCTACATCATGGTGAATACCGGGCACACTTCCGATATCTGTATGCTGCCAGAAATGCCATTTTCCCTGATACTTCACCGAGTCGACATAGTAATGGGCAATCCAATAGGGATAGGCATTGAAAAGCGAATCGTCCAGATAGTGGGTTTTGAATTTATATGAAGTATAGAGGATAGGCTTCACACCATAATGCGCTTCCACCCGGTCGAGCCATTTCTTGATGCTCTGCTGCAACTCCTTCTTAGATTTCTTGCCTGACAGCTCCACATCGAGCACCGGGGGAAGATCGCCACTATCGAGCTTTACGGTACGGATAAAAAAGTCAGCCTGCTTCAAGGCATCCGTACGGGGAGTAAAGAAATGGTAGGCCCCACGGATAAAGCCATGCTGGCGTGCCTGTTCAAAGTTTTGCTTGAAGGTATCATCGCCATGGTCGCCTCCTTCGGTGGCCTTCATAAAAATAAAGTGAAGCGGGAAATCAGTCTCCTTGTTCTGTTTCAGTTCCTCCCAGTCGATGTTTCCCTGATAATGGGAAATATCGATACCATGCACTTCGTAACCACAAGGAATGCAAACGCCATACTCTTTCCGCCCGTAGCATTCTTTCCAGCGATAGGAATAAGGACGGATAACGAAATAGTAAAAAGCAACAGAAAACAGACCGACAACAACGAGCGCAAGGGTATTGCGCAACCAAACAGGCATGATACGGGAGGCTTTCTTTTTCGCTTTTCTCTTCCGTACCGACGTATGGCGACGGGGAGCGGGTTTATTAGAAACAGAAGTGGTTCGTGAAGACTTCATTGATTGTATTCTTATTTTGAGTTGGATTCATTTCTAAATAGTGCCATCAGCTTCCGCCCTGACCCATTCCAGATAAATGCCCGGATTAGCCTCTGCTGGAGGAGCGATAAAGTGAACATAACTAATTCCGTTTTGCGACTTGTTTCTGAGTGGAAGACGCAGGGACCGAAGCCGTCCGTCTACCCGGACACGTGCCTGCGGACGTTTCTGAGACAAATCCCATTCCAAAGAAACTTCATGCCAACGGTCATCTTTCACTCCCAGTTGCTTGCGGGTCAGAGGAAGTTCGTACATCGATTCATAGCGGGCCACGGTGTCCGAAGGATTCATCCAGCGGTCATTCAGTAACAATGAAACCGAATGGCTTCCCTCTGGAATACGCAGGCTGACAGTGAACGTCCCTTTCTTCATTGCCGGGAAGTTCCACACTGCCCCACGTGTATCTGCTACCAGCGAGGCATCCGGCTGATAAGACAAATGGAGCACCTGACAACCCTCTTTCTCGGGATGGGATTCGAGCCGGCACCCCTGTATGCGGTTATAGGCACAATGACCTTTAATGCCGTCGATATAATTGAATGTGCTCCATTGCGAAAGAGAATCGCTGAAATTATTAAAACGGCTTTTCTCGTACAGCCAATTCACGTCGAACATCATCATGGCACGATGAAGGGGATGTTGACCGATGGACGCCAGCACCTTGCCCGGAGCTACTTCTACAAACTGCGCCTGATGGACACCACGGTCGATTCCACCGCCATTGACAGCATAATCGGAGTCATTGCGCATGGGGTCCATATAAAGTTCACGAAAACCTGTCCACGTCTTGCCGTCATCATCGGACACAGCTACGTGAGTCACGTCGCGGTTGGTGAAAACATCATCCCAGACACCATTCGTCCCTTCTTTTTCAGGCAGAGGAGTAGTATTGCACCAGAAAAGTAACAGTCTACCGTCGGCCAACCTGCCAAGGGTGGGCATCGTGATAGTACCGTAAAAAGGCGAAGGTTCCGATTCACTCCATGTCAGACCACCATCTTGCGAGAAAGCCTGGTAATGGCGGTCCTGTGAAGTACGCATCAGCATCCAGAGTGTTCCGTCTTTCAGTTCAACCACAGTAGGCTCCACAGCACCGTGATTCCAACGAATACCTTTGTGGAAGCCTCCTCCCCGATGGTCGGGCGAAGTGACTGTATTCGAGCACTTCCAAGTCAGTCCGTCATCATCGGAAACGTAAGTATAACAGCCTTTCGGTGTCACGCCTCCATGGGCAGCCACCACAATACGCTTGCCGTTCTTGATAAAAACGGGTGGTTTAATCATGATGGAACTGCGATCGGCCACTTTCGTAAGGGTACGTCCGCCTGCCAGTCCACCGGAAGTACGAATGCAATAAACACCCATCGCCCCCATATCTACCAAACGGATATACTCTTTGCTCACAGGGCTTTGACGGTCTGCAAAAGGCATCTCTTTAGCCCGGTTTACCCGTTTCCAGGTCAGACCGTGATCGGTACTCGACAGATAAACGGCTCCTGCCACTGCCTGTTCTCCATAGTTGTAGTGTCTTACTTCACCATTGTCAAGAAGCGACAGACCGATATAAGCATCGGAAGGCGGAGTAGCTACTTTCAAGGGAGCACAGACCGAATCGAGCACTAACGGACGGGCTTGTTGCGCCTGCCCCGAAAGGAAAAAACCTGCCGCCAGCAGGCATAGAGTAGAAAGTCGTTTCATCATATAAATAAGGATATTCAAATGAACTAAAAACCCACCGAAGGGAATTGAATCAATCCGCCCCGATGGGTTTCTGTTATTGTAATGCGGAGAACAGCTTACTTAGCCTGTTCCAGCTGCAATGTCTTAGTCGGCTGGTCGCAAACTTCTGTCGGACCGAAGTACTGGATCGGACCCGGATAAACGTAGTCTGTAGTCAGCGCCCACTGATCGCGTTTGGCAGCAAATGTCAGGAACGGTTTGCCATCCAGTTTCACCAATGCTTTCTGGATTACCGGCTTCATTTCACCGTGACGACGTTCCATGTTCATCATCATCGTGATAGGCACACCGCCTGCGATCCATTCGGCAGCAGGAGCAGTTGTGTTGCGTACAGATGACATGTAACCGGTCTTACCGTTGGCAATCAGCATAGAAGCTGTATAACCCAGTGAATAGCAATAGTCGGCATCGTAGTTTGACGGAGCAGCGCAACGTCCTTCATAACCGAAGAAGTGGTGCTGTGCAGCAAACTTGCCTACATATTTGCCTTCTTCTTTCCACTGAGCCAGTTTCGTACCAACCATTTCAGACAGCAATTTTTCTGTTTCAATCAGTGATACCTGTACGTTTCCGTGCGGGTCGCGGTCCAGAGAAAGCTGACGTGCCACACCTTCGGGAAGGCTTGCATAGATGTCAGCATTTTCTTTTGACAGCTTGCTGATGATATATTCACGTTGACGAGAACGTTTGATGTTGGCGAACTCAACTGCGTTAGCAGCCAGGAAATCGTTCAACTCAGCGATCAGACGTTTCATAGCCGGGATAAATTCAACCAGACCTTCAGGAATCAGCACAGTACCGAAGTTGTTTCCCTGAGCAGCACGGTCAGCCACGATCTTGGCAATGTAAGTCACTACATCATCCAATGACATGTCTTTTGCTTCTACTTCTTCAGAAATGATACATACATTAGGCTGAACCTGCAAAGCACATTCCAGTGCGATGTGAGAAGCCGAACGTCCCATCAGTTTGATGAAGTGCCAGTATTTACGTGCTGAGTTACAGTCGCGCTGGATGTTACCGATCACTTCCGAGTATACTTTACATGCAGTATCAAAACCGAACGAAGTTTCAATCATGTCGTTTTTCAAGTCACCGTCAATAGTTTTCGGGCAACCGATCACTTGTACACCGGCATTCTTTGCAGCATAATATTCAGCCAGAACACAGGCATTTGTATTGGAGTCGTCACCACCAATGATCACCAGTGCTTTGATACCCAGCTTATTGATGATTTCCAGACCCTTCTCGAATTGTTCCGGAGTTTCCAGTTTGGTACGTCCTGAGCCGATGATATCGAAACCACCAGTGTTGCGGTATTCGTCAATAATATCGGCAGTCAGCTCCATATAGTTATGGTCAACCAATCCGCCGGGACCCAGGATAAAGCCGTACAGCTTATTGTCTTTGTTCAGTGTTTTGATACCGTCGAACAGACCAGAGATTACGTTATGTCCGCCCGGAGCCTGTCCTCCTGAAAGGATAACACCTACATTCATGGCAGGAAGCTGGATAGCTTCACCTTCTTCGAATTTAATCAACGGCATTCCGTAAGTGTTCGGGAACAGTTTCTGGATAGCTTCCTGGTCGGCTACAGATTGTGTAGCTGCGCCTTCAACTGCTTTTACTGAGCCTTTCAGCGCTTTCGGAAGTTTGGGCTGGTAAGCAGCCCTGGCAATTTGCAATGCACTTTTAGTCATTTTCTTTATCTTATATTTAAAGGTGTTAGTAATTCGAACTTAAAAGCGTCGCAAATTTCGTGTTTTTTTCCGAATTATGAAAGAAAATGGTGATTTTGTTCTCTGCGGGTATACCACAGAGCAAACGAAGGGCACAGAGCTAAAATCAACGATCTGAACTCTGTGCCCTTCCCGGCTACTTAAAGGTATATCTTACTTCCTCTTTAAAACGTCACCACTGTCTTGTCGCCTGTAGCAGAGACGGCATACACTTTAAAGCCGTCCTTCCAGGCTGTTTTCATGGTAAACGTGGCAGTATTTGAGGGTGCTAATACTCCATCGGAGATACAAACCTTTTTACCCGTTTCATCCACTACTTCATAAGCTACCACATTTTTCCAATTGGTCATGGTAAATGTCGAACCGCTTCGCATAGCTGTTCCGGATATTATTCCGGGTTTGGTTTTATAGAGTTCTACCGAATTATCAGTTATATACTCTAAGGCAACATCCGGTTTCGGATATCCCAAAGCCTCTACACGCTTCTTTATCTCGTCGATACGGGACTGAGTGACAGTAAGTTTTCCAACTCCATAATCGTCCAGAGTGACATCTATCGGAGTCAGGAATCCCCATTTCGTGAAGAAATCCAGCAAATTGGCTTTAGCTATCAAACTACAGATATACACAAACTCAGTCTGTTGCTCTCCGGCAGTCTTCAGGTTATCGTGCGTACGTATATATTCGTATACATCCGGATAGAATCCTCCTTTATCAGCCTGCTGAAGCGGTGTCTGCCCAAGCACTTTGCCGAAATAAAGCTCCAGTTGCCAGAAAGGAACGAGTTTGCAGAAAACATCACTGTCACTGCCAAAGTTTCCGTGAGGAGCACCTGCCGCGATGATCTGGGTCCAGGCTTTGGAATATCGGTTCCGGCTACCATCTCCCATATTTTCTGTCTGCAGGCGTGAAGGCTGCCCGAAAATCGTAGTCTGAATATACTCCGACATAATGTTATTCGTCACTTCCGTAGTTCCCAGCCATTTCAATCCGGGACGTGTCTGGTTGCAATGCCCTATTTCATGTGCAGGCCCCCAGCATGAAGAAGTTTTCAGTTTATCCACATTACAAAGTTCCGCCAGTGTACCGTCATTGTACGCGGTGTGATAACTGGTGGCATACATATAGCTGGTATACATCACATGCAGATACATGCGGTTTTTAAACAATTTATTATACTTATATAGCCCCATCAGTTCCATCTCCGAATTCACGATCTGATCATAAGCATCGATCAATGCTTTTCCGTCCGGAGTGTGAGCACGGAAGCGCTCGGTAGGAAATGTGAGATGTGCATAATGTCCCACCACATCAAAATATTTATCGACCGCATTGTTCAACAATTTATTCCAATCGGAAGCCTGATGTTTGGCTACATCGAAATACCCGTTCACCTGTCCGGAAGCAATGTGTATCTTTACAGGTTGAGCTGTTTCATAGTCAGGGGTGTGATACAAAATATACATCAATCCTTTATTCCGGGCCGTAATCTTGTTGGCTCCTTCAGACAACGGATAGAAGGTACCTCCGAAACCGTCACCACCAGGGACGTCAAGGTTCTGAATCACTGCACTGATAATTTGCCCGTGCGTATCGCCGACCAAGACCATCAACTGTTCCCCGTCTTTTACCGAAATTCCCGTAGGATTGTCGCGCAGGCTGTAGGGACTGGTCTTATGTGTTTTCGACTGATCATCCGGATTGGGCCACGCTTTATAATCTTGAATACGGAACTCTGTCGGATACTTGCCTTGCTTCATATAGTAAGCTATGTTCTTGTAGAATGAATAAGGACAGTTTTCTATCTCTTCATCGGTAAGTCCGGGCTTCAGCTCAGAACAAGTTACATCAGTGAAAAGAGTCAACGGGTCAAATGCTCCCGGATTCTTTTTATAAAATTCCATTTCGGCACAGGCCGCAAATCCCTGTCCGTCTCCCGAACCTGATTTTACGATAAACTGAACGGATGTGACGCCGATTTGTGCCTTCGGAAAATTAATACGGACTGCGGCATTGGTACCTCCAAAGTTCTTAGTCATTATAGTATTCCATTCATCGGCCCCTCTGGTATTCGCATTTGACTTCACACGGATCTCTACTTCCTTGAAGTTACCATTCGGTCCCGAAGTACGGGGATAATATATAAAATAATCCATATCCGAACCCGCAGGGAAATTATAAGTCAACGTGATAGGAAAATAATGCTCTCCTGCGTTATTCCAATTAGAGTGGTAAATAGTACTCATATCTCCATCGAATGATTTATCAATATTTGAGCCTCCCTGGAAAGAACTTGCCTCGCCCGATTCTACCGGAACCTTAATATCGTCTTTAATACCTTCCATATCTCCGGATTCATATTCTCCCAGTCCTTTTTGAGTAACAGATACCAGAGCCTCAAGCTCTCCACCTACCTCTTTTACAGTAATATTGCCAGTGCGTTCACCGTCTTCAGGATTGGCCGAGACAATATATCTATGTGTCGTAGTCACCATTTCGGATGCACGCGTATCCGCCGGTTTTTCTTTGACCCATTCCGGCAATGTAATCGTCACCGGCACGTTTGTAGTTACATCGAACGCAATATCACTTCCGCTGGCCTCAACAGTAAATGTCTGTTGGGATATCAGAATAGCAGGATCTGATCCCAATTGGCGTACGTTAACAGTTTCCGTCAATGCATCGGCAGTCACTTTGATCACTGCCTCTCTGGTCTCTTTCCCGTCATATCCGGATACATTCACCGTCAATGTACTTCCGTTGACAGCAACCGAACACCAGTCCTTATCAGACCGTGCTGTCCAATTATCCGCATCGGTGACAATAGCAATGTCACGGGTCCCTGCGTCACTTTTAAAGTCAATTGCAGACTGCGCCACCTCAAGGGTGGTCGATGTTACCGTTTTCTCTTCTTCGGCAGAACAAGCATACAGCAACAAAGGTACGATTGCTGCAAAAATCATTGAAATTAGATGTTTCTTCATGTTATTAGGATAAATTAAACATAAGATAAATAAAACAAAGGAAATACAAATTTTGTTCTGGTAAAAAATGTCATTTGTATTTCCTTTTTGATAATTATTTGATTCTTCTATTTAGCATCAAGCCGACAGCCACCGGTTGCGCAGACTCATGCTACTTTATTTAGTCCCTATTGAATCCTGTTTTATTCAATGGTAGTCTCTCCGGTTTCCGGATCATAGGTTTTCACAATTACTTTAGAAAGGGCGAGTTCGGCCAGCGCAATCCAATTGGAACCGCTTGTAGACGATTTCACCTTAAACCAGAGATAACGGTAAGACGCGCCCGCTTTTATAATATCCGACTCGTAAGATGCAGCCTTGGTATTGGGCAAATCACTTAAAGACGCCAACAGGGTTGTCTGGCTTTCATCGTAATTCTTTCCATCAAAAGTATTGCTTCCCAGAATATCCATCTCTTTGGGATTATCCTTATTGCTATTATCACGACAAACATAAGAGAACAGGAAAGTAGACAAAGCATTCTCCTCACCCAAGTCGACCACAATGTAATGTGAGAAAGGTGTGGGACTGCTCCATGACATGTGAAAATAAGTGTCGTTCTTTCCATCTATCAGATTGGCGATAGGACCTTCACTGCTTTCCTGATCATCTGTATACAACTGTTTAGCGGATAAAGTCACATCACTCCGGTCTGTTTTAATCTGCTTCGGCGCAGGCAAGGCCCGTGCTGTTATACTGCAACTCTGTGATCCTTCCCCCGCACGGTTGCATGGTTGCAGTGTAAAGTCAATGTCGCCATAGCGGTGCAACAAGTTATCCACCAGCATGGTATCGCTCTTCACACTCGCAAGTCTCAGGCATTTCTTTCCGTCTTCCGGCAACGTATAAGTCACTTTCACATAATAATAATTGGAATCAGCCGGCACTGTCCATTTCAGTTTTATAGCCCCGGCTTTGGCTTCAGCCGACAGTGAATTCTGGTCTATAGTGGTCGGCATGGGGTACTTCTCGTCACTGGAGCACCCTGTCATATTTATCAGGCCCAGTATCGCGCATAGGCCAAGCAGTATTTTTTTCATCTTCAATTCTCTTTATAAAGATTAATAACCCGGATTGTTTACTAATTTTTCATTTCTATTAATGTCGTCAGAAGGTATCGGCAGCAGATATTGAGTCGGTGCCTCAAACTTACGTTCAAAGTCAATCGTCTTAATTGCCGCAAAATCTTCAATAGTGGTGGCGGCGATATTCAATCCCTTGGCTTTAGTTCCAAAATATTGCTCTGCCAGCAACCAGCGACGCATATCCCAGAAATTCTGATTCTCAAGATAGAGTTCGTTCATTCTCTCCTGACGAACAATCTGACGGAGCTTTGTCTGATCCAATGCAGCAACGCCACTCCATGCATTTTCTACCGTGGGGATACCGGCACGCTCTCTTACTTTATTCAAGTATTGTTTGGCAGTTTCCAGATCGTTAGTTTCCACACACGCTTCGGCATATGCCAGATAAAGGTCTGCAAGACGGATAATAGGCCAGGGATATGTATTCAGGTTGGTCGAATTGGTAGATACAACCGTACTGGGGTCGACTCCTTTTTTATTCAGATAACCACTTGGAGTATAATTTCCGGGACGTTGTACGGTCGCAGTACCACGGCTACAGTTTCCTCCCAAAACAAAATCACATATTAATCTGCTGTCCGAATTGTCTTTTTTTCCGTTACTCATCACATAAGCGGGATTAGTCGACCCGTTCATTACTTCGTAATATCCTCCCTGAAAAGCTACCCAAGCATAAAAACGAGGTTCACGTTCCAGATTGAACAGAAGCGTTTTACTACCTTCATGGGCCTCATCAGCATGGTCAGCATCCACATTTACAATCTTCAATTTGTCTTTATCTTTATACTCCGGATCTTCATCCCAAGGCAAACCGTTCTTGGTATAGAAACGATTCAACATAGTCCATGTCGGACCGATACCATTCCATGCCCAGCCATCAGTCACAAACGGCAATGACTTATTCTGTATACCGTATGAACCTTCGCTGCGGGTTTCTGCAAGCAGTACTTCCGGATTACGAGAGTCCCAATCGACCAAACTGGTACGTAGACATCTTACGGGGCCGGCTGCCGGATAAGGGTTCGCATCCTCATTACCTATCTTATAGTCTTGCTTCGTATACAAAGCATGCCCATTCTGCTCGGCAAGGTCAATCGCCTCTTTTATGGCTGTTCTCGCTTTTACCCATTTGTTGGGGTCGTAAGTAACAGGCATTAACATATTGCCCGATTTGTCCGCAAAGTTACTGTAGAATGCCGAGTTTCCGTTGAACAACGGAGAAGCTGCATACAACAACATCTTAGCTTTCACCGCTTTTGCTCCCACACTGGTTGCCAGTCCGTAATCTTCTTTATTGGTACGTATGGCAGGCAATGAAGCTGCGGCTTCATCTAACAGATTACATATCCACTCTACACATTCGTCATAGGGAGTCCGAGGCAAATATTCTGCCTGCGAAGCATTTACATTCGGCAGTTCTTTAATCAAGATAATAGGTCCGTAGCAACGTGCCAATTGATAATGATAATAAGCAATCAGGAATTTAACCTGTGCAATATAATCAGCCTTCACACTTTCAGTCAGATCGGGTACCTTGTCGACATTCTCTAAAAACAGGTAACATTGGCGCAATCCCTGAAAGAATGTGTTCCAATAAGAAATCACCGGCGACGAAGCCGTATAGTTTCCTTTCGGAAAACTGGCAAACGTTTCATGTTCAAAAGCTGTAATCACTTCATCTCCCGTCAGCAAATCAAGACTTGCCGACGCTACATTGCTCTGAGGCAGATAACCATAACAAGAATAAACAAAATTCTTTGCTGCATTCCGATCTTTAAATGCATCTTCCTCGGTCGTTATTTCATCAGGAACGATATTCAGGAAATCACATGAACTATATCCCAGCATCAGGAAAAGCAGGAACAGGAGTTTATATATTATCTTCATAAGTATTTATTATTTAAAAGTTAATTGAATACCAACATTATATGTACGCTGTGTCGGATATTTCATACCGGCACCTCCACCCATTTCAGGATCCCACAACTTAAATGGAGAAAAGGTCAGCAGGTTACTTCCATTCACATAGATTCTTGCCCATTTGAAACGATAGCCAATTTCCGCATTCCGCAATTTCAGGAATGAAGCATCGCGCAGCCAATAGGAAGATGATGCAGTATTGTTGTTATTATTATATTGTGTCAACCTTGGATACTTTGCATTCGGATTCTGGTTATCTTTGCTCCAATGGTCATCAGCAATCCACTTCAGGACATTACTTTTACTCTGTGTTCCAAACGGTTCGAAACCACTCATCATTAGTGACACATGGGTTTGTCCCTGGAAGAAGAAAGAGAAGTCCCAATTCTTCCACGTAACAGAAGGGCCGAATCCGTATATTATCTCCGGAATTGTGGGATACCCCAATACCACTCTGTCATCCGATGTTATTTTCCCATCATAATTTCCGTTAGCATCCGGCTGGTCCACATATTTCACATCTCCCGGCGCAATGGCAATATTGCCGATAGTCGACTGAGGATTATTGGCAATATCAGCCTGATCAATATACAGCCCGTCTGCTACATATCCCCAAATCGAGTTCAAGCTCTTTCCAACCTGCGACAATGCCGGACGAAGTCCTGCCGCTTCATCGTATTTCAAAACTTCATTGTGCGCATAGGTGAATGTTCCTTTCATCTGGATAGAGAGGTCCCGGTTCACCTGTTTTCCGTAGTCCAAAGCAAGATCAAATCCCGTATTCTTCACTTTAGCAAAGTTACCGTAGATTTTAGTATTGGCAGTCCCCAAGTAATTCGGTATCGAATTTTTCTGTTGGAAAATGTTATCCCTGATCTCCCTGAATCCGTCGACAGTAATATTTAATGAATTGAAAAACTGCAAATCGGCACCCACATTCAGTTTATGTCCCACTTCCCATGTAAGTTCGTTATTCTGGAAACGATTATAGGTAGGACCCGATAATGAAGTTGTACTCCCGCCATATCCGGTTGTATAAGACGGGCTGCTGTTCAGATTCACAATTGCCAGATAAGCAAAACGATCGCTACCAATCTGGTCATTACCTACCAAGCCATACGAACCACGGACTTTGAAATTGGAAATAACCGGTTTAATAGATTTCCAGAATTTCTCTTCACTGATATTCCATCCCAACGATATGGATGGAAACAATCCCCAACGATGTCCTTTGGCAAAACTTTCGGAACCATTGTATCCGGCATTTACTTCAAGCATATAACGGTGATCGTAATCATATGACAAACGTGCGGCAACGCCCATCTTACGTTTGGGAAGTGAGCCAATAAGACTGCTGTTTACATTTGTATTATAATCATCCTGGTTATAAAGCAGCATACCGCTTACATTGTGTGAACCGAAGGAACGTTCGTAATTAAGATATCCCTGAATGTAAAACCTGCGGTCGCCGTTAGTACCAAAGAAAGCATCCATCGTATGATTGCTCGGTTCACCGATAGGTGTATTGGTAAAATCATAGGAACCGTCTTCATTTTGTTTATAGTCGGAAAGCTGGTAACTATTGTATCCCTGCAGACGGAACTTCTGATTGTAGCTCCAATTTTTAAATGAGACCAAAGCCCTGAAGCTCAAACCTTTCGTAATAAAATCCAGTTTCTGGTCCCAATTCACATTGGCCACTACCGTGCTCTCGAATGTATCTTTATATCCTGCACTTGAAAGGGCTACCGGGTTGAGCGGTTGATAGTTACCTGCAAGAATACCTCCCCAATGGTACCATGTATCCGATCCTTGCGGAAACATAACCGGGAAATCAACAGGATTGGTTCCCATAATAGCACTGAATATATCTCCTACTCCATTTCCGTCCTTTGTAGTCAAAGGGCCATGCATGTCATTCAACTGCACATTCAGATGCAGCGAAATAGTAGAAGACTTTGACAGATGAAAATCCACGTTGTTCTGAAACGCATATTTCATATAGTCTATATTGTTTTTATAAGAGAAGAAATCACTGGAACGATCCTTCAACATACCGGTTTCATGGTTCATATTGACATTCATAAAATAAGTGATTTTAGAAGTACCCCCACGTACATTAAAATTCGCCTTTTGATTGAATGTTGCATCTTTGAAGACTTCTTTATACCAGTCTACATTAGGATAGATATAGGGATTCAGATTATTGATCGTACCGTTAATTCTTTCATCAGAATAAAGTACGGCTCCTGTTCCCTGATTGGTAACCGCTTCGTTGTACAAACGCATATATGTAGGTCCGTCAACGATCTCCGGTTTCTTGATCGGAGTATTCACATATCCTTCTATACGCACGCCGATGATCGGCCTTTCAAGATCACTACCCGATTTGGTTTTAATAATAAGTACACCGTTGGCTCCACGAGTACCATACATCGCCGATGCCGTAGCATCCTTCAATACAGAGAAACTTTCTATTACTTCAGGATCCAACGAATTCAGGTCTGCTTTAGACACTTCAACTCCGTCTAAAATAATCAAAGGAGAAGTCGCCCCATTCATCGTCGCAACACCACGAATAAAAAAATCGGCAGAATTCTGACCGGGCTCACCACTACGCTGGTAAGCAATCACACCTGACAGGCGTCCGGCAAATGAAGAAGAAAGATTGGCGGAAGGCACCAAAAGGTCTGAAGGACGTACGGACTGAATAGACCCGGTGATAGTCTCCTTCTTTTGTCCTGTACCAAACGCTGTCACCACCACTTCATCCAACTGCTGGGCATCTTCGGATAGGGTGACCGAAATAACCTTTTGGCTACCTACTTTCACTTTCTTGGTAACATATCCTATATATGAAATTTGTATTTCATTTTTAGGAGTTGCCGCAAGTTCAAACTTACCATCCACATCGGTAATAACGCCTGTAGTAGTACCCAGTAGCTGTACAGTTGCTCCAATGATAGGTTCACCGGTTTTAGAATCTGTTACCACACCGATAATTTTGGCTTTTTTTTGTTGTGTGCTTTCCGTTTTCTCTACTTTAAGAATAACCTCATTACCTTTAATGACATAACTGATATTGCTCCCTTTAAATACTTCGTTCAGGACGTCGTTGATGGAACCTTTACAATCGATACTCTTGAGATTTGTGTTTTTCAAATCATTAGCGTTGTAGAAGAAAGTATATGTACTACTTTTCTCTATAAGCCGGATGGCTTGAGGAATGGTGAGAGACTGACCTTTAACCACAATCTGTCCTTGCGCAGCAAGTGCAGACAACGGATAAAGCAGCAGAGCCATGACGATGTATTTAAGACACCGCTTCTGACAAGAAAATAAAAACTTGTTCATGCTTCAATTTTTAGATTTAACATTGGGTTAATAAATATTAGTTGTAAATAAGAATTCCTTCATTCATTTCTTTGCTTCTAAGATTCAGGCTAAAACAGATTTTATCAATAACGTCTTCCAAAGATTCATCATAGCGGATACTTCCGGTGAAAGCACAATTTTTATTCACTTTGTCGCTAATGGTGATATGAGAGCCATACATTTGATTCATAATACGGGTTAAGTGTTCCAAATTAAATTGGGTAAAGTTATAGCGCCCGTTTTGCCATTCTATGTTTTCTATCCGCCTCAGCTGAGTTCTTGCACTAACAGGATTATACACTAATTCCTGGAGTGGTTTCATTGCTATTTTATCATGGGTGGATTCTATATTAAATTCAATACTCCCATTAAATAGTGTAATTTCATTCGCATTAGGGTTATTCTGTTTTATCAGAAAGCAGGTTCCTTTCACTTCGATAAATGCTTTATCAATGTATACTCTGAATTTACTACCCGAATTCTTGCGAACTTCAAAAAGTGAATTGCCTTTCAGCCATACATCCCTGCATTCTTTAAAGTTTTCGGCAAAACGTATGGAGCTCCCCGGCTGCATCCATACTTTCGAACTATCCGGCAATAGATACATTCTGCTTTCTTGTGCCGTAAATTCAATATATTTCTCTATTTGAGTTCTACCCGTATTAGAGTACATCCAAAGTCCACCCACGATCAGAACAAGAGCTACAGAAGCAGCGATATACCATAGTTCTAAAGGAACTAACGTTATTACACATAAAAAAACAAGCAATTATTATTACCGGACAAAAACCACATATATCACTATAAAACAATAAATTAACATCCATAAAAAACCAAGATATGTATGCTATCGATATCATCAGAGACGATTTTCAATTAAAAAGTTATAATTCACATGTGGTGGTAAGCAGGTCTGTTGTGTATTTAGTTTTAGATAACACAAAATAGATTTAAGAAATGGATAAAAACAACAAGGAAATCGATCTGATCAAAAAACTATTATCAGATCGATTAGACAAAAAAGGACGTAAAAAGCTCTATCATTCGAATTTGATAAAGAAACAAATGAGAAAACAATGGAATGAAAACAAAAATAATCCGGTAGATACAGAGATTGGAAATCAGATATGGAATAAGATCGAGAACAGATGCAAAAAAGTTCACAAAAGAATAGTTCCTTTAGAACTTATCCAATAAATATATGTTGCTATTATTTTATTTATATAATAAGTGGATACATTATTCTATTAAGTCCATATAATAAGACAATACAGCTATCATAACATAATATCAATTAAACAAAATATGTTATTTTTTAATATTCTTGTAGAAACTGCATCTATTTAGAACAAAAAGATTACTTTTGCACCTCTAATTACTAAAACAGATGCAAGAGAAAGAAACAGTCAGGAAATTAAAGCATGGCGATCAGGAAGCATTTGCTTTTTTATACAATCATTACTGGAAACAGGTCTATAATTTCACAAAGCTTTATTTCACCGCTTCAATGGACATTGAGGAGATTGTGCAGGAAGTATTTGTGAAAGTATGGGAATCTCACCATTTTTTAGATGAAAACAAAAGTTTTGAGGGCTATCTCTTTATCATAACCCGGAATGTTATATTCAATCATTCACGTAGATACTATAAAGAAACAGCCCTCAAAATAACTGCGATACAAGCAGTCGAGGAATCTTATGATATGGAAGGAGAACTGGATGCCGCTGACTTAAAGAAATACATCGATGAACTTGTCATGCAACTTCCTCCCCGCCAACAAGAAGTATTCCGTATGAGCAGGGAGCTGCACATGAGCAACAAAGAAATAGCAGAACATTTTTCTATTACCGAAAAAGCAATAGAGCGGCATATCAACCTGGCTCTGAGATTTCTAAAAAAGAATCTTAATCTTTTCATGCTGTTCATGGGAGCGTGACTAAAATCGGGATTCCATTATTTTATCTGCCATCCACCTCCCAGTGCCTTATACACCTGTACCACAGCAATCAGTTCATCCCGCATCGCATTGCTAAGTCCGATCTGGGCATCGAAATATCCACGCTGGGCATCGAGTACATCGAGATAATTCGTCACTCCATTGATATATTGCAATTGCGCCAGATCTACGTAACTCTTAGCCGAACGTTCCAATTTGGCACGAAGATCATATACTTCCTTGATTTTATTAAAGTTCACAATCGCGTTCCGAGTCTCTTTGAAAGCGGTCAGGACAGACTTTTCGTAGCTGTGCACTTCAGCCTCGTAAGCAGCTTTCTTAGCTTTGAGGGCAGCACGATTTTTACCCCAGCCAAAAATTGGTGTAAGCAAAGCACCCTCCATTATACTATAAGGCGACTTCAACAGCTCGGAAAGTGCAGTGCTCTCCGATCCTACCCTGCCGGTAAGTGAAATGCGTGGAAACATATTTGTATAGGCCACCCCTACCCGGGCATTGGCGGCAATCAATTTCTGTTCAGCCTGACGAATGTCAGGACGGCGTTCAAGCAGTCCTGAAGGCAAACCGACAGGTAATTCCTGCGGAAAATTGAACTCCTGCAACAAGCGGCTACGTGTAATCTTATTGGGATACTCACCGGCAAGGAAAGCTATATCATTCTCTTTCAACGAGATTTTACGCTCCAGATCGGGTACCAACGTAGCAGTACGTGCCAACTCTACCTGCGACTGGCGATAAGAAGTCTCGGAAGTCAATCCCCCTTCAAAGCGGATACGGGCAAGGCGCATCCCCTCTTCACGTGCCTTCAACGTTTGACGGACAATGTCCAGTTCGGTATCAAGAGCCACCAGTTCATAGTATGCCTGAGCCACTTCAGCTACAATAGTCATCCGAAGAGCGCGTTGTGCCTCAACGGACTGAAGATACTCGGCAATGCTGGCGGAACGTGCCCAACGAAGATTTCCCCAAAGGTCGAGCTCCCAGGAGAAAAGAAGTTGCGCCTCGAAAGTATCGCTACGTTTGAAAGCATCTCCACCATGGTTTTCGTTTTCCCGTTCAGCAGTCACCGTACCTTTAATATCCGGCAACAGATTTGCTGTCGAAATGCGTTTTTGAGCTGCCATTTCCTTGACACGGGCAGCGGCTATCAACATATCTTTGTTATGCTCCAGTGCCCGGTCTATCAGGCTCCGGAGGGTACTGTCAGTATAAATCTGCCACCATTCCCTATCTCCGAAGCTCAGGGTATCCTGATGCTGTGCCAGACTATCGGGCAAGTTAAGGTCGGGACGGACATAACTTTTTCCTATCTTGCAAGAACCCAGGGTAAATGCAGTTAGTAAGAGAGTAATATATAAATAGCTTCTTTTCATAATTCAATCAATTTTCTTTTTAGACTTGAACGGTAACTTCACGTTCACATTCGGCACATTTCTCAGTTTTGCTTTTGTTTTATAGACCAGTACGAAGAAGAACGGAACAAGGATAATGCCCACTACAATGGCAAAAATCATTCCGAAGAATACTCCCGTACCGATGGCCGCACGGCTTGCCGAACCGGGACCGGTTGCCAACACCATCGGAAGCATACCCAGTACAAACGCGAGCGAAGTCATCAAGATGGGGCGGAAACGCAATTGTGCCGCATGGATGGCTGATTGCACCAGATCACCTCCCCGGTCCACCTGTACTTTCGCAAACTCTACAATCAAGATGGCATTCTTGGCCGCCAATCCGACAAGCATCACCAATCCGATCTGGAAATAGACATCATTTTCCAGTCCGCAAATCCATACCCCCAGATAAGCCCCCAAAGCGGCTACCGGCAGCGAAAGCAATACGGCAATGGGCACTGTCCAGCTTTCATACTGTGCAGCCAGGAAGAGAAATACAAAAAGGAACACTAATGCCAGTACCAATCCGGTCTGCCCACCTGCCTTTTTCTCTTGATAAGAGAGACCACTCCATTCCAGGCCGATATTATCAGGCAGATGGTCACGTGCAATCTGCTCCATAATCTCCATAGCCTGACCGGAACTATAGCCCTGCGCCGCCTCACCACGAAAAACAGCAGTGGTAAACATATTAAAACGTTTAATGCTACCCGGGCCGGTGGTATACGATGCATTACCCAGAGAAGTCAGCGGGATCATCGCTCCATTAGAGGCCTTCACAAAAAACAGGTTGATATTGTCTTTATGTTCCCTATAGGGTGCTTCAGCCTGAATGTATACCTTATAAATACGGTTGAACATATTGAAGTCGTTCACATAGACCGATCCCGTATAGGCTTTCATGGTTGAGAAAACATCCGCCAGAGGCACACCAAGCATCTTTACTTTATCACGGTCTACATCGAAGTAGAGTTGTGGGATATCCGACTGAAGTGAAGAGGAAAGTCCTGTCAGTTCCTTGCGTTGGGAAGCGTAATACATCAAAGTATCCGCCGCCTGCACCAAATTATCGAAAGTAGCTTCACCACGCGCTTCGAGTTGCATTTCGAACCCACCCGAGGTTCCCAAACCGGGAATGACAGGAGGAGTGGAGAGATAAACCTTACATTCCGGATACTCACTCAGATCGCGACGAACGTTTGTCATAATCTCGTCTATCGAAGTATTCTTGCGGTCTTCCCACGGCTTCAAAATTACGGTTAACTCACTCCGTGCCTGGTTGCTGCCCACACGGGGACTGCTTCCGGTCACATTCTGTACATACGCTATATACGGATTCTTTTCCAGATAAGTGATGGCACGATCCGTTACCTCCCGGGTACGCTCCAGCGTAGCACCTTCGGGCAACTCCAATTCTATCTTGAAATAGCCTTGGTCTTCCACCGGAAGGAAACTTGTCGGAATCAGACGGTGAATCAACAGAATACCGATCAGCACCACCCCGAAACCGGCCAATACACGACGCGGATTACCAATTACCCGGCGGATAGCGACTACGTACTTATGATTGCCCACGTTCAACCAGTGGTTGATTTTGCGGAAAACAATGTTCTTCTTTTTACCGTTATCCGGTTTCAGAATCAACGAACACATGACCGGACTCAGCGTCAACGCCACTACAGTAGAAATCAGTACGGATACAGCAATAGTAATAGTGAACTGACGGTAAAGCTGCCCCGTAATACCGCTGAGGAAGCTCACCGGAACAAACACCGCACAAAGCACCAGAGAAGTGGCAATCAACGCACCCGCCAATCCGTTCATGGCTTTCTTCGTAGCTTCGTACGGTGAAAGTTTCTCTTCCTCCATAATACGCTCCACGTTTTCCACCACGACAATGGCATCATCCACTACAATACCGATAGCAAGAATCAGCCCCAACAATGTCAATATATTCAGCGAAAAGCCAAAGATCAACATGAAACCGAACGTACCGATCAATGAAATAGGAACGGCAACTATCGGGATCAACGTAGCCCGCCAGCTCTGCAAAGAGAGATAAACGACGAGCACCACAAGAACCAGCGCCTCAAACAGGGTTTTGTATACTTCATGAATGGACTCGGAAATATAAGTCGTCATATCGAATGGCACCTCATAGCTCAACCCCTCCGGGAAGTTCTTGCTGATTTCATCCATCGCTTCCTTGACACTTTTTGCAACTTCCATCGCGTTAGCGCCCGGAAGCATATAAATGCCCAGAACGGCAGCATTCTTGCCATTGATCCCACTCTCCGTACTGTATGAAGAAGCTTCGAGAGAAACCCGTGCCACGTCACGCAAACGGATGATAGAACCATTCGTATTGGCACGGATCACAATGTTCTCAAATTGCTCTACAGTAGAAAGACGTCCTTGTGTAGTGATAGGAATCGTTACATCGAGTCCCTTCACCGGCTGCTGACCAAGTACACCTGCAGCCGACTCACGGTTCTGATCTTTCAGCGCATTCTGTAAATCCTGTACAGTCAGTCCGAAGTTTGCCAGTTTATCCGGTTCCGCCCATATCTGCATGGCATAGTAACGGCTACCGATATTCGAAACACGTCCCACTCCCGGAATACGACGGATTACATCGAGTACATTGATCGTGGCAAAGTTACTCAAATAAATTTCGTCGAACTTCGGATCAGACGACATCAGCGTAAGGGTCATCAACTGGCTGGGTGCCTGCTTCTCTACGGAGATACCGTTCTGAATAACTTCAGCCGGCAAACGGCTTTCCGCCAGTTTCACACGGTTCTGGATTTCTACGGCCGCCAAATCCGGATCGGCAGAAACATCAAAAGTAACCGTTGCCGAAAATCCTCCGGAATTGGAACTGTTCGACTCCATATAAAGCATACCCGGTGTTCCGTTAATCTCCTGCTCGATAGGAGTTGCCACTGCCTGTGAAACCGTCAATGCGCTGGCTCCCGGATAAGAAGCACTGATCTTCACTACCGGAGGAGTGATCTGAGGATACTGGTCGACAGGCAACATGGTCAGACCAATGATGCCGATAATGACAATCAGTATCGAGATAACGATCGAGAAAACAGGTCTATCTATAAAAAAACTAACTTTCATATTCTATAAGGCCTCATCCCACCCCTCTCCCAACGAGAGAGGGAGGAAGAGTTTCTTTTAAATTATACGTTCTTATTTATCCACACTTGCCCTCACCTTCATTCCCGGCGTCAGTTTGTGATATCCTTCTATTACCACTTCTTCGCCTGCGGCCAATCCTCTCTCCACTACAAGTTTATTGCCAAATTCAGGTCCCAGCTCTATAAATCGTTTCTCTACCGTCGAATCTCTGCGCATGGTATAGATATAGGCTCCACCCTTCTCAATAGTTACCGCCTTGTGCGGCACCACAATCGCTCCTTCGCGTACATCCAGCAACAGCTTTACCTTTGTGAACTGTCCCGGAAGCAACACCTGCTTCGGATTCGGCATCTCTGCCCGGACTGAAAAAGTACCTGTCTGGGGATCTACCTGAGGTTCGGCAAAATCCACATATCCCTTGTAAGGATACACCGTATTGTCCGCCAATGTAATAGTGATGTTCGGCTGCCAGGAACGAGAAGAGTCCTGTTGCCCGATATTAATATTGCGTTCTTTGCTCTTCAAATAATCCAGAGCAGTCATACTGAAATCTACCAGTACAGTGTCACTTTTCACAACTGTAGCCAACAGCGATTTACCACCCGGTCCCACCAGAGTTCCCAAGTCCACGTTACGCTCACTGATATGACCCGACAGCGGAGAACGAACCAATGTATAACCCAGTTCCAACTCGGCCTGTGCCAGATCTGCCTCGCTCATAGCGACGGTCGCCACCGCACTTTCATAAGCTGCCTCCGCATTATCCAGATCCAACTGACTGGCCGCATTTTGCGCATACAACGGCTTGATACGTTCCAAATCCCGTTTTGCCTTCAATGCTTGTGCTTCATCTTTTTTCAATTGTGCCCGTGCCTTATCTGCTTTGGCACGATACTGATCCTGATTGATCACAAACAGCACCTGATTTTTATTCACATACGTTCCTTCGGCAAAAAGCATACTTTCCAGATATCCTTCCACCCGCGCCCGAACTTCGACAAACTGTTGTGCACGTATACGCCCCACATACTCTCCGAAAATCTCTACATTGTCCCTTTCTGCCGGTTCTACAATCACAGTAGGTATCTCCGGCTTTGCTTTATGTGGCCGCGTCAGAACCCAGTAAATGCCTACCACCAAAGCCAAACAGACGATGCCCACTATTGTTCTTTTTCTCCTTAGTTTCAGCTCTTTTCTCGTTAAAAATAGTCTCATGCTTGTTTGTATTATTAAAATTAACTTATCCTTTCTTAGCTACTTTACAAATCAGATACCAAACTATGTCCCGAATATATCTTTTTAACTAAAAAGCTCTCTCCAATGCCCTGAAGAAGCTGTTTTAGTGATCTTCCGAACATAACTGCCGTTTATCCAAAGTGTGGAATTGTGTCCCTGATTGGGGAATTATTCCACAAAAGGGTCACAAAGATAATTCTTTTCTGCATAAGTTCCATAACTTGCACTTTTAGTGTCATTCACTACTTACTTACCAAATAATAATATAAATTTGTAGTGCATTCATAAAAATAACACTATAATGAAAAAACATTTGTCACTGATATTAGTTCTGTTACCGGCTTTTTTTCTGGCATTGCCCGCTATGGCACAGCAACGTAAAAAAGTCGGAGTGGTACTCAGCGGAGGAGGTGCGAAAGGGGTAGCACATATCCAGGCTCTGAAAGTCATTGAAGAAGCCGGCATCCCAATCGATTATATAGTAGGCACCAGTATGGGATCCATAATCGGTGGATTATACTCCATCGGATATACTCCGCATCAACTGGACAGTATGGTACGCAAACAAGACTGGATGTTTTTACTCAGTGATCGTGTAAAGCGTAGTGCCATGTCACTCAACGAACGCGAAAAATCAGAAAAATATGTCTTTTCATTCCCCTTTACCAAAAGCCCCAAAGACGCCGTTTCCGGTGGAATCATAAAGGGACAGAATCTGGCCAACCTATTTACGGAACTGACAGTAGGCTATCATGACTCCGTTGATTTCAACAAACTGCCTATCCCCTTTGCGTGCGTATCACAAAACATCGTAAATGGCGAACAGATTGTATTCCACAATGGAGTGCTTGCCACAGCAATGCGAGCCAGCATGGCGATTCCCGGAGTGTTCACACCTGTGCGCAAGGATAGCATGATTCTGATTGACGGCGGCATGATTAATAATTATCCCGTAGATGTAGCCAAATCGATGGGCGCCGATGTTATCATCGGTGTAGATGTGCAAAACAACTTGAAAGGGATCGACAAACTTAACAGTGCTCCGGACATACTCTCCCAAATCATTGACCTGACGACCAAAAACAATCATCAAAAAAATATCAGCCTGACCGATACCTATATAAAGGTGAACGTTGAGGGATATTCTTCGGCCAGTTTTACCCCTTCGGCCATTGATTCTCTGATGCACCGAGGAGAAGAGGCAGCTCGTAAGCAATGGAACTCCCTGCTCGCTCTTAAAAAGAAAATCGGTATTGCAGACACTTTCAAACCCGAGTCACATGGTCCTTATACCTTATTTTCAAGCACCCGGACTTTGCCAGTGAAGGAAATTACTTTCTCTGATGTAGAAGAAAACGACAAGAAGTGGTTAATGAAAAAATGCAAATTGCAAGAAAACAGTGAAATCAGCATGCGACAGATTGAACAAGCACTATTCATTCTGCGCGGGAACCAATCTTACTCAAACGCCAGTTACACGTTAACCAATACCCCTGAAGGCTATAATTTAACCTTCCTGTTAGAGAAAAAGTATGAGAAAACCATCAATGTAGGTCTCCGCTTCGACTCGGAAGAGATAGCTTCGCTATTGATAAATGCCACAGCACAATTAAAGACCCACATTCCTTCCAAAGTTTCTGTCACCGGACGACTGGGCAAACGATACATGGCCCGGGTAGATTATACCCTGGAACCCATGCAACAAAGAAACATCAATTTCTCGTACATGTTCCAGTACAATGACATCAACATTTATGATCATGGCGACCGTGCCTACAACACAACTTATAAATATCATCTGGGTGAATTCGGATTTTCGGATGTGTGGTATAAAAATCTCCGGTTTGGATTCGGCGCACGAATCGAGTATTTCAAATACAAAGATTTCCTTTTCAAGAAACCGGAATTTACAATGGATGTCAACTCCGAATACTTCATCAGTTATTTTGCGCAGTTACGTTACAACACCTTCGACAAAGGATACTTCCCATCCAAAGGCAGCAACTTCTCCGGTGCTTATTCATTGTATACGGACAACTTCGCCCGATATAACGGACATGCCCCCTTCTCCGCACTCAGTGCCTCCTGGGAAAGTGTGTTCTCTGTCAGCAACCGTCTGGCCCTGATCCCGGCTATTTACGGCAGAGTACTGATCGGGCAGGAAATTCCTTATGCCTACGAGAATGCGTTGGGAAGTGACGTGTTCGGACGTTATTTGCCCCAGCAACTCCCGTTCGCCGGAATTTACAATATAGAATTAACGCACAATTCCGTTGCCGTGGCTTCTCTAAAGCTGCGCCAACGCATGGGTAGCAAACATTATATAACGTTAGCCGGAAACTTTGCCTTGAGTGACGATAATTTTTTCAAGATCCTGAAGGGCAACCGGATTTACGGTTGTAGCATCGGATATGGGCTGGACAGCATGTTCGGTCCATTAGAAGCATCATTGGGGTATTCCAACCAATCCAAGGACGTAGGATTTTACGTAAACCTGGGATTTTCTTTCTGACAATACCAACCTCTTTCTTCCGGCAGGGGGTGTAGCCCCACGAGGTAAAGGGTGTAGCCCTCCCGCCAATAGGGTGTAGCCCCGGCATACGGATGGCTACACCCTCTGCTAAAATGCGCCTGTAACCACCAAACAACAAGACAGACATAGCACGGAATTATTTAATTATTTCAAATTTATTACTCAGAACCGAAGAAAGTCGTTATCTTTACCGAAAATATTTTCTATATACTCACATAAAACATTTAGAATTATGGCAAAGAGAAGAGAACTTAAAAAGAACGTAAACTATATCGCAGGTGAATTATTTTCAGAGTGTTTGATCAACAGCATGTTCGTACCGGGTACAGATAAAGCAAAAGCTGACGAACTGATGGCGGAAATCCTGAAAATGCAGGATGAATTTATCAGCCGTATCAGCCACACCGAACCTGGAAATGTGAAAGGATTCTACAAAAAATTCCGTGTAGACTTCAATGCAAAAGTAAACGAAATCATTGATGCCATCGCGAAACTGAACTAAGAATGAAAAAAGCAATATATAGCTTTATTTACTATCGCCTGCTGGGATGGAAGATGAACGTGACAGTACCCAAATATGATAAATGTGTAGTTTGCGCAGCTCCCCATACCACTAATTTAGATTTGTTTATTGGTAAACTATTTTACGGTGCCATGGGAGGAAAGACCAGTTTCATGATGAAAAAAGAATGGTTCTTTTTTCCTTTAGGGCTGCTTTTCAGAGCTGTAGGAGGTATTCCTGTAGATCGTAGTCGCAAGACCTCATTGGTAGAGCAAATGGTTCATCACTTCAATACCAGCAAAAAGTTTCACCTCGCTATTACTCCCGAAGGAACGCGTAAACGCAACCCCAACTGGAAAAAAGGTTTCTATTACATTGCGCTCAAAGCACAGGTACCCATTGTCCTGGTCGGCATCGACTATACAACCAAGACCATTACGTCGACTAAAGCAGTCATGCCAAGTGGAGATATTGACAAGGACATGCGTGAAATAAAACTTTATTTCAAAGATTTCAAAGGGAAACACCCTGAAAACTTCTCCATTGGAGACGTTGAATGATTTATGAAAATCTCGATTGTACAAACAGATATTATCTGGGAAAATAAACAGGAAAATCTCCGTTTGCTCCGCGAAAAGCTACTTCCTCTTCGCGGAACAACGGAGATTGTTGTTTTACCGGAGATGTTCACAACGGGATTCAGCATGAACAGCCGGACATTGGCCGAACCGATTTCCGGTTTCACCATCCGGACCCTCAAAGGGTATGCCGCAGAGTTTCAGTTCGCATTGGTCGGAAGTTTCATCTGCGAAGAAGCAGGTGCTTATTATAACCGGGCCTTTCTGATTACTCCGGACGGTCAGGAATTTTACTATGACAAACGCCATCTCTTCCGCATGGGATGCGAAACTGAACACTTTTCGGCAGGCAACCGGAGGGTGATCGTCCCCTATCGGGGCTGGAATATCTGCCTTCAGGTCTGTTATGATCTTCGCTTTCCTGTCTGGAGCCGGAATATAAACAACGAATACGACCTTCTTATTTACATAGCCAGTTGGCCTACTCCACGCATCCATGCATGGAATACACTACTTTGCGCACGCGCTATCGAGAACCAATGTTACGTATGCGGTGTGAACCGTACAGGACGAGACGGCAACGGACTTCACTATCCGGGATATTCAGCCTTGTATAGTCCTAAAGGCGAGATACTGACAGGGACTCCCGACTCAGAAGAAAAGATACAAACCATCGAACTTGATATAGAAACCCTCACTGCCTTTCGCCATAAATTCCCCAGCTGGAAAGACGCAGACTCTTTTCTCCTTTATTAAATCTACAGGACATAATTTCCACATTTAATAAAAATATCTCTTGAATTATAGTATATAAATGCAAAAAAGTATCTAATTTTGCCAGACAATCAATTTATTGTACCAAAAAACAAACCCTAATTTAACTCATAACACGAATGTTAACCCAATTAATTAACGCACGTATACTCACCCCCCAAGGATGGATGAAAGACGGTTCCGTGCTTATCAGAGACAATAAGATTTTAGAAGTCACAAACTGCGATCTGGCCGTTATCGGAGCTGAACTTATTGACGTCAAAGGTATGTATGTAGTTCCCGGTGGGGTAGAAATCCACGTGCATGGTGGTGGAGGCCGCGACTTTATGGAATGCACGGAAGATGCCTTCCGGGCAGCGGTCCATACTCACATGAAACATGGCACTACAAGTATCTTTCCTACACTTTCATCATCTACAGTCCCCATGATCCAGCAAGCTGCTGAAACCTGCACCAAACTGATGGAAGAGAAAAACAGCCCTATTCTGGGACTGCACCTTGAAGGTCATTACCTGAACATGAAAATGGCAGGAGGACAAATTCCCGAGAACATCAAGAACCCTGATCCGAATGAATATATTCCGATCGTAGAACAGTATCATTGCATCAAGCGCTGGGACGCCGCTCCGGAACTTCCGGGAGCCATGCAGTTCGGAAAATATATTGCTGCCAAAGGCATTCTCCCTTCCGTGGCACATACACAAGCCGAATTTGAAGACATCCGTACGGCATATGAAGCCGGATATACCCATGCCACCCACTTCTACAATGCAATGCCCGGTTTCCACAAGCGCAGAGAATACAAGTATGAAGGTACAGTCGAAAGTATTTATCTGTTGGATGATATGACCGTAGAAGTAGTAGCCGATGGAATCCATGTACCTCCTACTATCCTGAGACTTGTATATAAAATAAAAGGTGTAGAAAGAACCTGCCTGATTACAGATGCCCTTGCTTGCGCCGACAGTGACAGCAAAGAAGCTTTCGACCCGCGTGTTATTATCGAAGACGGAGTATGTAAGTTGGCCGACCATTCTGCTTTGGCAGGAAGTATTGCCACAATGGACCGCCTGATTCGTACCGTCGTACAGAAAGCAGAAATTCCATTGGAAGACGCAGTCCGTATGGCTTCCGAAACCCCGGCACGTATCATGGGTGTATACGACCGTAAGGGTTCCTTGCAAAAAGGCAAAGATGCCGATATCCTGGTACTCGATGAGGACCTCAACGTAAGAGCCGTATGGGCCATGGGTAAGCTGGTGCCTGAAACCAATACGCTGTTTTAATCGAATAGACGTTTTTTGAACATAAACGGTGAACAATGAACAGACCATTATAACGCAGCCTGTTCATTGTCCACCGTTTATCGTTTAACCTTCATCGTTTTATCACTCCCCTCCTCCCCATTTATAGGTAAAAAAAGATTTTAATTTAAATTCCCTGTCAACCTTATCGCATAGTTGATTGTTTTTATATATATTTGTTCAGAGTTTCCGATAACGACAAAGACTCAGTCAAACTTAATTAATAACAAACTTATGAAGACAAATCTTAGTTCTCAGATTACACTCAACAGGGTCTCCCCCAGGTATTATAGACCGGAGAATGCATTCGAGAGATCGGTATTAACCCGATTAGAGAAAATTCCTACAGATATTTATGAGTCTGTGGAAGAAGGTGCAAATCATATCGCTTGCGAAATAGCACAGGTCATTCGCGATAAACAAAAAGCAGGACGTTTCTGCGTACTGGCATTGCCGGGTGGAAATTCACCACGCAGCGTATACACCGAATTGATTCGCATGCACAAAGAAGAGGGACTCAGTTTCCGTAATGTAATCGTATTCAATATGTACGAATACTATCCATTGTCCCAAGACGCTATCAACAGCAATTTCAACGCATTGAAAGAGATGTTCCTCGATCACGTTGATATTGACAAGCAGAATATCTTCACTCCGGATGGTACGATCGCTAAAGATACCATCTTTGAATACTGCCGCCTGTACGAACAGCGCATCGAGAGTTTCGGCGGTATCGATATCGCCTTACTGGGCATCGGCCGCGTAGGTAATATCGCTTTCAACGAACCGGGTTCACGCCTGAATTCTACCACCCGATTGATTTTGCTGGACAGCGGATCACGCAATGAAGCATCCAAAATATTCGGAACCATTGATAATACGCCAATCAGTTCCATTACAATGGGTGTGGCCACTATTCTGGCAGCAAAGAAAATCTATCTGCTGGCATGGGGTGAAGAAAAGGCGCACATGGTGAAAGAGTGTGTGGAAGGTAATGTAACAGATACCATTCCGGCATCTTATTTACAGACTCACAACAATGCACATGTAGCCATCGACTTGTCGGCAGCTTCCAACCTGACACGTATTCAGCGTCCATGGCTGGTCACCTCTTGCGAATGGAACGATAAACTGATCCGCAGTGCTATTGTATGGTTGTGCCAGTTGACCGGAAAACCAATCCTGAAACTGACCAACAAAGACTATAACGAAAACGGACTGAGCGAACTGCTTGCCCTATTCGGATCTGCTTATAACGTAAATATCAAGATATTCAACGATCTGCAGCACACCATCACCGGATGGCCGGGTGGCAAACCGAAGGCAGACGACACCTATCGTCCCGAACGTGCCAAACCGTATCCGAAACGGGTTGTCGTATTTTCTCCACACCCCGATGATGACGTGATCTCCATGGGAGGTACGATTCGCCGTCTGGTAGAACAGAAACATGAAGTCCATGTAGCATATCAGACTTCCGGAAACATTGCCGTAGGTGATGAGGAAGTAGTTCGTTTCATGCATTTCATCAACGGATTCAACCAAATCTTTATAAACAGTGAAGATCAGGTGATCAGTGAAAAATATGCCGAAATCCGTAAATTCCTGAAGGATAAGAAAGACGGTGATATGGATACACGCGATATCCTGACCATCAAAGGCTTGATTCGTCGTGGCGAAGCACGTACAGCTTGTACCTATAATAATATCCCACTGGAACGTTGTCACTTCCTGGATCTGCCTTTCTATGAAACCGGTAAAATCCAGAAAAATCCGATCAGCGAGGCTGACGTAGAAATCGTCCGCAATCTGCTCCGTGAAGTGAAACCTCACCAGATTTTTGTAGCCGGTGACCTCGCTGACCCGCACGGCACACACCGTGTGTGTACAGATGCCGTATTTGCTGCTGTAGACCTTGAAAAAGAAGAAGGAGCCGAATGGTTGAAAGATTGCCGTATCTGGATGTATCGTGGTGCATGGGCCGAATGGGAAATTGAAAACATCGAAATGGCTGTGCCTATCAGTCCGGAAGAATTGCGTGCAAAACGTAACTCCATCCTGAAGCACCAGTCCCAGATGGAAAGTGCTCCGTTCCTGGGTAATGACGAACGCCTGTTCTGGCAACGTAGCGAAGACCGTAACCGGGGTACCGCAGCTCTTTACGACAGCTTGGGATTGGCCTCTTACGAAGCAATGGAAGCATTTGTGGAATACATTCCACTATAATCAGAGCTTATTAGTGAAATAAAAATAAAGAAGAGTGAGGAGTTTGAAACTCTTCACTCTTCTTTTCTTTAATAAAAAGACAAATCATACATGAAACAAGAAGAATATCTCCGTCTTCTCCCTGTCGAGGGAGCATATAATATGCGCGACTTGGGAGGTTATCCCGCAGCAGGCCATAAACACGTAAAGTGGAAAACATTTATCCGTTCGGGCGATCTCAATAAACTGACAGAATCCGACCTGGCCTATCTTGCCTCTTTATCCATCCGTACGGATATTGACTTCAGAAGTATACAGGAAAAGAAAGTGGCAGCAGACAGAATACCGGCAACGGTAACGCAATACATTCCTCTGTCCATCGAAGCCGGTGACATGACCGACATGGCTCACTTCAACCTGAACAACATTCCGAAAATACTTGAACAGGCATACGTCTATATCATCCAAAATGCCCAGGATACTTACCGGGAGTTTTTCCGGATTGTTTCGGAAGAACGGAACACTCCTCTTTTATTTCACTGTTCGGCCGGAAAAGACCGTACCGGTATTGCCGCCGCATTATTATTGGGAGCATTGGGTGTAGACAGAAAAGTGATTATGGAAGATTATATGCTGTCTGCCGAATACCTAAAAGGCAAATACGATGCGATCGTACAGGCCCATCCCGAATTCGCGCCTCTTACCACCGTGCGTAAGGAATATCTGGAAGCAGCCTTCCAGACTATCGATTCCGATTACCAAGGCCTGGAGAACTTCCTGAGAAACCAATTAGGAGCAGATATCGACAGACTAAGGGCATTGTATACCGAATAAACGGTTCATTACCAGTCTGAATTGCTAATGACTTATCGGGATCACCGGTTTTTCATTTATTTCTTCTATTTTTGTACCCGGACTATTACTCAACCGAATATATGAAAAAACTATGTATACTCCTCCTGTTGCTTCTTACGGGCACAGGTATCTTATTTGCGCAAGAAATTGAAAAGAGCGTAAAAGAACGGCTTAGCAATTACTTTGAGACTTACATCCCGGCATCTGCCAATACCGGAAGTAGTAAGTTAAAAAGCGTAGATATTGACTTTGAAGGTAAAAAACTATCCATCTATGCTTCCGAAAGTTTTGCTTATCAGCCCTTTCTACCGGAAACAGTAGATGAAATCTACCATCAGATAGCAGAGTTACTTCCGGGTCCCGTACGCTTTTTCCGAACCACGGTTTATGTCAACGACCAACCCATCGAAGAGTTAGTCCCCAACTTCTTTCGTGGGAAAAAGAAAGATAAGTCGCGACTCTCGAATGCGGAATACAAAGGAGCACCTTGGGTAAAAAATGTTTCCCGCCCCTATGAAGTAACCAAAGGACTGCAAAACCGTCACATCTCCCTCTGGCAAAGCCATGGCAAATATTTCAAAAACGATAAAGGCGAATGGAGTTGGCAACGTCCACGACTGTTCTGTACCACAGAAGACTTATTCACGCAATCTTTCATCCTGCCTTATGTCATTCCCATGCTTGAAAACGCCGGAGGTAATGTTTATACTCCGCGTGAACGGGATACTCAGAAAAATGAAGTGATTGTAGACAATGACACCCGAAACGGTTCCATCTATCTGGAAATGAAAAGCCGCAAGGCCCGTTGGAATCAAACAAACGGTTATGGATTCGCACAAAGAAAATCTGTCTACAAAGATGGAGAAAATCCCTTCCTGACAGGTACCGCACGCTTCACCCGTACAGAAAAGAAAAAGAATAAGGCATTCGCCGAATGGATCCCTACCATTCCCGAAGCGGGAAATTATGCGGTATATGTATCTTACCAAACACTCCCCAATAGCGTTAGTGACGCCAAGTATCTGGTATTTCACAAAGGTGGTGTAACGGAATTCAAAGTCAACCAGAAGATAGGCAGTGGCACATGGGTATACCTTGGTACATTTGAGTTTGACAAAGGCAGCAATGATTACGGCATGGTGGTACTGAGCAATGAAAGCAATGAAAGCGGAGTTGTCTGTGCCGACGCCGTACGTTTCGGCGGAGGAATGGGAAACATTGTCCGGGGTACTACAGTGAGCGGATTACCCCGCTATCTGGAGGGTGCGCGTTATTCCGCCCAATGGGCAGGAATGCCTTATGACGTTTACGGAGGAAAACAGGGAGAAAACGATTATGCAGACGACATCAATGCACGCTCCAACACCATCAATTATCTGTCGGGGGGCTCCGTATTCAATCCCGTACAGAAAGGATTGGGTGTACCGTTAGAAATGAATGTGGCACTGCACAGTGATGCCGGATACAGTAAAACGGGCGATATAGTAGGGTCACTCGGCATCTATACAACCAACTTCAATAACGGACTGCTCAACTCGGGAAATAACCGATATGCTTCGCGGGATCTGGCCGACCTCATGCTTACCCAAATACAAAAGGATATTCGTGCCAACTTTAATATACAATGGACCCGACGCAGCATGTGGGACCGCAATTACAGCGAGACCCGCCTGCCTGCCACCCCATCCACCATCATCGAGTTACTGTCGCACCAGAACTTTGCCGACATGAAACTCGGACACGATCCGAATTTCAAGTTTACCGTAGGACGCGCCATTTATAAAGCCGTACTGCAATTTGTCAGCAGCCAGCACAACAAAGAGTATGTGGTACAACCACTTCCCGTAAGCAACTTTGCCATCGGATTCGGTAAAAAGAAAAATACTCTGGAACTTTCATGGCAGGGAGAGAATGATCCATCGGAACCCACTGCCCGTCCTCGTGAGTATATAGTATACACCCGCATCGGATATGGTGGTTTCGACAACGGGGTACGTGTGGACAAGCCTTCGTACTCTCTAAAAATAGAACCGGGCCTGGTTTATTCATTTAAGGTTACGGCTGTCAACCGGGGAGGAGAAAGTTTCCCGTCTGAAATTCTGGCGGCCTACAAAGCCAAGCGAGAACACGGAAAAGTGCTTATCATTAACGGTTTCAATCGGTTAAGCGGACCGGCAGTTATTGACACACCGGATGAAGCAGGCTTTGATCTGGAACAAGATCCCGGTGTCGCCTACCAATATAATATTTCGTTTTGCGGAGCACAAACAGACTTTGATCGCTCTCAAGCCGGAAAAGAAGGAAAAGGGAGCCTGGGTTATAGCGGCGGCGAACTGGAAGGAATGAAAATTGCCGGGAATACCTTCGACTATCCATTTATACATGGCAAAGCGATTCAGGCTGCCGGAAACTACAGTTTCGTTTCATGCAGTGACGAAGCCGTTGAAAACGGACGTGTCCAACTGGAACACTATCCGATCGTAGATTTCATTCTGGGCCTGGAGAAAGATGATATCCAAAGTGATCCGGCCCGCAAAACGTATTATAAAACATTCTCTTCACCTATGCAGCGCTTACTGACAGCTTATTGCCAGTCAGGAGGAAACCTGCTTGTCAGCGGATCCTATATAGGCAGCGACATGAGTAATTCGCAAGGTAACCGAGAATTCACAGAGACTGTACTGAAATACGGCTATCAGAGTTCATTAAGTGATACCCGTTCCGGACAGATCACGGGCCTGGGACGTACCATACAGATTCCCCGCTTGCTTAACGAAAAGTCTTATGCGGTAACTGCTCCCGACTGCATTGTGCCGGTAGGTTCTGCTTTCCCGGTATTCGCATATCAACCCGGGCAACGCAGTGCCGGAATTGCCTATAAAGGAGATTATCGGGTATTCGCAATGGGATTCCCATTCGAAAGCATTGAAAGCGAAACGGACCGTGCCACAGTAATGGCAGCAATACTAAAATTCTTCGGAGAAAAATAAACTTTCAATAAACATGGTTATGTCCCGGCATTGGGTATTAGTCTTTTGTCTGCAAAGAACTTGTTCTTTGCAGACAAAACTGTCATAATGTCTGTTATTTACGTGAATTTATTTTAAGACTTACTGCCATCTGACATAATGGCTGCTATCGTTTTTGTTCCTGTCATCATTCGGTTGTCCCATTACCATTACTGTTTTTGCCATCTTATCTTTTTCTAATTTCATAATAGAGTCTTCTAATCTGATTATTTATGGTTGGATAATCATTTGTGGCATTTTAGATGAACCAATTTTTTATAATTATGAAAACAAAAATGTTTTTTTTAGTAGTAGTCATGCTACTTTGTAGAGGCGTAGCTTATGCATACAGCCCTTCCGTGAACGTTCCGATTTTAAAGGTGGAAGGAATCGAACAAGATATTCCACCTCCTCATGTTCCGCCTCCCCCACTGCCAAGCCAGGTCTTTCTTCATGTGGGCGAAATAGCTGAAATTCCATATCCCATGTTTGGAGCAATGGTATGGGAATGCGACAACCCGCCGGAAGGCATAGAACAGGAAGCGTCATACGTACTTGGCTCCATGATTATTCTGCGCATCAGAGGAGTTTTGGCAGGAAGATATCAGGTTAATATGAAATGGTACAATCCGCTCAATCCGGGGCAGCCCCCATTAGGACGGCAAACCATTCAGATTATTGTTCAGCCATGGCCTTGACAATTGACGGATAAACAGTCATAAGGTTCCCTCCGTGAGCATGTCTGCTCACGGAGGGAATTCTATGAAAATATGAATTCATCAAAAAAAATCCCTGCTGCATACTCCATTCTTCATTTTAAATTCTATCTTTGCTCCTAATAATAACTATTAAAATAAAAACACTATGTACACAATACAAGCAAATCCGAGCGGTACACGCAGCATGGAAATATCTGAAGAGAATTTGGTAACCATCGAAAAATACTCTCTATTCCAGCATCTGATAGACAGCAATGGCATTGTAGATGAAGCCGTTCTGGAGAAGCTGAAACTGAATATACGTTCGCTGATAGCAAGTCAGGAAGAAGACAGTAAGGACCTGCTCGACCTCTGCATAGACGTGATTTATCACAATAATATGAAAGCATTCGGGTTGCAGCAACTCATCAAACTTTATCTCACCTGGCTATCGAAGCAGGAAGCAGAAGAAGAGGAGGAAGTATGATTACCATTGATACCTGCGGAATGACAAACTATAGCCCATTGATTCCGGCCATAAAAGCGATGTGTAATGCCAGTTCCGGTGACAAGATGGAGATTGTAACGGATCAGGTAGCCGCATTTCAGGATCTTAAGGAATATTTATCAGAACAAGGTATCGGATTCCGCGAAATATATGATGGAGAGCGGATGACTTTACAGTTTACTATCTTATGAGCGAAGTACAAAATCAAATAAAGAAATGGCCGGTAACGGCAATCAAAAAAATAAAAAATACATTCGGTAGCGCAGAAAAGTTCTACGCTACCGTTTATCTTATTGCCCGCAACGAGCATCATTGTCAAATGATGGGAGTAGCCGGAGCCGAACAGCGCTTAAAAACGATTCATGCCTATCAGGGTATGATCCGTTTTATGCTTGATGAAGAAGGACTTAACGGTAAGGAAGTTCTTGAAACCATAGCCAGCGACTATCTGGAGGATTTCGTGAACTATCGTGAGCAAGACTTCGGAATGACCAACGAGGAATTCATTGCTATTATTAAAAGAATCGGCTGAGCGCATGAATTTATTCCTGATTATTTTGGGCAGTATCTGCCTGCTTGTCGGATTGGCCGGATGTATTGTCCCCATGTTGCCGGGACCTCCTGTTGCCTATCTGGCATTGGTATGTCTACACTTCACCGATAAAGTTTCCTTCACTATTCCGCAACTGTTCCTTTGGCTGTTCATTGTGGTACTGATACAAATACTCGACTATTTCATTCCAATGTTTGGAGTGAAAAGGCTCGGAGGTACTTCATGGGGTAAATGGGGATGTATCATCGGTACCTTTGCCGGTATTTTCCTGTTTCCTCCCTGGGGGGTATTCATCGGTCCGTTTGCAGGTGCAGTAGCAGGCGAATTGCTGGGCGGTAAAGAGACCAAATACGCCCTGAAAGCCGGATTCGGAGCATTTGCAGGTTTTCTGTTGGGTACTGTGCTGAAGGTGGCCGTATGTGGTTGGTTCATCTTCTGCTTTATCCGTGCCCTCGTATAGCAAAATTATCCGTATCTTTGCTCCCATGAAAGAATATCGACTTACTGATTGGTTACCCACCACTAAGAAAGAAGTAGAGCTTCGCGGCTGGGACGAACTGGATGTCATCCTTTTTAGCGGTGATGCTTATGTAGACCATCCTTCCTTCGGAGCGGCCGTCATTGGTCGTATCCTTGAAGCCGAAGGTTTACGGGTGGCCATCGTACCTCAGCCCAATTGGCGTGACGACTTGCGCGACTTCCGCAAACTGGGACGTCCCCGCCTTTTTTTCGGCATCAGTGCAGGTTGCATGGACTCCATGGTGAACAAATATACAGCTAATAAACGTTTGCGCAGCGATGACGCCTACACACCGGACGGACGTCCGGATATGCGACCGGAATACCCCTCAATCGTGTACAGTCAGATCCTGAAAAAACTCTATCCCGATGTACCGGTCATTTTAGGAGGTATTGAAGCAAGTATGCGCCGCCTCAGCCATTATGACTATTGGCAAGATCAGCTTAAAAAAAGCATCCTTTGTGAAAGCGGTGCCGACATGCTGATTTATGGTATGGGTGAAAAGCCCATTTGCGAACTGGTCCGCAGATTAACAACACACAATGAATACCGGGACAGTACGACTTCACCGTTTAACATCTGCCGTTCTTCACTGACTACTATTCCGCAGATTGCTTATCTGACCGATGAATATGAGCCTGATGAGCAAGATATTGCCCTCCATTCCCACGAAGAATGCCTCGCTGACAAAAAGAAGCAGTCCGCCAACTTCAGGCACATTGAAGAAGAAAGCAATAAATATGCAGCAGCCCGGATTGTTCAAGCCGTAGACAACAAAGTAGTAGTGGTAAACCCACCCTATCCACCGATGACACAGGAAGAATTGGACCATTCATTCGATCTTCCTTATACACGCTTGCCCCATCCCAAATACAAGGGAAAACGTATTCCGGCTTACGACATGATTAAATTCTCCATCAATATCCATCGGGGATGTTTTGGAGGATGTGCCTTTTGTACGATCTCCGCCCACCAGGGAAAATTTATTGTGAGCCGAAGCAAAGAGAGCATTCTGAAAGAGGTAAAAGAGGTGGTACAACTACCCGACTTCAAAGGAAATCTTAGCGATTTAGGAGGACCTTCTGCCAACATGTATAAAATGGGTGGAAAAGACCTGGCACTTTGCAAACATTGCAAACGTCCTTCGTGTATCCATCCCAAAGTATGCCCGAACCTCAATACAGATCATCGGCCATTGCTGGATATCTACCATGCAGTAGATTCTTTACCGGAAATCAAACGGAGCTTTATCGGCAGCGGAGTACGCTATGATTTACTGCTTCATCAAAGCAAAGACCCTTCCGTCAATAAAAGTACGGCGGAATACACCCGCGAACTAATAGCACGCCACGTCAGTGGCCGCCTGAAAGTAGCACCGGAACACACCAGTGACCGGGTACTGAGTATCATGCGTAAACCTGCCTTCAGCCAATTCGGGGAGTTTAAAAAGATATTTGACAGAATCAACCGGGAACTTGGCTTACGCCAACAATTAATCCCCTATTTCATCTCCAGCCATCCCGGATGTAGAGAAGAGGATATGGCAGAGCTGGCAGTAATTACCAAGCGGCAGGATTTTCATTTGGAACAGGTGCAGGACTTCACTCCCACCCCTATGACCGTAGCTACCGAAGCCTGGTACACCGGCTTCCACCCATACACACTCGAACCGGTATTCAGTGCCAAAACCCAACGGGAAAAATTGGCCCAAAGACAATTCTTTTTTTGGTATAAACCGGAAGAACGACGGAACATCATCAATGAACTGCGCCGCATCGGACGGGCAGACCTGATAGACAAGTTGTACGGAAAAAGATAATTCATGCTTTATTCACTCCGGAGAACACAGAGGACACAAAAGTTTCGCTGTTTGAAGATAAAATTTATCCTCTGTATATACTCTGTGTCCTCCGAGGTGAACTGTCTATTCTTTTTCTCTCACCGGCAATGCCACTATCTCCTGAAGCACACTGACGGCGGTTTCCACATTCGGAATGTCTTTCACCAACATAGACCGACGTCCGTTCTGCTCCCTCAAATCGCATCGGCGGGTATATTTCATCATATAATCGATCATCTTGCCAAAAGCGGCACTCTGATAATACGGGCTATCCGGATTGCTGACAAAGAACAGAGTCATACGCCCCCCTTTCAGGAATACTTTTTCCACTCCCAAACGTGCAGCCAGACGCCTTAGCGGTACAATACGTAACAATTCCTCCGTTTCGGGAGGAACAGGGCCAAAACGATCCTCCAACCGTAAACGGAAAGCATTTACATCTTTATCAAGAGTCAATCCGTCCAATTCACGATACAGTAACATACGTTCGCTGCTGCCTGTCACATAATTGGCCGGTAACAACAATTCCAGATCGCTTTCCACCTGACACTCTTCTACAAACTCTTCACCACTTATGATGCCTTCCCCCTTTAATTCGTCGGCATAGAGCTCTGCAAATTCATCTGTTTTCAGTTCATGTACAGCCTCGGATAATATTTTCTGGTAAGTTTCATAGCCCAGATCAGCAATAAAACCACTTTGTTCGGCTCCCAACATATTTCCTGCACCACGAATATCCAGATCCTGCATGGCAATATGAATGCCACTCCCCAAATCACTGAAATTCTCAATAGCTTGCAGACGACGTTTAGCTTCAGGCGTCAACGACGATAACGGGGGAGCCAGTAAATAACAAAAAGCTTTTTTATTGCTACGTCCTACACGTCCGCGCATCTGATGCAAGTCACTCAGACCAAAGTTCTGAGCCTGATTGATAATAATAGTATTGGCATTCGGTATGTCGATTCCACTCTCAATAATGGTGGTGGCAATCAACACATCATAATCATAATTGACAAAACCGAAGATAATCTGCTCCAATTCCACCGGCTCCATCTGCCCATGCCCGATAGCAATCCGGCAATCCGGAATACGACGGAGAATCATCGCTTTGAGTTCCGGGAGATTGGCTATACGATTATTGACCAGAAAAACCTGCCCATTGCGGCTCATTTCAAAATTAATGGCATCGGCAATCACCTCTTCACTGAACGTATGCACTTCCGTCTGTATCGGATAGCGGTTGGGAGGCGGAGTAGAAATCACACTTAAATCACGTGCTCCCATCAATGAAAACTGCAACGTACGCGGAATCGGAGTTGCCGTCATCGTCAATGTATCCACATTCACTTTCATCTGGCGCAGTTTCTCCTTGACCGACACACCGAATTTCTGCTCTTCATCAATGATCAACAGGCCAAGGTCCTTGAACTTGACATCTTTACCCAGAATACGGTGAGTACCGATCAGAATATTTACATCTCCGGTTTCCAATCCTTTGATAACTGCCTTTGCCTGTGCTGCCGTACGGGCACGACTGAGATATTCTACCCGACAGGGAAGCCCTTTCAGACGGTCACGGAAAGTCTGGAAGTGTTGGTATGCCAATACCGTAGTAGGCACCAGGACGGCTACCTGCTTATTGTCCGCTACAGCTTTAAACGCGGCACGTATGGCCACTTCTGTCTTGCCAAACCCCACATCTCCGCACACCAACCGGTCCATCGGCATATCCCGTTCCATGTCCTGTTTCACATCTGCCGTAGCTTTACTCTGATCGGGGGTATCTTCATAAATGAACGAAGCTTCCAGCTCCCGTTGCAAAAAGCTGTCGGGACTGTATGCAAACCCCTTCTCCTCACGACGTTGTGAGTAAAGTTTAATCAGATCACGGGCTATATCTTTAATCTTTGTCTTGGTACGCTCCTTCAACTTCTCCCAGGCACCGGTGCCCAACTTGTTCAACCGGGGAGCTTCTCCTTCTTTCCCTTTATATTTTGAGACTTTATGCAACGAGTGGATGGAGACAAATACCACATCTTCATTCTGGTAAACCAGTTTCATCACTTCCTGCGTCGTATCTCCGTTAGGAATACGCACCAGACCGGAAAAACGTCCTACTCCATGATCGGTATGTACCACATAATCGCCGGGAGTAAACTGATTCAGTTCTTTCAGTGAAAGGGCAACTTTTCCCGAACGGGCTTTATCACTCTTCAAGTTATATTTATGGAAACGGTCGAATAATTGATGATCTGTAAACAGGCAAAGTTTCAGAGTGTCATCCGCAAACCCCTCATGCAGTGTCCGTTCCACAGCTGTAAACTGAATCCGGTCTCCACGGTCCTCAAAAATAGCCCTGATACGGTCTGTCTGTTTCGTACTGTCACTACAGATATAAAGTGTGTATCCCCGGCTCAGATAATCTTTGAAAGACTCTGCCACCAAATCGAAATTCTTATGGAAAATGGGCTGTGCCGTAGTATGGAAAGTCAACGTGGCATCCGGTGTACCGGTTGGCTTGTTGCCAAACTCCATCCGCCGGAAATCTAAGGCACGGACAGTAAATTCACTACCATCAATCAGTTTGCCTTCCAGAGTGATGCCTCCGTTCTCTTCCGCCTCTTGTGCAGCAAGAGCCTGTGGTGTAAGCGATTCATCGTGAACAGCCTGAATGCGTTCCCGCAACCAGAGAAAATCACGCATTGCCAGAGTCGTGTCTTTCGGAATAAAGTCAAGGAAAGAAGTAGTAACTTTTCCGGTTACGGCAAGGTCGGGTACAATGACAATGCTTTCCTTTTTCTCTTTCGATAGCTGTGACTCTACCTCAAAAGTACGGATACTCTCCACATCATCACCAAAAAAATCGATACGATAGGGATACTCGGACGAAAAAGAAAATACGTCAATAATACTGCCGCGAACAGCATACTGTCCCGGTTCATACACATAGTCGACATACTCAAACCCGTAACTATGTAATACATCCGTGATAAAACCGGTGTCCACCTTCTCGCCCACATGTAACTTCAATGTATTTTCACTCAATTCCTGGCGCGAGACTACCTTTTCGGCCAACGCATCCGGATAAGTGACGATGCACAACCCTTGCTCACCTTTCTGAAGCCGGCTGAGTACCTCGGTACGCAATATCTCGTTGGCCGCATCTTTTTGTCCATACTTCACCGAACGGCGAAACGAAGAAGGAAAAAACAAAATCTGCTCCGTACCCAATACCTGAGTAAGATCATGATAAAAATAACCGGCTTCTTCCAGATCACCCAATATGAAAACAAACGGGCAAGGACTCTTCTCTACCAGTGCCGAAGCGAATAAGGAAGCAGCGGAAGCATACAGGCCACCGCAATAGATATGTCTGACTGCGGGCTCCCCCAACAGTTTGTTCAAGGCTTCCACATTCGGATGCCCGGCATATTGATGTTGCAGTTCAGTAATCGTCATAAATAGCATTTTAGTCCATCACAAACGCACCAACTCACACAGATCGCTCAAAATCAATTTCCAATCTGTGTGAATCCATGTAACCCGTGATGCAAATTCACCGCAAAAGTACTAAATTATCCTTAGTTTTAATGCGCTATCTTTGGTTAGTAGCGGAAAAGCGTTACATTTGTCTTCAAATTTAGACACAATATGCAGACATCGGACAGCATCGTAATCATCCCTACCTACAACGAACGGGAAAACATAGAGAACATTATCCGTGCCGTTTTCGGACTGGAAAAGATTTTTCATATTCTTATCATAGAAGATGGCTCTCCGGATGGAACCGCCACCATCGTAAAAACCTTGCAGCAAGAGTTCCCCGACCGTCTCTTTATGATAGAACGCAAAGGAAAACTGGGATTGGGAACAGCATATATCACTGGGTTCAAGTGGGCACTGGAACATTCATACGAATACATTTTTGAGATGGACGCCGATTTCAGCCACAACCCCAATGACTTGCCACGGCTCTACGATGCTTGTGCCAACCAAGGAGGAGATGTAGCCATCGGTTCCCGCTACGTAAGCGGAGTGAACGTAGTGAATTGGCCGATGGGACGCGTCCTCATGTCTTATTTTGCATCTAAATATGTTCGCATCGTTACCGGACTACCGATACATGACACTACTGCCGGTTTTAAGTGTTATCGTCGTCAGGTACTCGAGACCATCGATCTTGACCACATCCGTTTCAAGGGTTACGCTTTTCAGATAGAAATGAAATTCACCGCTTACAAATGCGGGTTCAAGATTATCGAAGTACCGGTGATCTTCATTAACCGTGAACTGGGCACATCAAAAATGAATAGCAGTATTTTCGGAGAAGCGGTATTTGGAGTTATCAAACTGAAAGTGAATAGCTGGTTCCACAAATTTCCGCAGAAAACAAAATGAATTAAGATATGAAAAGAACATTAATACAAAACGCCATCATAGTAAACGAAGGACGCTCCGCACGCGGTTCGGTAGTCATCGAAGGTGAAAAAATAGCCGAGATACTGGAGAAAGGACAGAAACCGGCCACTCCCTGTGAAGAGACAATCCATGCCAACGGATGCTATCTGCTTCCGGGTGTCATCGACGATCATGTGCATTTTCGCGATCCGGGCCTAACCCATAAGGCCGACATATCTACCGAAAGCCGGGCTGCGGCAGCAGGGGGGATAACCTCTATTATGGACATGCCCAATACCAATCCGCAAACCACCACACTGGACGCACTCAATGCCAAGTTCGATTTGCTTGCCGAGAAATGCAGTGTCAACTATTCATGCTATTTCGGAGCAACAAACAATAACTATACCGAGTTTGACAAACTGGATAAAAGCCGTGTATGCGGAATCAAGCTCTTTATGGGATCGAGTACAGGCAATATGCTGGTAGACAAGATGAACAGCTTGCTGAACATCTTCAATGGAACCGATCTGCTGATTGCCGCCCACTGTGAGAATCATGAAACAATTAAAAAGAATACGGAAAAATACGTAAGAGAATATATTGAAAAATATCCTTATCAGTACTACCATGTTCACCACGAAACCCTTCCGATGGGTTACCATGCAAAGATACGTTCGATAGCAGCCTGCTACGAGTCGTCCGAACTGGCTGTACGCCTGGCACGCATTGCAGACGCTCGTCTGCATATCCTGCATATCTCCACAGCCAAAGAGCTTTCTCTTTTTGATAATGATATTCCATTGGAAGAAAAAAGGATTACGGCAGAAGCTTGTGTTTCGCACCTGTTATTCGACTCTTCGGATTATGCGGAATTAGGTACACGTATCAAATGTAACCCTTCCATCAAAGCTAAAACCAACCGGGATGCACTTCGTCAGGCTGTCAACTCCAACCTGATAGACGTAATTGCCACCGATCATGCACCACACCTGCTCAGTGAAAAAGAAGGAGGCCCGTTAAAGGCAATGTCAGGCATGCCTATGATCCAGTTCTCTCTGATCAGTATGCTTGAACTGGTGAACGAAGGTATCTTCACGATTGAAAAAGTCGTTGAGAAAATGTGCCATGCACCCGCTCAGATATATAATATCCATAACCGCGGTTTCATTCGTCCCGGTTATCAGGCAGACCTGGTACTGGTTCGGCCAGACGCATTATGGACGGTAAGTGCAGAACAAATCTTAAGCAAATGTGGATGGAGTCCGCTCGAAGGACGTACCTTTGACTGGAAAGTAGAAAAGACATTTGCCAACGGACACCTATTGTATACTGACGGACAGGTAGATGAAGCTTATCGCGGACAAGAAATCTATTTTAAACGATGAACAATTTCTGAACGATCAACCATCCAATGATAAACAAGGAGCAGGGGATAAACCGGGAACGATAAATGCAGAAGAATGGGAAATATATTGAAAGATAAAAGCAGGGCCTTCGCGATACGAATCGTAAACCTACATAAGTCTCTGAATGAAAGAATTGTTATTTAAAACCGAATATTTATCTGAAACAGAATATTCAAGCATGTTTGCCAACGCAAACGGATCAATGAAACTTATTATCACCAGCATTAAAACAGTCAAATATGGAAAAGCATAACCCGTCATCATCCCCCGTTCATCGTTCAGAAACAGTTGATCGTTCAGCGTTTGAAAACCGTTTATCGTTCAGTGTCCATGATTTATCCCCCTACATCAACTGGATTTATTTTTTTCACGCCTGGGGGTTTCAGCCGCGTTATGCTGCCATAGCCAATATCCACGGATGTGACGCCTGTCGTGCTTCCTGGCTGACAACCTTTCCGGAAGAAGAACGGGGCAAAGCTTCCGAAGCCATGCAACTCTATAAAGAAGCCAACCGGATGCTGGACGAATTGGACAGGGACTTTGAAGTGAAAAGCGTTTTTAAACTTTGCCCGGCCAATGCCGACGGAGACAACCTGATTATCGACGGTATCACTTTCCCACTGCTCCGGCAGCAAGTCAAGAAAAAAGAGAACGAACCTTTCTTATGCCTCAGCGACTTTGTACGCCCTCTGTCTTCGGGAATCACTGATACAGTAGGAGTTTTTGCCTCTTCTATTGATGCGGATATGGAGGGACTTTACGAACAAGACCCTTATAAACATCTTCTGGTACAAACACTCTCCGACCGTCTGGCCGAAGCTGCCACCGAAAAGATGCACGAATATGTCCGCAAAGAAGTATGGGGGTATGCAAAAGACGAAAATCTCTCTATTCCCGATCTTCTTGTCGAAAAATACCAGGGTATCCGCCCTGCTGTAGGCTACCCATCTTTACCCGATCAGTCTGTGAACTTTATTCTCGACGAAATTCTTGATATGAAACAGATCGGTATCCGCCTGACAGAGAACGGAGCCATGTATCCTCACGCTTCAGTATGCGGATTGATGTTTGCACATCCGGCTTCTCACTATTTCTCGGTGGGGAAGATCGGTGAAGACCAATTGGCGGATTATGCCGCGCGAAGAGGAAAAAGCGTTGGAGAGATGCGTAAATTTCTGGCAGCAAACTTGCAGTAAATCTTTTCTTTCGATATATTTGTAACTGATCCTATACTTTAAAATAGAAAAAGTTATGAAAAAGGTTCTTATTCTGTTATTATGGTTACTTCCCTCCTGTAGCGTAGTGATCCTTGCACAGACTCAGCGGATAGCGGGTACTGTTGTAGTTGGTGACGGCCAACCCGCCGTCGGTGCCGCCATTGTTGTCAAAGGCACTAATATTGGTGCCGTAACCAACGTGGATGGCAAGTTTATAATAGCAGAAGCACCTGCTTCAGCACAGCAGCTTGTCGTCTATCACGTAGGCATGGAACGCAAAGAGGTAGCCGTAGCTCCCAACGTCTATATTCAGCTCCAGCCCGTAGAGAAAGGTTTTTCATGGAATGTGAAAGCCGGAGTCAGCCTGTTCAGTTTCCGCCGCCCGGACGGCTTGGACGAACGTACCGGATTCAGTGCCGGTGTCGGTGCGGAATATAATTTCAGCAGGCATTGGGCTATTCAATCGGGACTGATGGTCACCAGCAAAGGAGCAACTGCCGAGTACGACGGGTATTCTCCGCTGTCCTCGTCTACCGAACCTATCTCTTATAAAGCCAAAATAGCTCCTATTTATCTGGACATCCCTATTCTGGCAGCTTTTAAGATGGATGTGTCAAACCATGTTAAGTTTGTAATCAATATCGGACCTTATTTAGCCGTAGGCATGGGTGGAAAGTATGAACTGACAAACAAAGGCGGCCATAAAGGTGAGTCGCATAACCCTTTCAAATCCTACTCTTCCTTAGCTGAAGCGAAAAATAAAGATGCCTTGTTGAAACGTTTCGACATCGGGGTTCAGGGAGGCATCGGTTTTGAAATATGGAAACATTACCTGGTCAATGCCTCTTTCCAGCACGGATTCATGGAGCCGGTTAAAGGAGGAACACTGTACGCAGGCGATACCGAGAAACATTACCCGATCGGAGGGATTCTGACAGTAGGATACAGATTTTAAATACAATACGTTATCACCACAGATTTCACAGATTATCACAGATCATAATTGCCAATAATCTGTGAAAATCCGTGTAATCTGTGGTGAACTTAGAAACGATATCCTATTTCAAAAGCGACATCCAGAAAACCTTCCGAGTGATTCCATGAAGTACACCCCACTCTTCCGGTTCCTCCTATCAGGAAGTGCCCGTATTCCACTCCGATTCCATAGGCAAATCCTCCGGTAAACCGTTTGCCGAACAATGACTGGCTTTCAGTAACATATTCCACTCTATTATAATTTCCACTACTATCATAAGAACGCTTGCGAAATTCTTTCTTAACGTCTCCACTGATCCCCAAGTCAATATAAGGACCGAAACTGAATACCAGATTCAGATCATTTCCTATTCTATACTTCAGTGCAAACAGTAAAGGAATCTCCAGATAGAATGGATTGTAAGTACCACTCACCTGATCATAAGAAACGGATGAAGAGCCATCACCGTTATTTTCCGTATAATAATCATAGAAATCATGCCCTTTCATTTTACGGGAAACCAACAAAAGTGAGGGTTGGAAAGCCCAGTGTTTCGACATCCGGATATCGGCCCCTACCCCTCCATAGATACTAAGACCGTCTTTCAGTTTCGATTCGGGTCCTTGCATAAACTTACCTGCTCCAATTCCAGCCTTCACGATCAACGAGAAGCGTTGCATCACTTGTGTACGCATTTGTATACGCATCGGGAGATCTACATATCCGCTGCGTTTACCTTTTGTCACCTGTAGTGAGTCGAAATAGACAGGTACTTCCTCCAGTACAAAAACTCCATTTTTATCGGTGACAGCCTGTTGGTTCGTACGTTTCAAGGTAACTACCGCCCCGTCTACCGGATAGTAATCTTCATCCACGATCTTCTCTACCACTTTTTGTTTTTGGGCCATAACGTCTGTCAGTGCCAGGCAGACCAATGCCAATGCTATATATCTTTTCATATCTTTTTATTTTTTACATTCAACATCCGATTATCCATATCCGCTTGATCAGAAACGGTAAGTAACTCCCAAAGTAAGCGCCAGGTTGTGTTCTTTCGCTTCAAAACCTTCATCATCCTGTCCCAAACACATACTCTTTCCAGAAACACCTACCAACCACTTCTTGTATTCCACACCTATGCCATAGGCAACACCAAAGCTGAAAGGATGTAACAAAGAATGTTTCCCGCCATAATAATCATATTCATACTCTTTGCTATAAATGTCATACTCTTCATCGGGTTTACCTGTTTCCGTAGCTTTCACTTTTCCTGCAAAGCCATACGAAAACACAGGTCCCACAGAAAAGGCCAGATTCATTTTACGGGCTACCGGATGACGAAGAATGAACAACATCGGCAGATCCAATGAAACCGGATTCCAAGTTTCCTGATACTTCACACCGTTTCTTTCGGCATTGAACTCTGCTCCACGGTTACAAATTTGCAGAGTAGGCTGGAAAGCCCATCGTTTTGACATGCGTACTTCGATACCTAAACCAAACTCATATCCCACCTTAAAATCGGAACCATATGTAGTATATTTACTCATGCTGATACCGGCATGTGCCACAAACGAAAGCTTCTTACGCTTTCCGGTGAGCTGTACCGGTACATTCAGATCCACTTCCCGAGTCTCCATACCGATGGAAGTAACAATCACCTTTTTGACCGAAAGAGGAACTTCCTGCAAGAAGAACTTACCGTCGACATCGGTTATTGTGCTGATATTGGTTCCTTTGGCTGTGACTAATGCACCCACAATGGGTTGCTGCTTTCTGTCAAATACTACTCCTTTTACATCGTGTGTCTGTACCTGAGCCATCACGGTGATTGCACAAATACAGGCAATCACTCCTATTATTATTCTTTTCATCTGTTTTCGTTCTTTAAATCTATATTTTATTCTGCAGGAGTCTCAAAAGCAAGATATTCACTATAAGTCGTCCCTACTTCATTTTTCACATAAACACGAAACTTATAAATGGTTCCGGGACGCAAATCACTGACAACCTCACTGAGCGTCAATCCATTGTCCTCAGTAAAGGGAATCTCTACGTTTTTTTCGTCCTGCATCATTCCCGTTTCCTGTGAATAAATGCCATAGCTATATCCATAATTTGTAATCAGAAAATCATTTGCATAAAAGGAAGCATACAGTTCAACCGACATATAGCCGGATGGATACAACGTAAAATTGTTAACCTCCGGTTCTGAACCCCGCTCGGTTGTAAATTCAACCACCGGGCCATAGCCGGTTCCCTCTTTAGTAGTCACATAGGGACGTACATAGTAATGGGTATTCGGAAGAAAATCCGTTACCTCTACTACAAAATTCGAATAGTTATAATCCCGAGTTTCCCGTGCCAGTGTCTTCTGGTCGGCAATGGTAGGCTGTGTGTTGGCAGAACTGTAACAAGCACCCTGCTCTATAATTTCAGTCTTAGTATTAGAACGAACCTCTACAGACAAGTAGCAACTAAATCCTGACAGCTGTGTATCGTATACTATCAACCTTGGCAAACCTGAAAGGCGAAACGTTTTCACTGCACTATATTGTTCTTTACTCGCATTTTCTCCCAATACGTGATCCAGTAATCCCGGACGTCCGGTATAGCCATAGTGATAGTCGTTCATGGCACAATAGTAAGTTTCACCCACAGCCAGCATGTTTTGATCCAGGAAAGCATAAAAGGTATTCCCTGCACTGTGACGGATATAAGCTTCCGCAATCACTTCCTCCATTGTTTTGTCTTTGGCAATCACAAACCTGGGATAGTAATACCGACTGGTTTCTCCCCCTGATACTTTTCCTATCATGACAGCGTCTGCCCGATACAGTTCATCAGTATCTATCCCCATGATACGGGATAGCAATTCTATCGAATCTTGCGAAAGCGTAGACACGTCACAAATGCGCTCCAATGTCATTGTGGTTTCAGAGGCTTCCATGGCTCCCCAATAATCCCCCTTATTGTCACAGGAGGTGACCAGCAATGCCATCAGGCAGAGCAAGCCCAGTAATCTTCTCTTGTTCATCTTTGTCTATTTATAGTGTTAATTGCCGGCAAAGTTACAATATTTATTATAAATATAACAAAAGAAAACAGTTTGATTCCAAACAAATCCGAAGTACCTCTGTCCTCTCTTCCAGTGACATACAAGAAGACGTGACAAAACTATATATCCAAAAGAAGTATTACAAAGATACAGAGACAAACTGTTGTGAAGAAAGCATGATTCAGGTATGGATGGGATATTATGGAACGCAATATCCCGGCATCCTCCTGTAGGGAAAAGATCCGGCCATTCCCATTCTGTCCGCCATTATCAGGCAGGACAAAAAGACCAATGGGTATGTATGATTGTCCACTGTTCAGACGAATCCAGTTTATATACTTCCGTACAATGCATCCTGAATGTCCGGTCATCTCTATAAGCTTCATAATCATATGCCAGAACAGCGACATCGGATGACAGTTCTGTAAACCCATCCGGGTTTCCACGATTCCATAACTTCAGAGCTTGTTCTTCCAAAGATAAAATAAAGGCCTTCAGGTCCTCGCTATTTGAAGCCATACTTGTACATCCAGTCATAAAAATACGGATTTATTTAAAACGTTTCATACTTGACAAACTCCGTCACCCACAGATTCTTATTGTTTCCAAATATAATAAATATCCGGAAATAGTCCAAATTCCCACTAATTTCCGCTTTTATTTTGTGATTATTTCCTTTCCTTTGCGACTAACCATACAAAAGTAATCCCGAAAAGAAGACAATGAACCCCACCAGTCCGCCGCAAGCCAACGAACCCGTAGAACAAGAGTTCCTCTCCGTAGTCAGGGAGTACGAGCGGGTGATTTACAAGGTGTGCTATCTTTATACCACCCAGCACGCCACGCTCGGCGATCTTTATCAGGAAGTGATTCTCAATCTGTGGAAGGCTTACCCCAGATTCCGGAAAGAGTGCAAAGTCTCGACCTGGATTTACCGGATCGCACTGAACACTTGCATCAGCTTTATCCGCAAAGAGAAAAACATTCCGGAAATCGTGGCACTCACCCGCGAAGCCGACTGGCTGACGGAAGAAAAAGACGAACTGACCGAAATGCTCCGGCAACTGTACCGGATGATCAATCAACTGGGACAACTGGATAAGTCGATCATATTGCTTTATCTGGAAGAGAAAAGTTACGAGGAAATCTCGGAAATCACCGGACTGACAGTGACCAATGTAGCAACCAAGCTGAGCCGGATTAAAGACAAACTAAAAAAGATGAAAAAGGAGGAATAAGATATGGAACTGGATGATCTGAAGAAATCGTGGAACGCACTGGATGAACACCTCAAAGGCAAGGAGTTCATCAAGGAAGAAGAAATGAAACAATTGTTGGGACGCGCCCGGAACAACATTAACAGCATAGAACGGTTCAACAGAAAGCTGCGTTTTGCCGCAATCGGCATACTGGCATTGGCAGTGATCTTCTGGATATGTGATGATGCACTTACGGACTTTTATTATTGGATCGCCCTCTTCCTTTGCATCCCGGCCCTTTGCTGGGATTTGTATTCCGCCCATTACCTGGGGCGGACCCGGATAGATGAAATGCCTCTGGTCACAGTAATCTCCCGTATCAACCGATATCACAGATGGATGGTTCGCGAATGGATCATAGGCATACTCTACCTGCTTGTGATGGCTACCTTTTTCTCTTTCTACAAACAGGTCTGGCAATACGGTGCTGCAGGAATCATCAGCAGTCTGATCGTGTGGGCCGTCGGACTTGGAATCTGCCTGTCGGTGTATCGCCGGAACCTCAGACATATAAAAGAAATAAAGAAGAACCTAAACGAGTTAAAAGAATTAAATCATACAGCTTAACTTAAACCGTACTTTACAAATTCTCTCTAACTTTGAAGAGGCGTTCGCAAGTCCCCCCGAGACATACCCTACGCCTCTTTTTATTTATTCAACCCATAGCTAAGAAAATATGCTGCAACGAGTTTTAGGCTTTCTGATCGTAATCCTTGTATTGCCGGACATTTACATTTACCGGACATTTATCAAACAAATGACTCTAAGTCTTTTTTGGCGAATCCTTTACTTCTTCCCCACTCTTTTCCTGATGGCGGGAGTAGTATCGTTAGCTTTCTTTGCCAACTATGAATACGCCGAACAACATACATTATGGATAGGACGCTTCGCCGTTGTCTTCTTCTTGTTTGCCTCTCCGAAACTGCTCTTTACGATCTGTTCCATCATCGGACGCCCGTTCAACCGATGGCTGCACTGGCCCCGGACTCCTTTTATAGCAACCGGACTGGTACTGGCCGTGCTCAACGCAGTCCTGATACTTTATGGTTCGATGGTGGGCAAAGACCGTTTTGAAGTAAAGGAGGTCACCTTCCGTTCTTCCCGCCTGCCCGAAGCTTTCAACGGATACCGCATTGTCCAGTTGTCGGACATACACATCGGGAGCTGGCAAGGAAATGCCAAGAGCCTGCAACAGATGGTGGACCTGGTTAACGCGCAAAAGCCGGACTTGATCGTATTCACCGGTGACCTGATAAACAACCGGGCCATAGAATTGGACGGATTTGAAGAGATACTCTCGCAACTACATGCCCGGGACGGCGTATACTCCATCCTGGGAAACCATGACTACGGCCCCTACTATCGATGGAAAAGTAAACGCGACCAGGTAAACAACCTGAACGACCTGAAGAAACGGCAAGCCGACATGGGCTGGGTGTTACTGAACAACGAGCACACTCTACTGCACCGCGGAAACGACAGCATCGCCCTGATCGGGGTAGAAAACGAAGGAGAACCTCCTTTCTCACAGCACGGTGACTTGCCCAAGGCACAGGCAGGAACAAACGGCCTGTTCAAGCTGTTATTAAGTCATAATCCTACACACTGGAGACGTGAAGTGTTGCCCGAATCGGACATCGACCTGATGCTGGCGGGACACACGCATGCCATGCAGCTGGCCATCGGACATCATTCACCTGCTTCCTGGATCTATCCGGAATGGGGAGGCATGTACAAAGAAGGCAACCGGGGACTATACGTAAACGTAGGGATGGGATTCGTCGGACTGCCTTTCCGTTTCGGGGCATGGCCGGAGATTACCGTGATTACACTGGATAAATGAAAAAATACTGGCAAATACTGAAAGGCTACAAAGCAAGTCTGCTGGCATGTCCGCTACTGGTACTCGTGTCTGTAATGTGCGAAACCATTCAGCCGATGTACATGGCGGATATTATAGACAACGGAGTGATGCAGCGGGATCTCTCCGTCATTACTGCCGTAGGCGGAAAGATGGTACTTATCTCCATTGTCGGACTGATATTCAGTATTGCCAATGTATATGTCTCTTCGCAAGCCTCCATCGGTTTCGGGACCGACCTGCGCACCAAGCTGTTCGGCAAGATACAACAACTCTCTTTTTTCGATATAGACCGGTTCAGTACGGCTTCACTGATCACCCGGCTGACAAGTGACATCAGCCGCATTCAGCAAGTTATCCAGGTATCGATGCGTCTGATGCTGCGCTCTCCGCTGATGCTCGTCATGGCAGTGTTCTTCGTGGTACGTATCAACCTGGAACTGGCAGGCGTCCTGCTGGCTGCCATCCCGGTGTTGGGTTTCAGTGTATTCTTCATCCTGCGGAAAGGGTTCCCCTTCTTCTTGAAAGTGCAACAGAAAGTAGACCAACTGAACGAGGTGGTACGCGAAAACCTGATCAACATCCGGGTGGTGAAATCATTTGTGCGGGAGGACTTCGAAGCACGCAAGTTCAAGGACAAGAGCGAAAGCCTGCGCGACACGGTGATTCACGCTTCCAACATCATTGTCGCCATCTTTCCGGTGATGCAACTGGTGATGAACCTGTCGATCATCGCTATCCTTTGGATGGGTGGGCAGAAGGTGATGGCAGGAGAGTTAAAAGTGGGCGAACTGATATCATTTGTCAACTATCTGGCACAAGTGCTGATGTCGTTGATGATGCTGTCCATGATTATCATGACTTATGCCCGTGCCTCAGCCTCATCGAAACGTATCCTGGAGGTATTGGATACACAGCCTTCGCTAACCGATACGCCCGAAGGAATGCGGAGCACCCAGCAGATCGAAAAGGGAGAGATTCGCTTTGAGAAGGTCAGCTTCCGTTATGGCGGAGGCGAGACGGATGTGCTGCGGAACATAAGTTTCCACGTTCGTCCGGGCGAGACAGTGGCCGTGGCAGGTGCTACCGGATCGGCTAAAAGTTCGCTCGTACAACTGATCCCCCGCCTGTATGATGTCAGTTCCGGTGAAATACGGATCGACGGCATCCCCGTACAAGACTACAACCTGCACGAACTTCATGCCCGCATCGGCATGGTGTTGCAGAAAAACGAGCTCTTTACGGGAACCATTGCAGAAAACCTGCGGTGGGGAAAACCCGATGCCACACAGGAAGAACTTGAAGAGGCCGCACGTGCCGCCGAAGCCCATGAGTTCATCCGCTCGCTGCCTGCCGGATATGACACGCAGTTAGGACGGGGCGGAGTAAACCTTTCCGGCGGACAGAAGCAACGCATCTGCATCGCCAGGGCTTTGCTGCGTAAACCCAAGATATTGATACTGGATGACAGCACCAGTGCCGTAGACTCTGAAACAGAACTCCGCATCCGGAACAACCTGAATGCATGGCTGCACGATACCACGGTGCTTATCATCACGCAACGCATATATACCATGCAATCGGCCAACCGGGTCATTCTGCTGGACGACGGAGAGGTAGAATCCATCGGAACACCGGAAGAATTGCTGGAACGCTCGGAGATGTACCGGGAAATCTATCACTCACAACAAATCGTTATCTGACCATGGCACACGGAGATCATCTGAAATACAGCGGAAAGCCTAAGGCGGGAAAGAAAACTTTCCTCCGCCTGGTATCATACGTGGCCTGCGACCGACGGTTGCTGATCGTAATCGGTGTACTGATCGTTGTGAGCATCGCAGCCAATCTCACCGGATCGTACATGCTCCGACCGATTATCAATAACTACATCCTGCCGGGAGACTTCCACGGATTGGTACGCATCCTGCTGGTACTGGCAGGCATTTACCTGACAGGGGTAGCGGCTACTTACATCGAATATATTCTGCTGAATAAGATCGGGCAACGCACCGTAACCCGGATGCGCGAAGAACTGTTCGGAAAGATGGAACGCTTGCCTGTCAAATACTTCGATACCCATCAGCACGGAGATGTCATGAGCCGGTACACCAATGATATAGACCGTATCAGCGACGCACTGACCGACAGCCTGTCCGACATGTTGTCGAGCGCACTGACAGTTGCGGGCATTTTCTGTCTGATGCTCTTCATCAGTCCGATACTGACAGCAGTAACACTGATTACTGTCCCCCTGATGTTCCTCAGCGCCAAAGGAATCGTAAAACGAAGCCGGAAATACTTCAAAGCACAACAGGAGTCATTGGGGATGATGAACGGCTATGTGGAAGAAATGATCAGCGGACAGAAAGTGGTGAAGGTCTTCGGACACGAACAAAAAGTGGAAACGGACTTCGGGATACTGAACCAAAGCCTGAAGGAGAAATCGCTGAAGGCACAATTCTACTCGGGTCTGATGATGCCGGTCATGCAAAACCTGAATACGCTGAACTATGTGATCATCACCATCGTGGGAGCCTTACTGGCCATCTTCCGCGGGTTCGACGTGGGCGGACTGGCGGCTTTCCTGCAATATTCCCGGCAATTCGGACGCCCCATCAATGAACTGGCGAGCCTCTACAACAGCATACAGGCAGCCATTGCCGGAGCCGAACGCATCTTCGAGATCATAGACGAAGCACCGGAGCAGGAGGATGCGCCGGATGCCATCACACTCGAAAAAACAAAAGGAGATGTAGCCTTGAAGAATGTATATTTCGGCTACCGTCCGGAAAAAACCATCCTGAAAGGAGTATCCCTGCATGCGGCTGCCGGAAAGAAGATAGCTTTGGTGGGCGCTACCGGAGCAGGAAAGACAACCATACTGAACCTGCTGCCGCGCTTCTTTGACATTCAGTCCGGAGAGATCACCATCGACAATCATCCCATCGACCGTATCAGGCGTGACAGCCTTCGCCGATCGATGGCCATCGTACTGCAGGATACACATCTTTTCACGGGTACGGTACGGGAGAACATCCGTTTCGGCCGCCTCAACGCGACCGATGAAGAGGTAGTGGCGGCTGCACGGCTGACAGCGGCCCATTCATTCATCAAACGTTTGCCACAGGGCTACGACACGCTACTCGAAAATGACGGGGCAAACCTGAGTCAGGGACAACGGCAGCTACTGAACATCGCCCGCGCGGCAGTGGCCGATCCGGCTATCCTGCTGCTGGACGAGGCAACAAGCAACATCGATACACGCAGTGAAATACTGATTCAAAAAGGACTGGACCAATTGATGCAAGGACGCACCAGCCTGATTATTGCTCACCGCCTGTCTACCATCCGCAATGCTGATACGATTCTGGTGCTGGAACACGGGGAGATTATCGAGCAAGGCAGCCATCAGGAGTTACTCGCACTGAAAGAAAAATACTACTCGCTGAACGAAGAGCAGTTCAAGTAAAGTATCCGCCACAAAGGAGGATACGGAGGAGAACCGGGTTCGATATCCGGGAACAGGGGAAATATCATAAAGAAAGGAATCACGACAGATAGGAATACATTAAGAAAGGAAATAAGCTGTTTTGCAAACAGACTCTCTTTAAAAGAACGGCAAACCAGAGGAAGAAAAGCCGGAAAGCCGGTCTTACGGAGATGAAGAGCCGGGGTTGAAGAGGTGAAGAGCCGGGATTTTCGGCAAAAGCAGTAAGCATTTCCCGGAAAAGAAGTAAGCATTCGGTCCGAAAGAAGTAAGCATTTTCGGAATATGCTTACTTCTTTTTCAAATATCTCCTATTGTTCTTGTTCATTACATCTGTTGTTAGCGTTTTTTTAGCTTATCGGACCTGTTTTTTCTCCAGTTGTGAGTCCTTACAAGAGTTTACCCGAACAATAAAAAGACACGGTTCTTCCTTTCTTACGTACGTTACGGAAGAGATTGCGGAGCCTCACTTACATTCTACCGGCAAACACGAAAATTTTCTTTCCATCCGGTAATCAGAGAAGCTAAAATAAGGCGTTTTTTCCGTTCAGCCCGCCGTCCGCCCTGAAAAAACGCAGCCAAACGATTTCCGATTATCAATTTGTCAAAGTGATAGCACTCTTCCCATTCGCCGCACGATGGAGTTGTACCTGTACGGCAATGCGCTCACTCATCTCCTGCACATGCGAGATAACTCCGATCTTCCGTCCTTGCATCTGCAACTGCTCGAGAGCTTCCATCACAGTGCGTAAACTATCGGCATCGAGCGAACCGAATCCTTCGTCGATGAAAAGTGACTCCACTCTCAGGTTATTGCTCGAAAGAGACGACAGCCCGAGGGCCAGCGCCAGGGAGATAAGAAAAGATTCTCCGCCGGAAAGAGAGTAGACGGTACGCACCTCGTCACACATATCGCAGTCGATCACTTGCAGGGCGAGTGTTCCCGGCACCTGCTGCAAACGGTAACGTTTCGAAAGATAAGACAGATGTTTGTTGGCATGCATCAGCAACAGATTCAACGTATAGCTTTGCGCAATCACCTTAAATTTTGTCCCGTCCGCACTGCCAATCAGTTTATTGAGTTTTCCCCATCGGTTGGCCGTCTCCTGTTTTTCGGTCAGTTCCTGTTCCAGCTGCCTCAGCTTCTTCTGGTTTTGCTCCTGTTGCAAAAGACGTGCCTCTACGGTGGACAGACGACGTTCCGTCTCCTGATTGGTTGCTTGCTGGCGGGCGATCGTCTCCGGCAGATGTTCCGGATCGGCTATCTGTTCTTTCCGAAGCATCAGTTCGTCGATGGAACTGTTCAGTTGCCTGATCTCTCCCTGTATGCCGGAAATACGCGACTGGACTTCTTCTCCCTCCTTGCGCACCTGTTCCAGGGAGTCGTTTAATTGTTTCTCTTTTTTCCGAATGGCGGCTTCCGCATCCTCGACAGATTTGCCTTTCAACAGAGGAGCCCGTTCCTGACGGAGAGTTATCAACCGCTCACTGACCACCCGGAACTGTTCCCGAGCAGTCATCTCCGCCGTTTTCAGTAACGTAAATTGCTCTTTAGCAGCCAGAACTTGCTGCATCAACAGATGGCAGCGGGCTACACCTTCACGCAAAGCCTCACAAGCCGAGCGAAGTGTCCTGATCCGCTCCTCGTGCTGTTGCCATTCCTTATGGAGTTGCTGGTATTGGCGCATTTTCTCTGCGAGCAGATTTAGCTTCCCGTGTACGGTATGCAGTTGTTTCTCAAAATAGTCCGGATTTTGCTCCTCTTCCGATGAAGGACGTTTCTGCTCAACCTCCTGGAGCAACGCCTGCAACTGTACGGTTATCTGTCCGGACAGTTCCGTCTGATGGAGCAAATCCTGTTTCAAGGCGATATTCCGGTTATTTAGTTGCTGATACTCACCAGATGCGGTTTGATACTCCAATTCGATGTTGTGATACAGGGTATGGACTACCTGCTCCTCGTTTCTATAAGGATGATCAGTGCTCCCACATACCGGACACGGTTCATTCTCACGCAAATTCTGCCGCAATGTCCGAACGTCCTTTCCCATCGCGATACGGGCATTCTCAAAAAGGCGTTGCAGCACTTTCAGTTCAGTCTCCTTCTCCGCCAACCGGGTGGTCAGAGCGGCCATTTCTTTCCGCATCTGTTCTTGTGTGTGCACCACCTCTTCCTGCTGTACTTTCAGACGTTGGGCTTCTGTCCTCGCCTTTCCCCATTCCAACATTTGCTGGCGGGCATTCTGCAAACGGGTTTGTTCCTGCATCCATCGGGCTTGCTCGTCGGTCACCGCTTCAACCCCAAAAGCGTTCAGACGGTTCACACGCTCTTCGTTCTCTTTCTGAAGAATGGCAAGGTGGTCTTCCTGCTCTTTCAGCCTATTCCGAACAGATTCAAGAAACAGCCCCGTCTCTTCCGTAACCGGCAGATCGATCTCTCCCGTCAGGTTCTTCAACGCATGGCAGGAAGTATGCAGAGTTCCCTGCACAGATTGCAATTTATCGGCTTGTGCAGTCGCTGCCTTTTCAGCACCTTGCAGTATCTCCTCCGCCTGCTTAGATTGGCTGACCAGTGATTGGATCTGAACATCCAGTTCACGTGCCCGGCTAAGATCGGGTTGCACGGCTTCGCACTGTTCCCTGAAGTGAATAAGATAGTCGGACTGGCGTGTGTGTTCTTCCCGGAGCTTCTTACTTTTTTCTTCATCCAGCCGCATGTCCTGCACTTTCTTATCACGCTGCTCCTGTTGCAACTTCAAAGTATGCAGCACCGATAGTTGCGCATTCAATTCTACCAAGGTTTTACTTCCCTGTTCACGAAGGTTGGTCAGACTCTCTTTTTCGGTCCGTAGAAGACTGATTTCCTCTTCGGAAAGCAGTTCGATCAGGGCGGCATTGCTTTTCAACAGATTCAGTTCTGCATCAGCTGTTTTGCTACGCAGATAGATTTCACTGGAAATGCGGGAGTATATCTCCGTTCCGGTCAGCTTCTCGAGCAACTCGGCTTTGGCGGACTCACGGGATTTCAAGAAAGTAGCAAAGTCATTCTGGGCAAGCAGCACCGTACGGGTGAACTGTTCATAAGTCAAACCAACCAAAGTCACCAATTGTGCCAACAACTCTTTCCTTGTTCCCTGCAGTTCCTGATTGGCAGTCAGATCGGTCACTTGTATCGTCTGCGACCGCAGAGAACCGTTAGCCCGGCTTCCTGTCCGGCGTACCGACCAACGAGAACGATAACAGTGTCCGGACGCTCCTAAAAAATCAACCTCGGCAAATCCCTCTCCCGTCCCTCTCCGAAGGATATTCTTCACATCGGCCTGATTCACCCGACTTTCACCGATATCTGACATATAAAGACTCTCGACCGAAGCGGAAAAGCGAGGTGTCTTATCATACAGTGCCAGACAGAGTGCATCCAGTATTGTCGATTTTCCGGCTCCCGTAGGACCGGATATCGCAAAAATCCCGGCAGAACGTAAAGGCTCGGCTTGGAAATCAATTTCAAAGGTTCCTTCTATGGAAGCCAGGTTCTTTAATCGTATGGTTAGTATCTTCATGGTTATTCGGTTTGCTTTCACCACAGATTACACGGATTAACACAGATCAATAGATGATCTCGTTGATAGTAAAGATTAAAAGATCTGTGTGAATCCTAATGGTGATCTGTGTAATCTCTGGTAATCTGTGGTGAATTCCTATTTGATTCATTCTAAATTGATGGTCCGGCAAGCCTCCTGGAACAAATTTACCAGTTCTTCCGGCATCTCCGCCTGGTAACTGTTCTCAAAGGTTGCTTTCACAATCTGTAAGGGATTCATCTCCTGCAATCCGGCAGCCAGTACTTCTTCTTCCACGCTCCCCTCTGCCGCCTGCCTGTAAGAAGAAACAATACGGGCCAGCCGGACCGGCTTGCCTTCCAGTATTTCTTCTATTTGCTGCCGCAACATCGGCTCCGGTTCACTTAGTTTCACCTTGACTTCCAGATAGGGCTTCGGTCCATTCTCCGGAAGTTCCAGTCTGCACAATTCATCCAGTACCTCGTCCGGAGCCGCTGGCTCTTTGGCGGGTATACTCAGCAAACGTACCAAAGGTGTATATTCAAGTTTCTCTATTTCGACTGCCCACCCTTCATCCAGAATCACTTTTACTACTCCGTGGTGATAATGCTTCTCGGCAAACGACATAGGTAAGGGACTGCCGGCATAACGGATATTCTCCCTTCCCGATACGCGCTGAGCCTTATGGATATGCCCTAAAGCCGTATAAACAATTTGTTCGGAAAAAGACTCGGGCGATACACTCTCCAAACCACCGATGATGATGCGCTCACTATGATCTTTTTCGGCAATCTCCGAACCGGTTGCCAGCAAATGTCCGACGGCCACCAATGCCTGCCCGTCCGTCCGCTTCTTCAAAGCATATTCCACCAAACGGGCATACAGTTCCTTTACTCCTTCCGCATACGGATTGCCTTCAGTCTCCACCACCGGATAATCTCCCTGCCGCAAGAAAGGTACTGCCAGGCAAAGAGCTTCTACCCTCCCCGATTCATTCTTCAGTTCTACCAGTAAATGACTGTAATCTATCTCTCCGTCCTGCTTACGGACAATCCCCTTAATCTCTGTCCTCATCTCCTGCAACAACGGCAGAGGTGACTCCAACCGGGCAGCCGAATCATGGTTTCCGGCTACAATGATCAACTGCAATCCCGGGTTCTCGGTTGTCACCCGGTGAATGAAACGATAGAACATTCGCTGCGAGGCGGCAGACGGATTGGAAACATCGAAAACGTCTCCGGCAACAATCAGTACATCAATTTTGTTCTTAGTCAGGACACCGGCCAGCCAGTCCAGAAAGTGTTCATGTTCCTGTGTCCGGTCATATCCGAAAAAGGTTTGTCCCAAATGCCAATCGGCTGTATGTAGTATACGTATCATGCTATTGAAATTTGAAACAAAGTTAGCAATTATTCAGGACAGCAATATTATTTTGTTTATTTTTGCACAAGCTAAAACCAAAATCATTATGAAGATACTATACTATATTTATCAAATCTGCATTGCATTGCCCATTTTGTTAGTATTGACTATCCTCACGGCGATTGTCACCATCATTGGTTCATTATTGGGAGGTGCCCACATCTGGGGATATTATCCGGGGAAAATCTGGTCACAGTTGATCTGCCTTTTCCTGTTGATTCCGGTAAAAGTGCGTGGACGCGAAAAGCTACATGGAAGAACCTCTTACATCTTCGTACCCAATCATCAAGGCTCGTTCGACATCTTCCTCATTTACGGCTTTTTAGGACGTAACTTTAAATGGATGATGAAGAAAAGTCTACGTAAAATACCTTTTGTAGGAAAAGCATGCGAAAGTGCCGGACATATTTTCGTAGACCGGTCGGGTCCGAAGAAGGTACTTGAAACCATTCGCCAGGCCAAAGACTCTCTGAAGGACGGTGTGTCATTAGTGGTCTTCCCGGAAGGGGCACGGTCTTTCACCGGGCATATGGGATATTTTAAGAAAGGAGCTTTTCAACTGGCGGACGACCTCCAACTTGCCGTAGTTCCTGTGACCATAGACGGATCTTTTGAAATCCTGCCACGAACCGGCAAATGGATTCACCGCCACCGCATGATTCTGACCATACATGACCCTATCCCCCCGAAAGGTCAGGGAGCGGATAACATTAAAGCTACCATGGCAGAAGCCTATACTGCTGTAGAAAGTGCACTCCCCGATAAATTCAAAGGGATGGTGAAGAATGAAGATCAAGACTTATAAACGGTTTTGAACGATGAACAGGATTCACCACAGAGAGCACAGAGTAACACAAAGTTTTTTTATTGATAAGCAGGGATATTCAGTAAATGTCCCTGCTTAAAGACACAAAAAAGGCAACTAACCCGCAATGAATCAGTTGCCTTTAATTTTCTTATTTTAGGAATATCCCCAATCAATAACTTCATTTCTTCTCTGTGTTACTCTGTGCCCTCTGTGGTGGAAAGAGTATTTGTTCATCGTTTCCCCACTCTCTTCTTCAGCACAAATACCGGAAGGAAGAAGAAGATTCCGATGATTGACATAACTAACCCACCGATGGTTCCTGCGGCCAATGGAAACCAGAACGCTTCCTTATCTGTACCTACCATGAAAGGAATAAAGCCAAGGATCGTAGAGACAACTGTCAGGAAGATAGGAATGATCTTCGCATTCCAAGCCTTGGTATAGGCCCTCAAGGCCGACATTCGGGGAGAACGTCTACGAATAGCGTTATACTCGTTAAGAATATAGATACTGGCGTTCACCGTAATACCACACAATAAAACAAACGAAGCAAAACCTCCCTGGTCAAAGTTCAGCTTAAACCAATAGAACGTCAGGAATACACCGATATATGACACCGGAATAATAAATATGATAGCCAAAGGCTGTTTCAATGAATTAAACAAGATACTTGTCGTGAAAAAGATAATGGCAATCACTACCAGCAAAAGCAGATATTGCTTATTATCTTTCTTTCCCCATCCCCAGCTATCCCGCTCCGATTGAGCCGTATACCCCATCGGGAGTTCTTTGTTAAACTCCTCCAGGTCACGTTTCAGAATTTTATTTCCTTGTTCCCCCGAACCGATATATTCGTATTGCAGGCACAACCTGTATTGCTGATTCTCTTTGGCAACCTGTTGCGGCATTTGTCCCTTTTCCATAGTAGCCAGTTCAGACAGTTTATACTGTTTGTCATCCGTTCCGTACGGAAAATATTGCATGGCCCAAATGTCATACTCCTGAGACTGTTTGGAGGAAAGCTTTATTTTTTCCGAACCATTATCCGCCACTACCGATCCGATCTCCATATTCTTACCATAAATAGGCCGGATCGTAGAGAACAGAATATTGGCATTGATGTTCTCCTGTGCCATACGTTCCCGGTTGAGGTCAAAGTAGAACTCTTGATAATCGTCTTTCCAATAAGAGAAATAAGAGTTTATTATAACTTCCTTGATCCGTCGGTGAGTCAGCAATTTGGCTTTCAACTTCTCAGCCCATTCATACAATTCATCGTAATTGTATCCATACATCTTCACCTGGAAGGAACCGGCTCCCTCACGCACATCATTACTGAACCCCTGATCCTGCAAACCGTATACCCCCCAACTGCCTCCACCCAATTGCAAGGCTTTGCTGATAATATTTGCTTTCAGTGTATAGGGGAAACCGCTATTCTGATGCTCTTTGGTAAAATAGACATTAATATTACCACGACGGGCACTGTACACCGAAGTCTGGAACTGTTTGATTTCCTTAAACTGACTCAGATAAATCTCCATCTTTTTAATCAGTTCATTCATCTGCTCCAACGTACTGCCGTTCGGAAGATTGGCATAAACATACAATACTACTTCTTCGTTCCGGGTGAAATAACTGCCTTCGTATACCTTCTGGATAAACAGGCGCAAACTGCCTCCCAGTGCTTTGTCCATAACCGGTTTCACTTTTTCTTTGTAAGTAGATGATCCTAAGGTCTTGTTATACCATTCCACGGCACGCCCTTCACCTTCCATCTTTTCCGGCAGCATAAATACCGGAAGTCCGAACAACAGTACCAACAAGATGCAGACAACCACACGCCAACGGCATAATTTACGTATCATCCAGCCATAGAAACGGGTAAAGTAAACTGTTATTCTCCGCGGAAGAGAAGCACGAAGAAGGAAGAAACGGGATTTGGTCTGACGGCGCTTTCTCTTTCTTAACCCGATCTTTTCGATCAGAGCCGGTACGAAGAAAAGAGCTACGAACAGAGATACAGCCAGATTGATAATCACTACGGCTGCAAAATCTTGCAGATTCAACCGTATCTTCTCGTCAAGGAAGAAAATGATGACCAAAGCTCCCATTGTAGTCAGGGTCGCAGCCAGAATGGACATAAAGGCTTTCAGGTTACGCCGGTGCAGGATATGGTCGGTCATCACAATCGTATTGTCTATCACCAGATTGAGCGAAACCGTAATACCGGCGAGCGAGTAGAGCTGCATTTCCAGTCCGAAAAGGTAATAGAAAATCACCGCCACGGCTATATTGATACTCAGACTGACCACGATCAAAAACAAATAGCGTGGATTCAACGTGATAAGCAGCACAAAAAACAGCAGAATCAGGACCGTAAGCCCGGTACGCAAATAAATCTTATTCAGCTCTTCGTGAATAAATTCCGTAGCATCGTAGCTTGTGTGGATCTCATATCCGGCAGGCAACACTTTCTGTATCGCCTCCATCTCTTCTTTAACCTGTGTACTCAGTTGCAACTGGTTGGCAGTTTCCTCGGCTGTAATCGACAAATAAATGGAGTTAAGTCCGTTGATACGATAATAGCTCTGAGGAGCTTCCTCCATGTGGCTCACCGTCACAAGCTCGTTCAGACTGATCAATTTTCCTTCTGTACTTTTCACCCGGATACGGGAAGCATCGAATCCTTCCTCTTTATACTCGGGCATCAGGGCCAGCCGGATCCACTCTTTACCACCTGAAGCCGACTCGATATTATAAGTACCCAGAAACTCTTTTTGATAATAGCGGGCAACAGCCTGCTGGATATCGCTCAAAGAAATACCCAATCGTCTCAGTTGTTCGCTATCATACTCCAACACCCACTCCATGGGTGTGGCTCCGCTCAAGTCTATCTTATAGATACCCTGAATCTGTGCCAGCCTCGTCTTGATATGTTCATCGGCATATTGCTGAATCAAGATGGGAGTAGAAGGTGCATTAAGTGTAAACGACATGAAAGGACGTGAGGCATTATCGTCCGGACGCTTCATCCTGATATAGGGATAGCTCACTCCGTCGGGAAGCTGAGGCCAGGTCTGCCGGATAATGGTTGATGCCTCAAAACGTACCGCATCTATATCCGCATACTTGTCCAATTCAATGGTGATGCTCCCCGAACCGTTATCGGAGGTAGAATAGATGTTCTTTATACCTTTAATACGTGCCAACATGGCCTCCAGTTTACTGGTTGCCTCTATCTCCACTACCCTCGACGAAGTGCCGGGCATACTGAACTGTACCGTAAAACCCGGTAAAGTTCTTGAAGGATTCAGTTTTACAGGGAGCAGGGGAATCAAGGCCAGACCAATCAACGCCACGCATATAAAGGCGACAATCAGCGTGAAAGAAGAGGCTTTCGTCTGCGCTTTTATTTTAGAAGGATTATCCATCGTTTCAATGTTAGGTAGCACTATCTCACCAATTGTCCCCCCGCATAGTCAAACTTTTCAGTCAGCGGGATTCCGGTAGCAAAGTCATGCAACGTCAGTTTACGTATCTTATAATAGTTCAGCCAATAGTTCTGTAAAGCGGAAATATAGTTCTGCTGTGCTTCCTGCTGACGGTTCAGGGACAGAGTCAGACTGTTGATGTCCGCTTTCCCGATGATAAACCGCTGGCGGGTTTCGTTATAAGCCAGAATGGAAAGATCAAGTGCTTCTTCGGCACTGGTTATCAGGTTTTGCTGGATATTGAAATCGTTTACAGTCATAATCACTTCTTCATCCAGACTGATTTCATCCTGACGGGCAGAAGTCTTCACCACATTCAGGTTATTGCGGGCCATGTTATACTTACCCTTTCTTACCCCCCAGTCCACCAATGGAATGCTGACACTGACCGACACCAAATCCTGCTGCATGGGTTTATGATACACATCCCCAAAGTTATCAGCTACCTGGTTGAAACCGATACTGGCGTTCACACTCGCATTAAAACGTGATTCTTTTTTGGTTTTATCCACATTGCGTTCGGCTTCAAGTACATTCTGCTTCAATCCCAGTAACTGAGGATTGTTTTCATGTGCCATCTGCAAAGCCTTATCCACAGGTATCACCAATTCCTGCGGACGTACGGGCAAATCGATATCAATAACCGTATTCTTATCCAAATTCAGGAAAGAAACCAAAGAAAACATAGCACGTTTCAGGGCACTCGCTTTATTTTGCAATGTATTGCGTGCATTTACCACGTCCAGTTTCAATGTCAACAGGTCCGCCTTCGAAATGGCTGCTATCTTCTGACGCTGTACTCCAATGCTGTATAACGTATCCGACGACACCATATTCTCTTTGGCCAGATTATATTCAGCCTGCGCCATTGCCAGGTTAAAGAAATAGGTAGTAGCCTGCACGGATACAGCCTCCACATTATATACAAACTCCTTCTTTACTTTCTCGTATTTAAGGGGTTCTATTTTTCTTTCCCACTTGAACGAATTATATCCTACCAGACTTTGTGAATATCCCAGTCGGATGGGCACACTGGTAAACTGTGTCGACTTACTTCCGCCAAAACTGCGCATATATCCCAATTGAGATTGCAGATAGAAAGTACCACCCGTCAAGTCGAAATTCTGCTGGATAGCCAGATTACCGGAAGCATAAAACGACTGTTGACTACGATAAACATCCAAGTCATTTTCCGAATCGTATCGCTTGGTAATATCCCGGTTATATTCGGCGGGAGTCATATTCAAAGTAAGGCTCGGCAGACGGTTGGCCTTGTAAGTCCGGTACTCCCAGTAACCGGAAAGATACATATTCTGTGTGCGGAATGCTTCCAGTGAACTATCATTGGCCAATTGTATCGTTTTCTGCAAATCAAGTTTTATATGATCCTGAGACTTCGCTACAGAAACTCCAAGCAGCAAGGTTGCCATTACTATATAATATCTTTTCTTCATATCTATCGTTTTACTTTATTTCTATAAATAAACCAGTACAGTAAAGGGATGATAAACAAACTCACCAGTGTACCGATCGTCATGGTGCCAATCATGGCAATGGAAAGCGGCTTCTGAAGCTCGGATCCAAGGTCGTACGAGAACAGCAACGGGACCATTGCGAAGATGGTGGTCAATGATGTCATAATGATCGGACGTAACCTTCTGCGCCCGGCTTCGTGAATGGCTTCCAGCAAAGGTACCCCTTCTTTACGCAATTCATTAATAGCATCCAACTTCAGGATAGAGTCATTGATCACGATACCGCAAGTCACAATCAACCCGATGGCCGACATCAGATTCAATGTATGTCCGCATATCCAGAGCAGTACCAATGCAAATGCCACGTCAATCGGTATTTCCATCAATACCAGCAAGGGTTGCATAAAGCTCTCGAACTGGGCTGCCAAAATAAAATACATCAGCAACAATGAAATGAACAGAATCACGACCAACTCGTCCAGCATCTTCTGATTGGAAAAGAAACTACCGGAAAAGCCGATGTCCCAATCTCCTGTTTCATTAGTCACTTCTTTCACCTCAGTCATTAGTTGTTCGGCATCCTCCACTCCATAGAATTTATAAGGAATATACTCTCCGTTTCTTCCGGCCGTGATGCTCTTTAAATCTTCGGCGGGAGTTACCTTTATCAACTCACGCAAGGGGATGAAGTTCACCTCTCCCGTCTTACTATCCGGCTGGGTCTGAATCAATGTTTCCTGCAAAACCTGATTGACCGTTTTTTCGTCTCCTGCAATGCTGATAGGCAGATATTGTTGATAAGAATGCAACATAGCTACACTGTTCTCTTTGAAAGCAGTTCTCAGCACCCGGTACAGTTCATTATAAGAGATTTGATACAACAATAACTTTTCCTGGTTAATGCTAAGGTTCAACTGATTTTCGAAAGCAATACCCGTCGGAGGTATTCCCGTTTTTTGCCTGAACGTCTGTTCCAGTCCGCGTAAGGTACCAGGTTCGGGTGCCTTGTCTTTATTACGGGCATACAACTCGGCCACAATATCAGCCTCCCCTGTCACAAACAGTTTTTCAAAAACAGTCTCCGGTGGAGAAAACGAAATTACCGCCAAGGGATAGCGCTCTTTCAGCCTTTTATAAATCTCTGACTGCAACGGAGCAATCTCCTTCGAAGTTTCTGTCTTAAAATACAGTTCTGCCTCTGATGACGACAACTCCTGCTCACGATTCAAGATGTAATCCTGCAGTCCGATGGAGGCCGTCTGCTCTACAGATTGCCCCTGCAACTCACGGAACAACTCGTCTACACGACGCTGATTTTCGTCCACATGGATGTTCTCGTTCCATTCGATACGGGTGATCAATTCATTTTCATCGATGTCCGGCATTCTCTCCTTATCAATAAAGAAGAAAAAGAAAATACATAGCGGGAAAGAAATAACGCAGAACAGTACACTCAGCGTTTTATGGCTAAATACCCAATCGACTCCTTTATCATAGAAACGATCCAAGGTATGTTCTTTCAACGGATTGTTAATCTTCAGCCTCAGCCACTTCGGCCCTCCTTTTATTCCGGTACGATAGACCAACATATACAAAACAGGAAGCAACATGATACCTGTAAAATATGAAACCATCAGTCCTACCGTTACGGCAAAGGCCTGATCGTAAAAAATAGCACCTGCGATACCGCTCATAAATACCAAAGGCACAAATACGGCAATTGTCGTAAAAGAAGAACTAAGCATAGGAGTTACCACCTCGCTTGTTCCTGCCACACAGGCTCTCCTCAACGAATAGCCCTTTTCCCGGTATTGTGATATATTTTCAGTTACAATAATCGAACTGTCGATCATCATACCCAATGCAAGGATCAATCCGGACAGGGAGATGATGTTGAGAGACATCTTACACAAGTAGAAAAACAAGAAACTGATGACAATGGATACCACCATACTCAGTCCAATAATAAAAGGAGATTTGATATCGCCCAGGAACAGTACGGCAACAATACAAATAAAGAAGAAACCAAGTGAAAGATTCTGCTGGAGATTGGATATCGTATAATCCAGCAGTTCAGTTTGATTTCGACTCACACTAAACTCGATATCCGGATAGATCTTTTTGAAATAGTCCATCGTTTCCGACAGTGCCTCCTTCATTTTATCCATGTTTTCGTCAGCTTGCTTAATGATGGCAAGAGTCACCGCTCTCTTTCCGTTCGAAACGGATACTCCTTTTTCTTTAACCGGCACCACCGCTATGCGACAGAATTCTTTCAACTGTATGATACGGTCTCCCTTCCGGATATAAATGTTCTCCACATCTTCCGAGGTACGAAGTAAAGTAGAAAATTTAATGTTGTATTCATAGTATCCATCCCGCACAGTCATACTCCCCGGCTCCACATTGTTTTGTGCCAAAGCCGTTTCAATATCTTCAATAGACAATTCGAGCATAGCCAGTTTGTCCATATCAGGCACAATCTGCAACTGTCTTTCCAATAATCCGGTAACGTCTACCATTGCCACTTCGGGCAATTGTTCGATACGGCGCTTGATGACCGATTCGGAAAACTCACATAAATTCAGAAATGCCCTTTGATCTGTCTCTTCATAAGCACTGTCCGTCTTCAGGGTCAGGTTCAGATAGAACACCGGAATATCGGTTGCACTTGCCTTAATCACCTTCGGACGGTCTGTATCTTTTGGCAGATAATTCATAGCCGCATCAATTTTTTCATTGACCTCTATGAACGCCAAATCCGTATTGGTACCAAAATCAAAATTAAGCCGGATAATACCTGCACCATCACGTGTTTCGCTGGACATGTCTTTCAAAGCAGCCACTTGAATCAATTGCTGGCGGATAGGCTTCACTACTGTGTTTTCCAATTCACGTGCCGAAGTATTCTTCGCTGCTACCTGTACGGTAATCTCTGGGATAGAGATATCCGGCAGCAACGATACCGGCAACGTGAAATACGTCACCAACCCCACTATGAAGCAAGCCGTAAAAGCCATCAATACGGCAATGGGACGTTGTATCAGGAATTTAATCATAATTGTTTTGTGTTAGTGATTCATCCTTATTCAATGATAGTGACCGGAGCTTCGTGTGCCAGATTGATGTTTCCGGTTACAATTACAGTATCTCCTTCTGTCAGTCCATCGGCAACACTATAGCTGTCAGCATTTTCCAGAGCGGTATGAATATAGTTCCACTGAGCCATCTTTCCATCTTTCAAAGTAAACACAACCTGTTTGCCCGACCGAAGCACCACTGCACTTTTAGGAATCACCAACTGCTCTCCCAACGAACGGTGCACACTGACACGCACATTCATTCCGCTAAACAGTCTGCCTGCCCCGTTCACCCGGGCTTTCACCTTCACCATTCCTTTATCGTCCACCAATGGATTGATTTCCGATATATTTCCTTCATGTACTGTCGCCGCATCAGAATAAGGTTTAATCACCACCTTATCTCCATTCTTTATTAAAGGCAACTCACTTTCCAGCACGGTAAAGTCTACTTCCATTCCCTGCATATCGATCACCGTACAGAATATTTCCGAAGTATTCGCCAGATTATAAGGCTTCGAAAACAAGTTAGCAACTACCCCGGCAAAAGGTGCTATCAATGTAGCATGCTCTGCATTGTATTTTGCCATTTCATATTGCGATTTACTTTGGTCATAACCACTCTTCACCTTCGCCAATTTCATGGTTTCTTCAGGTACCTGACTGATATCATCTGCCGGATAACCTTGACTGATAAGCACATCACGCAACTCGAGCTCGGATTTTTTCAAAGCATCTTCTGCCTGTGACAACAGATTGTCAAGTTTGAACTTATCCAACTCTGCCAACTTTTGTCCCTTCTGCACCCGGTCTCCGTTCTTCACCCAAATATGAGCTATCACCTCACCACTTTCAAATCTCAGATCAGCCATTCCCTTGGCAGATACTTTTCCATTACTCACCAGTTCATGGTTGAATACCTGCTTCTTCAAGGTCATAACGGACACTTCATTTTTCGTGTCGGGCAACACAGTTTCCACTCCTTTTTCAGAAGCACTTTCTTTCTTCTCACCGGAACAAGCTGTCAGCATTGCCAATGCCAGGCAAAGCGTATAGAAGGGATATTGGTTTTTCATAATGTTATTAAACTTTTCTCTATTAATTTATGGTTGCAAATATAGTTGGTTATTTTCTAACACACAAAATAAATGGCGGACTAAATTCTGCTGGCGCACCGTCATTAAAACACTGATAATTTGCCATTTACGATTTTTACGTTACAAACAGAGGTGGACAAAAAACATTTCACCCCGGTTAATCCGTAAAAAATCAGATAATCCTATCACATTTCATCCTCTATTCTCACTATTATGCTCATTCCTCTTCACGGTAGAAACCTGCTTATCTGATATCCTATTTCCGGAGAACAAATATAGCCGGCACTGAAACCAAAGCCGGAATGACCTCAATCGAGACCCTAAATATAATTGCTAATATTTAAAATGCCAAAAGAAAAAGCAGACTTTTTTTTGCATTTAAAACATATTAATCATTTACCTTTCTGCTTTTTACGATTTTTTCGTTACTTACATTTACAAGTAGCTTCCTAATTTCTTCTCTCATCTCTCTTACGGCAGTCGACTGCACTTTAGGTTCTTTAGTCAAGACCAATTCCGCCATTTTCTGTAATTTATCCCGTTGTAAATACTCAGGAACAGCATACAGTTTTGCCAGCAAGTAATATGGATAAATCCGGCCCGGCAATAAATGAGTGGAACGTAATAACCATTTTTCGGCTTCAGCATATTCTCCCTTTTCCTGAAAATTCTTACCAATAATATTTAGTATCATCGGATCGCAACTTCGGGTAGAAGCCTCTTTTAATAATAAGATTGAAGCATCCGCCTCCTTTAATTTATGCAAACAATGCCCGTACTCAAATAAAAAGGCCCCTCTTTTCTTCAACTTCGGATATAAACGCTCATAGCCTTCTTTGGCACTTTGATAAGCTCCTGCCTGATATAACATGCGACAATTAGCCCAGTCTTTACACTCTTTATATACGTCCGCCTGCTGCCAATAGTATCCGGAAATCCCCAATACACAGGCAAAGACCAGTTGCCAGGCAAGAAAACGATCTGCGACACAAGCCATCAATAAAACCACGAAAGAGATAACAAAGGCGGGCAACTGCATCGGATAAGAAGAAAAAGCAAACACCAGCAACGAGATTATTCCACCACATGCGCCTAAACGCTTCAAGCCGACACCTCGCCACAGGCAAAAACCAACAAAAGCCAGGAAACAGAACAAAACCGGAATTCCCCGTTCGACTGCAATCTGCAAATATTCATTAAAAGCATACTCCGGACTTCCTGCCACCAGTTCTTCACGTAGAGAATAATCTCCTTTTGCAAAGTAAGTTTCCTGAGCTGTCCCGTATGCAAGTGCAAAACTCCCTTGACCATACCCTGTAAATGGTTTTTCCATAACAGCCTGCGTACTGATTTTCCACATGAACAATCGTCCACTGGCTGAATCTTTTTTCAGATAAAACAGACAAACTCCCCCCACCAGCACGACTATGCACAGAGCCGAAGCAATTGCTATCATCTTTGCTTTTTTACGCATCCATATCCTCTTCAGATGTACCGGCCAGGACTTATGTACACCATATACCCAAATACCGGAAACAATCGTAGCCAACCATGCCGAACGGCTCATACCTGCCGGAAGCACACAAAGTATAAGAAACAATACTGCCAATGCCCCATAATATCCGGTCCACTCGATCCAGTTTTTATTTATCCTTTTTCGCAATTTTAGCCATTGATCCAGACAAAGCGGAAAGACCATGGCCAGATAACCGGAATAAGGCCCCGGATTAAAAAAAGACCCGGTCAGGGAATATAGAGAATGATGGGAAGAAGTAAAACCATAAAGTTGTCTTAATCCATAAACAGCCTCGGAAGCGGCCAACGCTATAAGACTCCAGACAACTACCTGATAAAAATCCCTCCCCATATCATACCTCTTTTTATAATAGACAAAAGCCAACAATAAAAGTCCTGTAGCAGCCCCCATAGCGGCCTTTGCCAGATAAGCCCATTGTCCGGACAGTTCACCTGCCGGAAGCATCGGATCATTTACCCATACCACAGACAGCAATGTGCACACTATCGCTAAAAGTCCCCCACGGAGTATAATATGTATATAATCTACCTTCATCTCCGTCATTTTATTTTTTTAAATACCCTATCCCAACGAATTTTTTCACGCAAAGGATCATCCGAACGCCATATCGTAAATGCTCTTCCTACAATATATGATTCGGGCAGCATGCCCCAGTAGCGGGAATCTTTTGAGTTTTCCATATTATCCCCCGATACGAAATAATAATTCTCCCTAAACTTATATTCTCTTATCACACTATCGCCCAGACAAACTGAATTCCCCTTTTGTTGCAATCTCTTTTTCTGTTCCCAATGAATCAATCTTCCATAAAGTAAACGGGACAACGTATCAATCTTCACTACCTGCCCCTTTGCCGGCACCGGAAGAGGACCGAACTCCTGAATGGTCCATCCCAAACGTCCGTCCCACGGAAAAGCATCTATCACAATCCCTCGCGAATCCTCTCTTCTGACCCGGGAAATCCGATGTTGTGCCTTCACATTCCCCAAACTGTCTTTTATCCCCTTGATATGATAATATCCCCTGCGTATTTCCAACGTATCTCCCGGAAGAGCAATGCACCGCTTCACATAATACTTCATTATATCGAATCCGATACTATCACTCCCATCCTGATAAGGGAAATTAAATACAAGCACATCGTTCCTTTTAAACGAGCCAAAGCCCGGCAGACGATAGATAGGAACGTCCTCACCCCGTAACGATGCAAAGATATTGAACAGTCGTGCCCCTCCGGTCCATTTATCCACTAATATCTTATCTCCCGAAAGTAAGGCCGGTTCCATCGAGTTTGAAGGGATCTTGAAAGAAGTCAAGCAAAAGACCTGTAATACCATCCAGGCTACAAAAGCCACACAAGAATAGAAACAGATATTCACAATCCAGTTTCCGATTCGTTTCACCAGTTTCACCCAAACTTCTTTCTTCATATCTACATATATATTTTAATACGATCTCCCGTCAAGAATCGAAAGTAAAAGAGACCAAATAAAATTCCCGGGGTTTAGAAAAAGCAATCCCATAAAGTTTATTAGGTTCCCGGATTGAAGCACAAATTCTCAGAATGAGGCAATCAGTATTATATTTGATTAATTCCCGACCGTCCCAATCAAAAACAGATAAGTTATTGAATAAATTGGGATTCTTGTCACCTATAAATACACTATAAACCTTTTCATCCGTGGCACATAACGCAGAGAAGCCCCAAACAGTCTCCCCTGTGCTTTGGATAGTTCCGGATAAATATTGCACAACCGGAGGATAAAATTTTCGGATAGCTTTTAATTCTATGCCTTTTGATAAATCAAATAATTCAAGGACTCCTCCATATAAAGTTCCTACAACCATTTTTTTACAATCCGGAGATACCGCAATTGCAGGTGATAACCAAACGGAACGTTCTTCCGGAGTATCTATAGGAAAATCGTTATAATCAGCCGACACTTCAGTATCGGCCAATATCTGAAAACGTTTTTGCTGATCCGACTTTGTTCCCAACTGACCATCCACCAGAAATTTATCATCCCGAAGTCCCCACACCCGGCGTACTGTAGCTCCTAAATTATAAAAAGGCTGTTCTTCTATCAATGTTCCCCAATTATCATCCCCTTTATCAAACTGATAAGTCAATAACTTCATAGAAGATTCATCATACACCGAAATTTTCTTTTCACGTGCATCATAATAGCACATGTTTGCAGTAGTCACTTCACCCGGTCCCTGTCCCCTTCTTACAAAACTTCCAAGCAATTGGCCTGTGCTCTTATCATATACTTGCAACCATGTATTATCAACCAAAGCCAATATAAAGATATAGTTCTCACTAACAGCCATATCCAAAGGATAGCTGATCAACAGTTCGTCCGACAAACGATGAGCATGTATGTTCTTTACTTCCGGAAACGTAGGAGGTGCATAAGCACTATGTTGTTTCTGACAAGAACACAAAATAGTTATTAAACAAACATACAATAACAACTTCTTCCACATATATTAGTCAAGGCTACATATTATGATATTTTTTCTATACTCGCAAAAATAATACATTTTAAATTATAAACACATCTTATTCGTAAAAACATTACCAAATGTTTTAGATCCTGTTTAAAAATGATTGAAACAAAAGATTAAGAAGGTTTCCGTATTGTGCAATCCCAGGGCGGACGCTCAATAAGTATAACATCTTATTAGGGTTGTATTATTTCCTAAATATGTAGTCCCTTCCCTGTATTTTTCAATATTTCCTGCTCCTTTTGTCTGTGTGTAATATAATTCATTACA
>NZ_JADKYL010000011.1:0-175125 GCF_019633785.1 Bacteroides sp. FSHCM14E1
TTTTTACTAAGTTCAATATCGTTGTATAATACGCACATTATAAGCGTTTTAGCAAACACTACAGTTCTGCAAAGACTTTGCAGATTTCGTATATCGGTATGCAGACTGCTGAGGTAGCAATTGCACCTAATATTAAAGTGATATTAAAGACTGATTCTAAGGCACTTGATGAAGTGGTAGTAGTAGCTTATGGAACACAAAGTGCACGTACTGTGACTGCATCTGTGTCTTCTGTAAAGGCAGATGCTTTGAAAGATGTACCGAGTGTAAGTTTTGATCAGATGCTTCAAGGGCGTGCATCGGGTGTCAGTATCACTACTCCGTCGGCCGGTGTAGGACAGGCTCCGATTGTGAGAGTGCGTGGTGTGAACTCAATCACTTCCGGAACTTCTCCTTTATATGTAGTCGATGGTGTGCCCATTGAATCGGGTAACCTTTCTTATTTGGCTAATGCCAATGCATTGGCCGATATTAATCCTGCTGATATTGTGTCTATGGATGTTTTGAAAGATGCGGCTGCGGCTGCATTGTATGGTTCGCGTGCTGCGAATGGGGTTATTTTGATTACTACTAAACAAGGTCAAAGTGGTAAAGTCAAAGTGAGCTATGATGGTTTTGTGGGTTTCTCAAATGCGACAGATTTTTATGAAATGATGAATGCCCAGGAATACGTGGACTTTAAGAATTTGGCTGTAAAGAACCGTTATGGGACGGATGAATTGTCACTGACTGCCGGTTATGTTTCTCCTTATGGTAACAAAGCATTCAATATGATGAAAGATGCCAATGGCAACTATGTAGATACAGATTGGAAAGATGCTGCATTCCAAAACGGATTGTCACAAAGTCATTCTGTTGCCGTAAGTGGCGGATCGGATAAAGTGCGGTATTATTTGTCTGGTAACTATACAACTCAGGAGGGGATTGTAAAAGGCGACAAGTATGACCGTTTAGGGGTGAAGGCTAACATTAATGTACAGGCTACTGACTGGTTAAAAGTAGGAATGAACACCAACGTAACAACCGGGACAACTTCTTATGTAGATGCTGCCCGTAGAGGTTCTAACTTTGCCGTTGGAGGGTTCCCGCGTCTGGCATTGATCAATGCCCCTAATTTACCGATGTACAATGAAGATGGTACTCCTTATTATTTAGCTCAAGGTCTGGGTTATGGAGGAAATACTGTGTTTAGTACTTTTTCTAATCCGGCGGCTATTTTATCTTTAGGCAATGGTTTGAGTTCTGATGTAACCCGTTTCATTGGTGTATTTTATGCAGAGGCAACTCCGGTTAAGGGATTGTCATTGAAAACCCAATATGGTGTGGATTATGCCCGTATCGAGGAACAGCGTTTCTGGTCTCCATTGCATGGAGATGGTGTGAACAGTAAAGGTCTGGCAAATGCTTATAACACCAAAAATAACAGATGGACCTGGACAAATACGGCAACTTATAGCTTTTCTTTGGGACAGAATAATTTTAATTTGTTAGCCGGTACGGAGGCATCCGAGAGAAATAACTCTCGTTGGACTGCACAGCGTAAAGATTTACAGGATGATAAATTCATTGTATTTCAGGGACCTTTTGGTTCGGCAACTGCCGGTGGTAGCTTGTCCAACAATACCATGGTCTCTTATTTCGGACGTATCAACTATGATTACGCTTCTAAATACATCGTGTCTCTTAACTACCGTCGCGATGGTTATTCTGCTTTGAGTGAGAAGAATCGTTGGGGTAACTTCGGAGGAGTTTCTGCTGCATGGCGTGTCTCTGAAGAAGCTTTCTTCCAGCCTTTACGCAACGTGGTTGATGACTTGAAAATAAAGGGAAGCTATGGTGTGGTCGGTAACACCGATATTTACGATTATGCTTCAAAGTCATTTTATTCAAGTTATAATTATGGTATAAATGGTACATATGGTTTGGCTCAGATCGCTGACCCGAACTTGAAATGGGAGTCTTCGGAGAAATATAGCATTGGCTTCAATGCCCGATTGCTGAATAGGATCAATGTAGACTTTGACTACTATTATACGAAGTCTTCCGACTTGATTCTGGATGTGCCCCAATCACCTTCTAAAGGTATCCCGGGCAATATAATTACCACTAATGCCGGAAAGATGAGGAACAGCGGTATTGAATTGACCGTTTCTGCCGATGTGATAAAAAACAGTGATTTTACTTGGGAAACGAGCTTTAACATCACTACTAACAAGAATAAGGTTATTTCACTGGCTGATGGCGTGGAGAATATTCTTAAAGGAGATAATGGCGGTTTAGAAATTACGAATATCACAGTACCCGGAAAGTCTATCGGACGTCTGTATCTGTACCCGACTGCCGGAGTAGATCCCAAATCGGGTCGTAGAGTGTTTATCACTCCGGAAGGTGACAGAACCTTACTGATGTTTGAAAAAGGGGGGTGGTTCTATGAAGACGGAACAGAATATGCCGGTGAATTTGAACCTGTTGATTGTGGAAATACACTTCCTACCTGGTACGGTGGGTGGACCAATAACTTTAAATATAAAGGTTTCGATCTTTCTTTGTTCTTCCAATTCTCGGGAGGTAATAAGATTTATAACGGAACCAAAGCCAGTGTGAGTGATATGCGTTACTGGAATAACTCTAAAGACGTTTATAATAAGTATTGGACTCCGGAACGTACCCATGCAGAGTATCCTATGCCGATATACGGTGATAATTATTCTAATGGTTCGGCATTGCCTATCAGCGACTTAGTGGAAAGAGGAGATTATTTGCGTCTGAAGAATGTGTCACTGGGTTATACGTTCAATACAAAGAACTGGTCGAAAGCGGTAGGAATCTCTGCGCTCCGTCTCTATGTTCAGGCTCAGAATCTGTTTGTGATTACAGGATACAGCGGCATGGATCCCGAAACACTTACCAATGTAGAAAGTGCTACTTTAGCCGGTGGTACGGATAAGAATACTTTGCCTCAGGCACGCACGTATACAATCGGTGTGAACCTGACATTCTAATATGGTTTTATATTAACAGATAAAAGAAACTACAATGAAAAAGATAATTATATTTTCGACATTATGCGCTTCTCTCTTTTTAGGTAGTTGCAGCAGCAGCTTCCTCGATCAGGAGCCTCCATTATATGTAAACGAGAACGATATTTTCACAAGCCCTACCCGAATAGAGGCTACTCTGAACGGCTTGTATGCTGCAATCAAGAACACAGGGACTAAGTCTTTGATGGGAGGTAAGTCCTATATGGTGTTTGACAATAGGGGAGATGATGTTATCAATATCTCCAACAACTTGGTGACTTTGTTCAATACCTATAATATGAATGTGGGCATTACGGATGCCGAGAATGCTGACACCTGGACATACGCTTATCTGGCCATCAATAAAGTAAATACTTTCCTCCAGTCTCTTGAAGGTGCCAAAGAAGTTGCCGGTGAAAATTATGACCGCTATGTGCAGGAAGCTAAGTTTGTCAGAGCTTTGGCATACTATTATCTGAATAATTTGTATCCGACTCCATATTCTGTAAATCCCGATGCAAAATCTGTTCCGTTGCGTCTTACTGCCGAGGCCGGAACCGAAAATAACAATATGCCTCGCTCTACAGTAAAGCAGATTTATGACCACATTCTGTCTGATCTGGAAAACATTTCGGCATTAAATACCGAAGTGAATACCTATGCAGGAGTTACACATGCTACTCAGGCCGCTGCCAACATGCTTAAGATGAGAGTTTATATGGCAATGAACGAATGGGACAAAGCCATTGCAGCCGGAGAGTTAGTGACCGGATATAGTTTGCCGGAAGACGTAACATTGATTTATAAGGCCCCGTATTTCAGTCAGGAGAGCATTTTCTCTTTGCCGATGGCAGATACCAACATCCCGAATACACAGCAGTCGTTGGCAGAATATTATTATGATGGTAAGATCATGTTGATTGATACGAAAAGCGGAATTATGTCAAAGCCTGATTATTCGTTGGCTACCGACAAGCGTATTATCGCCTTTAAAGGGGAGAAAGACTTGTTGTTGAAGTTTACGGATGCAAAAACTAAATTGCAGTGGGTGCCCATTTTCCGCTATGCCGAAACTTTGCTCGACCTTGCCGAATGTTATGCCAACAAGGCCGGAGGTGAAGCTACTGCCAAAAGCCTGTTGAAACAAGTCAGAGGACGTTCGGTAGATGCAGCTACGGATCCGTTGAAGATCGATAACTTGACGGGTGATGCACTGAAAGAAGCTATTTACAACGAGAAACGCCTTGAGTTTATAGGCGAGGGTATCCGTGGTATTGATATTATGAGACGTGGGGAACGTTTCATTAAGGTGGGTGCGAATGAAACAATTAATGTGGGTCCGTCCGATGAAAAATATACTTGGCCGATACCTCAGGTTGAGTTGCTGCTGAATAAAGATATTAATAAATAAATAGTCAATAAATAATAAAGAATCGCTCAGGTAGAAACACTTGGGCGATTTTTTCTTTTAGTATGTTACGAAAATAGCTATATTTGCCGCCATATTATAATAAGGTATAAAGTAGAATGAAAGAATTTGTAATATCCGAAGCCAAAGTCGAAACTGCTGTTCTGGTAGGTCTCATCACTCAGACACAGGATGAACGCAAGACCAATGAATATCTGGACGAGCTGGCATTCCTGGCTGAGACAGCCGGGGCGGAAGTGGTGAAAAGGTTTACGCAGAAGTTGCCGACGGCTAACTCGGTGACTTATGTGGGAAAAGGAAAACTGGAAGAAATTAAAGAATATATAAGAACAGAGGCTGAAGAGGACCGGGAAGTGGGAATGGTCATCTTTGATGACGAACTCTCGGCCAAGCAGATACGTAACATCGAAGCTGAACTGCAAGTGAAGATACTGGACCGTACTTCACTGATTCTTGATATATTTGCCATGCGTGCCCAGACGGCTAATGCCAAGACTCAGGTAGAATTGGCGCAATATAAATACATGTTGCCCCGTCTGCAACGTCTCTGGACTCACCTTGAACGTCAGGGTGGTGGTTCCGGAAGTGGTAAAGGAGGTTCGGTAGGTCTTCGTGGCCCGGGTGAAACTCAGTTGGAGATGGACCGCCGTATCATCCTTAACCGTATGTCACTGCTTAAGGAGCGTCTCGCCGAAATAGATAAGCAGAAGTCTACCCAACGTAAGAACCGCGGACGCATGATCCGTGTAGCTTTGGTAGGTTACACCAATGTGGGCAAATCGACCATGATGAATCTGTTGGCGAAGAGTGAAGTCTTTGCTGAAAACAAGCTGTTTGCCACACTCGATACGACGGTACGCAAGGTGATTATCGATAATTTGCCTTTCTTGCTTTCCGATACGGTCGGGTTCATCCGTAAGTTACCTACTGACCTGGTGGATTCCTTTAAGTCTACCCTCGACGAAGTACGTGAGGCCGATCTGCTGGTTCATGTTGTGGACATTTCGCATCCAGGATTTGAAGAGCAGATAGAGGTGGTGAATAAAACACTGGCCGACATCGGTGGAGGTGGAAAACCAATGATTTTAATATTTAATAAGATAGACGCCTATACCTATGTAGAAAAGGCGCCGGACGACCTTACCCCCAAAACAAAGGAGAACTTGACACTCGAAGAACTGATGAAAACATGGATGGCTAAGATGGAAGATAACTGTCTGTTCATCTCCGCCCGTGAGAAAATCAATATAGACGAACTGAAGAGTGTGGTTTATCAGCGAGTGAAAGAATTGCACGTGCAGAAGTATCCCTATAACGACTTTCTCTATCAGACCTACGACGACGAAGAGTAACTTGTAGTTTGTAATAAGAGGATTATGGGAAAGACTTACCGTAGACTGACTGAAGATGAAATTCTTCAGTTGAAGAGCCAGTCGTGTCTGGCTGATGACTGGAACCATGTTGCGGTCGCTGAAGAGTTCACAACCGAATTTGTGCATCACACCCGTTTCTCGGGAGAGGTGAAACTGGGCGTTTTCCACTCGGACTTTATCTTGCCGGGAGGAATCAGGAAACATTCCGGGCTGAGGCATGTCACCTTGCACAATGTAATTGTGGGCGACAACTGTTGCATTGAGAATATCCAGAATTACATTGCCAACTACGAGATAGGAAACGACACTTTCATTGAGAATGTAGATATTATTCTGGTGGATGGTCTGACTCAGTTCGGTAATGGAGTAGAGGCCGCTGTGCTGAACGAAACGGGAGGTCGCGAAGTGTTGATCAATGATAAACTATCTGCTCATCAAGCTTATATTCTGGCTCTTTACCGGCACCGTCCGGAACTGATCAGCCGGATGAAGGCGATCACTGACTATTACTCCAACAAGCATGCTTCTGCGATGGGGACCATCGGCAGCCATGTGATGATTCTCAATACCGGTTCTATCAAGAATGTGCGTATTGGCGATCATTGCCGGATTTGCGGAACCTGCCGTCTTTACAACGGAAGTATTAACAGCAATGAAGCCGCTCCGGTACATATCGGGCATGGTGTCATTTGCGATGACTTTATTATTTCCTCCGGTTCTCATGTGGACGATGGAGCTATGCTGACCCGTTGCTTCGTTGGGCAAGCCTGTCAGTTGGGACACAACTACTCTGCTTCCGATTCCCTGTTTTTCAGTAATTGCCAGGGAGAGAACGGTGAAGCATGTGCCATCTTTGCCGGTCCGTATACCGTAACCCATCATAAGTCTACCTTGCTGATAGCCGGTATGTTTTCGTTTATGAATGCCGGTTCGGGGTCGAACCAGAGTAATCATATGTATAAACTGGGACCGATTCATCAGGGGACGTTGGAAAGAGGAGCTAAGACTACTTCCGATTCATACATTTTATGGCCGGCGCGTGTAGGGGCTTTTTCATTGGTGATGGGGCGTCATGTGAATCATGCCGATACCTCGAACCTGCCTTTCTCTTACCTGATCGAGCAGCAGAATACGACTTATCTGGTGCCGGGAGTCAATCTGCGCAGTGTCGGGACTATCCGCGATGCCCAGAAGTGGCCGAAGCGTGACAAACGTACGGACCCGAACCGCCTGGACTATATAAACTACAACCTTCTGAGTCCATATACTATCCAGAAGATGTTCAAGGGGCGCTCTATACTGAAAGAGCTGAAGCGGGTGTCCGGCGAGACATCGGAGATCTATTCTTACCAAAGTGCAAAAATCAAGAACTCTTCGCTGAATAGCGGCATACGCTATTACGAAATAGCTATCCATAAGTTTCTTGGTAATTCCATCATTAAGCGTCTTGAGGGGATTAACTTCAGAGATAATGAAGAGATACGCCGGCGTCTGAAACCGGATACCGAAATCGGAGTAGGCGAGTGGGTGGATATTGCCGGTTTGATTGCTCCGAAAAGTGAAGTGGAAAAACTGATTACCGGTATCGAAAGTGGTGAGATCGATCGTTTGAAGAGTATGAATGCCCGTTTTGCCGAGATGCACGATAACTATTATACTTACGAATGGACGTGGGCTTACCATAAGATACAGGAATTTTATGGTCTGAACCCCGAAACCATTACAGCAAAAGATGTTATCGCTATCGTCCGTGCTTGGCGTGAAGCAGTGGTCGGACTGGACCGCATGGTGTATGATGACGCACGCAAGGAATTCTCACTTTCGTCTATGACGGGCTTTGGTGCCGACGGCTCACGCGATGAAATGAAGCTGGATTTCGGTCAGGTACGTGGCGATTTTGAGAGTAATCCGTTTGTCACTGCCGTGCTGCAACACATTGATGATAAGACTGCTCTGGGTGAGGAGCTGATTAACCGTATCGGGCAACTGGCGTGACGGAATTACGAGCTACAATATATTTGCTATGAAAATACACATTTTATTTGGAATGATCGGGTTCTTCCTGCTGACCGGATGTTGCCGGACAGCAGAGAAGAACCCTCGTTTTTATGATGCCGGCGTTTCTAAAGAGCTTGCCGATCATCGTAAAGCCGAGATTAAGAATTTGAAGTATGAACTCAGTTTCAGCATTCCACGGCAGAAGGAGACACCTATTGACGGTGATATCACCTTGCGCTTCGACCTTGCTGCCGCTCAGGAAGTCCTGATTGATTTTCGTGAGGAGCGTGGAAAAATTAAAGAAGTCATTGCCAATGGAAAACCGGTAAGTGATGTGCGCTTTGAGAACGAACACATTATTCTGCCTGCTTCGCTGACAGCGAAAGGGGCGAATGACATACAGATTCGTTTCATTGCCGGCAATCAGTCGCTGAACAGGAACGATGAATACCTCTATACGTTGCTCGTTCCCGACCGTGCCCGTACCGTCTTTCCTTGCTTTGAGCAGCCCAACCTAAAAGCCGAGTTTACTTTAAAGCTTGAGGTTCCGGCCGACTGGAAAGCTGTTTCCAACACATACGTCCGGAGTGAAACAGTAGCCGGTGACCGTAAAACCGTTTGTTTTGCACCGACCGAACCACTCAGTACTTATCTCTTTTCGTTTGTGGCCGGAAAATTGGAGCGACAGGAGTATACTCAGGACGGGCGTACTATCGCTGCCTATTATCGTGAGACCGACCCTAAGAAAATAGCACAGTTGGATATTGTTTTCAGACAAGTCATGGCATCACTTCACTGGCTTGAAGAGTATACAGGGATCGCATATCCGTTTGCCAAATATGATTTCATCGTTCTTCCCGGTTTTCAGTTTGGCGGAATGGAACATACAGGAGCTACCTTATATAATGATAACGGGATTTTCCTGAGCGAACATCCCACTCCGGACGAGGAGTTGAACCGGGCGGAATTGATTGCGCACGAGACCTCTCACATGTGGTTTGGCGATCTTGTAACGATGGATTGGTTTGACGATGTATGGACCAAGGAAGTTTTTGCCAATTATTTTGCTGCCCGGATTGTCGAACCCTTATTTCCGGAGATCAATCATACCCTGAATAAGCTCAAGACTTTTAATGCCGCTTCTCTTACCGAGGACCGTACTTTGGGGACAAATGCCATCCGGCAGCCACTTGATAATCTGCGTAATGCCGGGCTGATCTATGGGCAGATCATCTATAACAAGGCTCCCGTGATGATGGAGAAACTGGTTGACAGGATGGGTGAAGCCAACTTCCGGAGTGGTATACAGGAGTATCTGAAAACCTATTCGTACGCTAATGCCACTTGGGACGATCTGATTCGCATTTTAGACGGCAAGGCGCCCGAAGATTTGGCAACTTTCAGTGATGTGTGGGTGAACCGGAAAGGAATGCCTACGCTGAACTTCCGGATCGATGGACAAGAATTGGAGGTCCGTCAGAGTGATCCTTATAACCGTGGTTTGCTTTGGCCGCAGCGTTTTGCCGTCACTCTTTGCGGAGAGCGCGATTCGGTGTTGCGGGTGAATATGACGGATACTTTGGTTCGGATACAGCTTCCTTTTGTACCTTCGTTGGTGTTGCCCAATACCGATGGCAGAGGTTATGGCTTGTTCGTTCCCGACGAATCTGCTTTGAAGTGGCTGTTGGCACATTGGTGGGAGGTAAAAGACGATACGGCACGCCAATCACTCTTGATGACACTTTATGAGAATTACCTGGCTAAACATATTTCGGCGGACGACTGGACAAACAGCCTGTTGGCAGGGCTTCCTGCAGAAAAGAACGCTCTGGTGGCGTCTACAGTGAGTGGTTATTTGGCGGGTGCCATGCGGCGGGTAGCTCCGGCACAGATAGCAGAGGTTGAGGCGCGGGTCTATGCCATCAGCCGGAATCATCCGTTGCCTTCGTGCCGGGTGCAGTTGCTGCGTTATTTTATGCAGAATGCGACTTCCCAACCTATGGTGAAGGAACTGTATGCCTTGTGGCAGGAGCAATCGGACAAACGGTTGAACCAACAGGATTACACGACTTTGGCTTACGAACTTGCCATCCGCCTGCCTGCCGAAAGTGAACAGATATTACGTACACAACGGGCACGGATTGATGATCCGGACCGTCTGCGCCAGTTCGATTTTATTTCACGGGCGGTCGTATCCGATACCGCACGGCTCGATACTTTGTTCAACAGCCTGCTTGTAGCGGAAAACCGGCGGATAGAGCCTTGGACGGCTGCCGTGATACGTTATCTGAACCATCCGTTGCGCGAGGAGCAATCGGTGAAATACATCCGTCCGGGACTCGAGGTGCTGGAGGAAGTACAACGCACAGGAGATATTTTCTTTCCGAAAAACTGGGCCTCGGCCTTGTTGGGCAATCATCTCAGCCGCCCGGCTTATGAAGAAGTGGTGCGTTTCCTGGACGGCCATCCGGATTATTCACCGCTTTTGAAGAACAAGATATTGCAGGCTGCCTATTCCCTGTATCGTGAAAACGATTAAAATAATTCCCGGAATGCTTGACTTTGCCTGTCCGATGTTGTATCTTTGTCAACAGATTCATTACTTATATTCAAATTAGAATGCAGTAGAAGAGGAAGCCCGCAAAGCTTCCTCTTTTTTTGTACCCTTATCTCCCGGTGTCCCGGAGCCGGGGGCTTTTCTGCTCTTTCCCCGGCTCTCCATGCCCTCGAGACCGTTGCTCCGTGATGTGAAGAGCCTTGCTTCGGCCCAAACAGACGGTTGCATTTGCCCGGACAGACGGTTGCATTCCACAGAAATGAGCCTTTCTTCCGGAGCGGTCTCTTCTTCTTCGTAGAAACGCTCTCCGAACGTTAATAATAAGTAAATCCGCTCTTGACAAAATTCACCACTTTATTCATACTTTGGAAAACTATTCTTACCTTTGCCTCACTAACTAACATTACGTAATAAAATAAAGAGATATGGCAACACCTCCGTTTAAGTATCAACCTATGTTCGAACATGGGGAAGATAAAACCGAGTATTATCTGCTTACCAAAGACTATGTGTCAGTAAGCGAGTTCGAAGGAACACCTGTGCTGAAGGTACAGAAAGAAGGTCTGACAGCTATGGCCAATACCGCTTTCCGTGACGTATCTTTCATGCTTCGCCGCTCACACAACGAGCAGGTGGCAAAGATTCTGAGCGATCCGGAAGCAAGTGATAACGACAAGTACGTGGCATTGACTTTCCTGCGCAACGCTGAAGTGGCTGCCAAAGGCGTGCTTCCTTTCTGTCAGGATACCGGTACGGCCATCATTCATGGTGAAAAAGGACAGCAGGTCTGGACCGGCTATTGCGATGAAGAAGCTCTTTCACTGGGTGTTTATAAAACCTATACGGAAGAAAACCTGCGTTACTCACAGAACGCTCCGCTCAATATGTATGACGAAGTGAACACGAAGTGTAACTTGCCTGCCCAGATCGATATCGAGGCTACAGAAGGCATGGAGTACAAATTCCTGTGTGTGACCAAAGGTGGTGGTTCTGCCAACAAAACATATCTGTATCAGGAGACAAAAGCGATCTTGAATCCGGGTACTCTGGTTCCGTTCTTGGTTGAAAAGATGAAGACACTGGGTACGGCGGCTTGTCCTCCTTATCATATTGCATTCGTAATCGGAGGTACTTCGGCAGAGAAGAACCTGTTGACCGTGAAGCTGGCTTCTACTCACTATTATGACGAGTTGCCTACTACCGGTAACGAATATGGTCGTGCATTCCGCGATGTAGAACTGGAAAAAGAAGTACTTGCAGAAGCTCAAAAGATCGGTTTGGGTGCGCAGTTCGGCGGTAAGTATCTGGCACACGATGTACGCATCATCCGTCTGCCCCGTCACGGTGCGTCTTGTCCGGTGGGTCTGGGAGTGTCTTGTTCTGCCGACCGTAACATCAAATGTAAGATCAATAAAGACGGTATCTGGATCGAGAAACTCGATTCTAATCCGGGTAGCCTGATTCCGGCAGAACTGCGTAACGCAGGCGAAGGTGATGTTGTAAAGATCAACCTGAACCAGCCGATGGCAGATATCCTGAAGGAGCTGACTAAATATCCGGTGGCTACACGCCTGTCACTGAACGGTACGATTATCGTAGGTCGCGACATCGCTCATGCCAAACTGAAAGAACGTCTGGATCGTGGTGAAGATCTGCCTCAGTACATCAAAGATCATCCGATTTACTACGCCGGTCCGGCCAAAACTCCTGCCGGTATGGCTTGCGGTTCTATGGGACCGACTACTGCCGGACGTATGGACTCTTATGTGAACCTGTTCCAGGAACATGGAGGCAGTATGGTGATGTTGGCAAAAGGTAACCGTAGCCAGCAGGTGACTGATGCTTGCCAGAAACATGGCGGCTTCTACCTCGGTTCAATCGGTGGCCCGGCTGCTATCCTCGCCCAGAACAATATCAAGAGCATCGAATGTGTGGAATATCCGGAATTGGGTATGGAGGCTATCTGGAAGATCGAAGTAGAAGACTTCCCCGCATTTATTCTTGTAGATGACAAGGGCAACGACTTCTTCAAGCAAATTAAACCTCGTTGCGGCTCTTGCAGCAACAAATAAGAATATGGTGAGTGGTCATTAATATTGGTTATTTATCATGTTAACTCGAGTGAGAGGCGTCTGTATGCTGTGTTATACAGATGCCTTTCTTATTATAAACACCTTAATCATTATCAGTAAAACAATTCCCCGATGGAACTACAGAAAAATCCTCAACACATTGTCTGGCTGGACGTTGTCCGTTTCGTTGCCATGTTTACCGTTATCTGTTGCCACTGCACGGACCCTTTCAACTTTTATCCGGGCACTGCCCCTAATATTGACGAAATCAAACTTTGGGGTGCCATCTACGGAGCATTGCTTCGTCCTTGCGTACCGCTGTTCGTGATGATTACCGGAGCCCTGCTTCTGCCGGTGCGCGGCGAAGTCTCTGTCTTTTATAAGAAACGTATCCCCCGTGTTTTATGGCCATTCCTCATCTGGTCGGTCATCTACAACCTTTTCCCCTGGATTACCGGTCTGTTGGGCATCAAGCCCGAAATTATTCTCGACTTTTTCCCTTACTCGGGGGAGGAAGTGATGCGCCAGTCGCTGTCCATCTCTTTGGATTACATTGCTCAGATTCCTTTTAATTTCTCCATTGTAGATGTACACATGTGGTATATTTACCTGTTGATCGGTTTATATCTTTATCTTCCCGTCTTCTCTGCCTGGGTGGAGAAAGCATCGGATAAGGCGAAGCTGTGGTTTCTCGGTGCATGGGCTGTCACTCTGTTATTGCCGTACTACAATCAGTTTGTAGCGCAATATCTTTGGGGAACCTGTTCATGGAATGCGTTCGGCATGTTTTATTACTTTGCCGGTTTCAATGGCTATCTGTTATTAGGACACTATCTGCGTAACCTTGACTGGACGTTGGGTAAGATTCTGGCAATCGGTCTGCCAATGTTTGTGATAGGATATGCCGTTACCTTCTTTGGCTTCCGTTACATCACGGCTTTGCCGGAATACAGTGACGAGATGCTTGAGCTCTTCTTCACTTACTGTTCGCTGAATGTAGTGATGATGACCATCCCGGTGTTTATGCTTTGCAAAAAAGTAAATTTCCGTTCGGAGGGAATCAAGAAAGCGCTTGCCAATCTCACTTTGTGTGGTTTCGGTATCTATATGATACACTACTTCTTTACCGGCCCTTCCGTACTGTTGGTACGTACGTTGGGAGTGCCTCTGGGCATTCAGATACCGGTGGCGTCTGTCATGGCATTTGGTGTTTCGTGGCTGATTGTGTGGGCTGTCTATCGTGTGCTGGGCAAGAAGGCGAAATGGATTATGGGATAAAACAGTAATTAAAGCATATTATTTATGAATCGTAAATCAATACTATTAACAATCTTACTTTGTGTTACTTCTTTGACAATGGCTTCTCCGGTGACCGGCTTGTTGGAGCGCATAGACAAAGGAGCTTCGAAGAAGTTTATTATCGAGCAAGTGAAGTCCGGTACCGACTTTTTTGAACTCGATCAGAAGGGTGATAAAGTCGTTATCCGTGGAAACAATTACGTGAGCATCGCTACCGGGTTGAATTGGTATCTGAAGTATTATGCCGGTATCCACCTTTCCTGGAACGGAATGCAGGCAAAACTGCCGGCTGTGCTTCCTCCGGTGACAAAAAAAGAACGGAGAGAAACGACCCTGCCTTACCGTTATGATTTGAACTATTGTACTTTTTCTTATTCCATGGCTTTCTGGGATTGGGACCGATGGGAGAAAGAAATAGACTGGATGGCTTTGCACGGCATCAATATCCCTTTGGCTGTGACCGGGGCGGAGGCTGTGTGGTATAACGTGCTTGATAAGTTGGGATATACCAAAACCGAAATAAATGAGTTCATATCCGGTCCGGGCTTTTTTGCCTGGTGGCTGATGAATAACCTTGAAGGCTGGGGCGGACCTAATCCGGATAGCTGGTATACACAGCAGATTGCTTTACAGAAGAAAATCCTGAAGCGTATGCGTGAATACGGCATCGAACCGGTCCTTCCGGGTTATTGCGGTATGGTGCCCCATAATGCGAAAGAGAAACTCGGATTGAACGTATCCGATCCGGGAACATGGTGTGGCTATCGCCGTCCGGCATTCCTGCAACCAAGCGACCCGCGTTTTGAGGAAATCTCTTCTCTCTACTATAAAGAGCTTGAGAAACTATACGGGAAAGCTGACTTTTACTCCATGGACCCCTTCCATGAAGGAGGCAATACGGCAGGCGTGGATCTCGATGCGGCAGGTAAGGCTGTGATGAAAGCTATGAAGAAGGCCAATCCGAAAGCGGTTTGGGTGGCGCAGGCATGGCAGGCAAATCCACGTCCGAAGATGATTGAGAATCTGGGGGCCGGTGACTTGCTGATACTCGACCTGACCAGTGAATGCCGTCCGCAGTGGGGAGATTCCACTTCCGAATGGTATCGCAAAAACGGATATGGACAGCACGACTGGGTATACTGTATGTTGCTGAACTACGGTGGTAATGTCGGACTGCACGGAAAGATGGATAATGTGATCGATAATTTTTATCTCGCTAAAGCCGATCCGCACGCAGGTTCTACACTTAAAGGTGTGGGGATGACCCCTGAGGGGATAGAGAATAATCCTGTGATGTACGAACTGGTGATGGAACTGCCTTGGCGTGCAGAGCGGTTTACGAAAGAGGAATGGTTGAAGGAGTATGTGAAAGCACGTTACGGTGCAGATGATCCAGTGGTACAGGCTGCCTGGACCAAACTGGCGAACTCCATTTATAACTCACCGAAGAACCTGACGCAGCAAGGTACACACGAATCCGTATTCTGTGCACGTCCGGCGGAAGATGTGTACCAGGTGTCCAGCTGGTCGGAAATGAAAGATTACTACCGTCCGCAAGATGTGATTGAGGCTGCACGCCTGATGGTATCTGTGGCCGATCGTTATAAAGGAAACAATAATTTTGAGTACGATCTGGTGGATATCGTTCGGCAGGCACTCGCAGAGAAGGGCAGGCTGATGCAGAAGGCGGTTACCGCTGCTTACCGGAGTGGTGATAAAGAACTCTTCGGAATGGCTTCTCAGAAGTTCCTGAACCTGATTCTGTTGCAGGATCAGTTGTTGGGTACCCGCCCGGAGTTTCGCGTAGGAAAGTGGATTGAAGAGGCGCGGGCGTTGGGTGGTACATCCGCAGAGAAGGCTTTGTATGAGTGGAATGCCCGTGTGCAGATTACGACCTGGGGCAATCGGAATGCAGCCGATTACGGTGGCCTCCGAGACTATGCTCACAAAGAGTGGAACGGATTACTGAAGGATTTCTATTATATGCGTTGGAAGCTTTATTTCGATTCTCTCTCTCAGAAACTGGAAGGTAAAACCCCGGAGAAAATTGATTTCTATGCAGTGGAAGAACCTTGGGCCAAAGCCACTAATCCCTATTCGGCGGAGGCTGAAGGAGATTGCATTGAAACAGCGAAGCGGGTGATGCAAGCGGTGGAATAGTATATCGCAAAGTTCACCACAGATTACACAGATTATCTACGTAATAAATAATCTGTGTAATCTGTGGTGAACTCGTTTTTAGACTATTTTTGCTTCGCTGTCCCTTTCCAGATACGCATCATATAATATGCGCAATGCGTAAATGCGAAAACAAACGAGATTATCAGCAATACTTTACTTTCGTCCCAACCCACCGTCTGCTGGTGCCATAGCCCGGTGATGACACAAAGCACAGACAGTGCGATACCGATCATGTTCAGTGCCGATTGTCCCCGGCGGTTTTTCACGCCTTGTTCCAGTTTGCTGTGCTTCATACCATAGCCAACGTAAATATCCAACCCGATGAGCATCCACAATACCAGACGTATCCAAGTATCGGCGGGAAGGAAAAGCATCATGCACAGGCAGGTGAGTATTCCTAAAATCGGGACGAGTGGCACAAACGGAGTTTTAAAAGAACGGGGGATATCCGGCATGGTCTTTCGTACTACCAATACGGCGGCACATACCAGTGTGAAAGCCATCAGTGTGCCGATGCTGGTCATCTCTCCTGCAAGGCGTGCCGGGACGAATGCAGCCAATAAACCTACTATCAGCATAAACAGGAGATTGCTGCGTGCCGGTGTGCGAAACTTTTCATTGATGTGCGAGAAGAATGGAGGGAGCAGTCCGTCATGGCTCATACTCAGGAAGACGCGGCTTTGTCCCAGTAAAGTGACCATAATTACAGAACAGTAGCCGAACAGGATGGCAAGAACGATAGCACGGTTCAACCAGGGATAGTCCGGATGGATGATGCCTGCCGCATCGGTATGCCCCATGTGTTCGATGGCAATAGCTACCGGTGCAATGCCCTGCTGTCCGCTAAACTCGGTGTAGTGGGCAACTCCCGTCATTACGTGGGCAAACAACATATAGAGCACAGTACAAACAAGGAGTGATACCAGGATACCGATCGGCATATTTCGTTTCGGGTTCTTTGTTTCCTGGGCGGCCGTACTGACGGCATCGAATCCTAAAAAAGCAAAAAAGACAATGGCTGCCCCACGTAAGACACCCGAAATCCCATACTCTCCAAGTGTGCCTGTATTGGCGGGAATGTATGGAGTATAGTTATCCGCATTGATATATTTCCAGCCCAATACGACAAAAATAGCGATCACCGATACTTTGAGGAATACTACGATACCGTTAAAGATGGAGCTGCCTTCCGTACCGCGAATCAGGAAGATACTCATCAGTACCACGATCAGGAATGCAGGGATATTGACGATTCCTCCATCCCACGGGCAGGCGGTTAGTGCTTGCGGAAGATGTATGTTGAGCCCTTCAAGGAAGACCACGAGGTATCTGCTCCAACTGATACTGACAGTGGTAGCCGCTACTGTATATTCAAGGACAAGGTCCCAACCGATGATCCAGGCAATCAGTTCGCCCATGGTGGCATATGAGTAGGTATAGGCACTTCCGGCAACCGGAATCATGGAAGCAAATTCCGCATAGCAGAGTCCTGCAAAACAGCATCCCAGTGCGGCAATGGCAAATGAAAGTGTAATGGCCGGTCCTGTATAGCCTGCTGCTACGGTTCCGGTGATTGAGAAGAGTCCTGCTCCGATAATGACACCGACACCCAGTGCTACCAGACTCCAGGGGCCTAATACTCGTTTCAATGATTTACTTCCTGACGCATTGGCCTCTGCCAACAGGGCTTCAAAGGGTTTCTTTATGAATAATCCCATCTTTCTGTTTCTTTTTTTACTTAGTTGTACGTGGTACACAAAGAGTCGTGGGAAATATCGCTTGGTTTGCCCGCCGTACTCTTGTGATTGGATTGGCTGCAAAGATAAGCAATCTGAACGGGCGATACAAGGCTTCTTTTGTATTAAAACAAACAGTTCCGTCGGTTTAAAAGGTGGGGGTGTGTCAAAAGTCTTTCCCTCTGTGGTAAGTTTTGACACACCCCCGAATGTTGTAAGGAGAAGGGCAAAGTGTACGTTTAGTCCAGATATTTTGTTATTTTCCCACTGATCTGTAGCAGGGAGATTTCGCATAACTTAGTGTCATATTCCGCAGACAGAATTCGCTCTTCCGCATCCAGCAGACTCTTCTGTGCTTCACGCATTTCGATACCCGAGAGGTTTCCTAACATATATCGTTCCATGGCTATCTCGTGGTTCTCTTTGGCAGCCACCAGGTTTTGCCGTTCCAGTTTCAGCATTTGCAGATTATTCTGGTAGGCTTGCCACAGATTGCTAAGGTCCGCTTTCAGTCCTTGTTCCAGCTGCTCCCGTTGCAGACGGGCGTTTTTGATGGCGATACGTGCGTTGTTCTTTTCGCGACGGCGGTTTCCGTCGAAGATATTGAATCCGATTGTTACCCCGAAGTTGGCGCCCAGATTGCCTCTTTGGCTATTGGAGGCAATGTCGTATTTATTAAAGGTATAGCCATATCCGGTATTCATTTTGAGGTATGGGTAGTTACGCGAGTTTACCTTTTTATAGTCCAGCATGGCGAGTGTATTGTTCTGTTCGGCTTTCAGCAATGAAGCGTTGGTCAGTAGAGTGGCGTTCCATAATTCTTCGAACCGGAGTCCTGCGTTAACTTTAATGATACTGTCTTCTATCACAATCGGCTGGTCCACATCTTCATTGGCCATCAGTTCGTTCAGCTGGATGCGCGACGTATGCAGCAATTCCTGTTGCTTCATATACTTGGCACTGTCAGCATTGAAGTCTACTTTGGCCTGTTGATAGTCCAGGCGGGAGAAGTTACCGATGTGATAACGTTCTTCCACGATTCGCAGGCGTTCTTTTGACAAGGATACGGCGTAGCGGAAGTTCTGAAGGCGGATTTTCTGTTGAACGTAATTGTAGTATTCGGCTGCAAGGTTAGCTATCAGGTCTTCGATGGCAATACGGGTATTGGTTTCTCCCTGTCGTTCCAACTCTTTCAGCTTTTGATAATTGGCAGTGATGTTGAAGCCGTCGAAGATAGTCCAGTTCAGGTTCAGCCCCACGTTAACGGTCTGGTCGAAGACACCGTTTTCTTTTACCGACTCCCCGGTAGCCCGGACCTTGGTGTTGGTATTGTCCACAGTTCCTGTATAACCGGCCGTTAGGTCGAGGGTAGGCAGGTAGCCGGCATTACCCGGCGTAGCGTTATTTTTGCTTACTTGCTCTTCGTTACGGACTATTTGCAGGGAATAATTATTCTGGAGGCCGTACTCCAGGCAGGATTTTAGAGTATAAATTTGTGGCTGTTGTGCTTGCAGACCCAAAGGGGTGCAGCACAATGCTATGATAAATAGGGCAATCTGTTTCATTCTCTCTTTAATTTATTACTTCGGTTCGTCGAAATATAACTGTAAATAGCGGGTACGATGTACATAGTCAGCAAGGTAGATACCAACATACCTCCCACAACAGCCGTACCCATTGCAATGCGCTGGTTACAACCTTCACCTGAGGCGAACGCCAGCGGGATCAATCCTAAGATGGTAGAAGCACTTGTCATCAGGATGGGACGCAGACGTTGCAATGCCGCATCCTTGATAGCTGTCAGTTTGTCTTCACCTGTTTCCTGTTTCTGATTGGCAAACTCCACGATCAGGATACCGTTCTTGGCTACCAGGCCGATCAGCATAATAATGCCGATCTGACTGAAGATGTTCATCGTGATACCGCCGAAGTACATGAATACCAGTGCACCGGCGATGGCCAGAGGTACAGTCAGCATGATGATCAGCGGATCCTTGAAACTTTCGAACTGTGCCGCCAGGATCAGGTAAATCAGCACAATGGCCAGGATAAAGGCAAACATCAGGCTTGAAGAACTTTCACGGTACTCCTTCGAATCACCGGTCAGTGCCGTACGGAACGTGTCGTCCAAAGTCTCTTTGGCTATCTTGTCCATCTCGTCCAGTCCCTGTCCGATGGTCTTGCCCTCCGCCAGTCCGGCGGAAACAGTAGCCGACACGAAACGGTTGTAACGATACAGCTTGGGAGGTGCGATGCCGTCGGTCAACTCGATCAGATTGTCAAGCTGTACCATGTCTCCTTTGTCACTGCGGATGTAGATTGCTTTCAGGTTGGCAGGCGTATTGCGTTGTTGACGGTTGATTTCTCCTAAGATTTCATATTGCTTACCGTTCATATAGAAGTATCCCATACGCTGTCCGCTCAATCCGTATTGCAGGGTTTGGGCAATGTTGCGGGTACTTACCCCCATTATACTGGCTTTATCGCGGTTGATATTGATACGTGCCTCCGGTTTGCTGAATTTCAGGTCTACGTCCGCCATCTGGAATACTGGATTTTCGTATACCTTGGCCATGAACTTAGGCAGTACTTCCTGTAGTTTCTCGATATTGGTAGCCTGCAACACATATTGTACGGGCATGCCGCCACGCCGTCCGCCAAAAGAAGACGACTGCTGGACGAACGAGCGCGCCATCGTCTTTTTCTGTACTGCCGCCGATAGCTTTTCGGCAATGTCCATCTGTGTATAGTCACGATCCTTCATATCTTTCAGCGTGATGCGTACATTACCGCTACCACTCGATACACGGGCTGTTACCGACTCTGCATCCGGTACGATCGAGTCTACCAGATCGTTTATGTCTTCCGTATAGTCACGAATGTACTCGTATGTCACACCTTCAGCACCACGGGTGTTGATACTTATTTGTGAGCGGTCTTCCAGCGGAGCCATTTCTGCAGGAATGTGGTTCCATAAGAAAGCGATGATACCGATTGTGATGGCTACAAAAGGTAAGGAAATCCAGCGCTTGTTGAGGAAAGCAGCCAGTGAACGACTGTACAGACGGTTCATTCCTTCGAAGAAGGGTTCTGTTTTCATATAGAACCAGTTTTGTTTTTCCCGTTTTACCAACAGTTTGGTGGCAAGCATCGGAGTAAAGGTCAGGGCTGCGAATGAAGAGATAATCACCGATCCGGAAACTACAATACTGAATTCACGGAACAGGCGTCCTGTCATACCCTCCATAAAAACGATGGGGAAGAACACGGCCACCAGCGTAATGGTGGTGGAGATGACGGCAAAGAAAATCTCTTTTGCTCCTTCGATGCCGGCTTCTTTCGGAGGCATACCTTTCTCTATGCGTACATAGATGTTTTCGGTCATCACAATAGCGTCGTCTACCACCAGACCTACCGCCAACACGACCGCCAGCATGGAGAGTACATTGATGGAGAAGTCCGCCAGATACATGACGAAGAAGGCACCGATCAGTGATACCGGGATTACGATACAGGGAACCAGCGTCACCCGCCAGTCGCGCAGGAAAAGGAAAATAATGATGATAACCAGGATGAAGGCTACATAAACCGTCTCTTTTACCTCATAGATGGATGCACGGATAAACTTGGTGTTATCGAATCCGTAAGAATACTTCACGTCTTCGGGAAGGTCTTTCTGCATCTTCTCCATGCGTTCGTACACTGCGTCGGCTATCTTGATATGATTGGCACCAGGTTGTGGGATTACGACGATACCTACCATCGGTACTCCGTTCATCTTCATATAGCTTTTGATATCGGCCGGCCCCAGTTCGGCGCGGCCTATGTCACTGAAACGGATAATACGGTCGTTCTCTTCTTTGATGATCAGGTTATTGAATTCTTCTGCGGTGTGCATCAACCCCAAGGTACGGATGGTGAGCTCTGTCGTATTTCCTTCGATACTGCCCGAAGGAAGTTCGACATTTTCTTTGTCTACTGCATTCTTTACGTCGATAGGGGTGATCCCATAACCCGACATCTTGATAGGATCGAGCCATAAGCGCATGGAGTAGCGCTTTTCTCCCCAAATGGAAACGCTACTTACGTCGGAGATGGTTTGTAATTGCTCTTTTACGGTCAGGTCGGCAATTTCACTGAGTTCCAGCAAGGAGCGTTTGTCACTTTGCAGAGCTACCATCAGGATAGGAGTAGCATCGGCATCTGCCTTCGAAACAGTAGGAGGGTCACAGTCGCGCGGCAGGTAGCGCTGGGCACGGGATACTTTGTCGCGTACGTCATTGGCTGCTGTTTCCAGATCGACGGACAGCTCGAACTCTACCGTGATACGGCTTTGTCCCTGCTGGCTGACGCTGGACAACGAACGGATACCCGGAATACCATTGATGTTCTGTTCCAGGGGTTCGGTAATCTGATTCTCGATTACATCGGCATTAGCACCCGGATAGGAGCAGGATACTGAGATTATAGGATTATCTACAGACGGATACTCCCGGACACCCAGGTAGTTGTACCCGATCAGTCCAAAGAGTAAAATGATGATGGTCAATACCGTTGAGAGTACCGGCCGTCGTATGCTTAATTCGGATATATTCATAAGGCGGTCGGGAGTTAATTGATATTATCCAGTGTGACAGGTAATCCTGTACGGAGTTGAAGGGTTCCCGAAGTGATGATGGTATCACCCATCTGCAGACCTTTTATCACCTGCACTTCAGCTTCGGTACGAATGCCTGCGGTTATTTCTACCGGTTCAGCCTTGCCCGATTTATAGAGGAATACTTTATCCTTACCCATTTCCGGTACAATCGCTTCGGATGGGATGGCAATGGCATTCGGGATTTCTTCTTTTTTCAGCTGAATGCTGGCGTAGCGTCCCGGGAGCAGTGCGCCGTTACTGTTGGCATATAGGGCACGAACGGTCAGCGTACGGGTAGACTGGTCGATTCTTGACTCGGTTGCGTATACTTTTGCCGGGAAAGAACTTAATTTACCTTCCAGTTCGAAGTTGAGGTTGGTGCCTTTCTTTACCTGGCTTGCATAACGTTCTGGTACGGAAAATTCTATTTTCAAAGGAATAATTTTCGTCAGTTTGGCTACGATAGTGGTTGGTGAGGCATATGAACCGACACTGACTTGCCGGAGCCCGATTACTCCGTCAAAAGGAGCGCGAAGTTCGGTCATGGCAATGTTAGCTTTCACCAGGTCGATGTCCGCATTGAGGGTAGCCAGTTCCGTTTTTACTTGTTCGTAGGCTTCTTTACTGACAGCGTCCCGTTCAAGCAGAGCGTTCTGACGGAATACACGATCTTCGGCAAGCTTTAACTGAGCTACGAGGCGTTGCAACTGAGCCTGCAACTGACGGTCGTTTACTTTCGCCAATAGCTGTCCTTTTTTTACGGCACTGCCTTCGTCAAAGTTGATTTCAACGATCTTTCCTGAAGTCTCGAAAGAAAGATCCACTTCTTCATCAGGCATCAAGCTGCCGCTAATTTGAATCTGATCTGTCAGCAATTGTGGCTTTATGATCTTGGCATTTACATTCAGAACTCTTTTGTTGATCTGCTTGCCAGCCATCACTTTGTCGGCTGCTGCCAACTCTTCATTTGCTTTAGGAAGCTGAGAGTAGATACCCCAGCCTATCAGTCCGGCACCAATCAATGTGATGATGCCCCATTTAACCTTTTTATCCATGTCTTAGTATTAGTATATGTCCGTTCTAAGGTTAGACTAAGAGGGTGGGAAAAGGTTTAATCGGGAAATTAAAATATAGATTTATTTTTTGTGTTAAGGTGTCTTATTGATTATGTTTTCAGTATATGAAAGCCCCAATATCCTTTCAGTAAAAGGGTGAGGACTTATTGTAACAGTCATCGAATCATCCTCCTGATAAAGTGCGACGGTTCTTTTCTTCTTCGCGGATTACGAACTAACCAACGGTATTTGTTTTTGGTCTTAAAGGCTTGTATCCAAAATTATTATAATGAATCTCTGTTTGTTTATTCCGGCCCTGGTATGCGGGCTCATGGGCCTTGGTATGCGGGCTTATAAGCCCGAGTATACGGGCTCATGAGCCCGGGTAGCGGGGATGGGATGAAGAACGGATCATTTTCGACTAAACAGTAAAGGAAAGCACAATGCTCTAAACAATGTATTCAGTTAATAAATACGTTCCTTAGTGTTGCTTATCAGTGTCTTAACGATTGGATGGCGCTCAAGTTAACGGGTGGAAGATGGAAGATGCGGGTGGAAGATAAACAGGCTGAAAATGCGATCTTCCACCATGTCATTGCATTGATTATTAATGGAGTAAGTGGAAAAAGGTGGAAGATGGAAGATCGAAACGTATTTTTTGTGGGAGAAGCAGTTGCTTTGCCAAGTGAAGCATTAAAATAGAATAAAGAATATTCTCTGAAAAATAGCAGAGATTCAGTATGCCGCACGGTATTTTCCTTCCTCCTTATCCTCAAGCATACTCAGATAGGAAGTATAGCGTGATTCGCTGATGTAGTGCTCTTCTACCGCTTTCCGAACAGCACAACCGGGTTCTTGACGGTGTGTGCAGTTTCCATATTTGCAGTCTGCCGAAATCTTGAATATTTCGGGGAAGTAATGGCCTATCTCTTCCTCTTCCATATCAAAAGTGCCGAAACCTTTGATACCGGGTGTGTCGATGATATATCCGTTGCCGGGGACGGGGAACATTTCGGAGAAAGTGGTGGTGTGCATTCCTTTGTTGTGATAAGCTGATATCTCTGCGGTCTTGACTTCCAGCCCTGGGACAAGAGCATTGATGAGGGTTGATTTGCCCACTCCCGAATGTCCGGAGAAGAGGGTTACCCGGCCTTTCAGTTCCTCGCGTATGGCATCGACTCCTTCACCGGTCAGTGCGGATATTTTAAAACAAGGGTAACCTATTTGGGTATAGAGGGTGATGAGGCTGTCCAGATAATGCAGTTCGTCTTCATCATAAGCATCCACTTTGTTGAAAAGAATCTTCACCGGTACACGGTAGGCTTCTGCCGACGCCAAAAAACGGTCGATGAAGGTGGTTGAAGTTTCGGGATAGTTAATAGTCACCACCAGCATACATTGGTCGAGGTTGGCTGCAAGAATATGCGATTGTTTGGAGAGGTTCGATGAACGGCGGATGATGTAATTTTTCCGGTCTTCTATCTCATTGATAAAGGCCGTTCCTTCCTGGTTGAGTATGATTTGTACACAGTCACCTACGGCAACGGGATTTGTACTCCGTATGCCTTTCAGCCGAAAATTACCTTTGATCTTGCATTCAACCAACTGCCCGTCATCGGTTTTCACCTGATACCAGCTACCTGTATTCTTTATTACTAATCCCTTCATGTTTTATAAACTGCAAATTACAAGTTACGAGCTATTAAGAAATGATTGGAGAGGCTGTGCTTGTGCACTGCACTCGTAGCTCGTAACTTGTAATTTAGAATTATACGGTCATAATTTCTTTGTCCTTTTCAGCCAGCATTTCTTCAATCTTGGCGATGTACTTATCATGAACCTTCTGCAGTTTAGCTTCTGCATTCTTTTGTTCATCTTCAGCCAAACCGTCTTTTACAGCTTTTTTCAGTGCATCTATACCGTCGCGGCGCGCGTTGCGGATACTTACTTTAGCTGTCTCGCCTTCAGCTTTACACTGTTTGGCAAGTTGTTTACGGCGTTCCTCGGTAAGGGGGGGGATGCCGATGCGGATAATTTCACCGTTATTCTCCGGCATGATACCGAGATCGGAGTCGATAATGGCTTTTTCAATAACCCGGAACATGCTTTTATCCCAAGGTTTAATTGTGATGCTGCGTGCATCGGGAGTGGTTACGGCAGCTACGTTGCTGATGGGCACCATGCTTCCGTAAGAGTCTACACGGATACCATCCAGCAAGCGTGTGCTTGCTTTTCCGGCGCGGATGTGTGCCAGTGCTTCTTCCAGATACATCACTGCCATATCCATCTTCTCTTGTGATTCTTCGATAATCGTTTTTACGTCTACCATCTTATTAAGTCTTTATAAAATTGGCACTTTGATTAATTTTGAAAACAAAAGTAGATTATTTTTTGGTTATCTGCAACTATCCCTATAAGAATAAGTGAAGAATGGGTTAATAACTGAACGTATCCTGTCCACTTATTAACCCATTCGTATTTCTTCAGATTAGAGAATTGACTAATTGTGTACCAATGTGCCAATCTCTTCTCCTGTGATTACTTTTTTCAGGTTGCCTACCGTATCCATATCGAATACCACGATGGGCAGATTGTTTTCCTTGCACATACATGTAGCTGTGAGATCCATCACTTTCAATCCGCGTTTCAACACTTCGTCGTAAGTGATGGTGTCGAATTTTGTAGCAGTCGGGTCTTTTTCCGGGTCAGCAGTGTAGATACCGTCTACACGGGTGCCTTTCAGCATTACGTCTGCTTCTATCTCAATGCCGCGGAGGGAAGAGCCGGTATCGGTAGTGAAGAATGGATTTCCTGTTCCTGCCGACATGATCACGATTTCGCCGTTTTCCATACATTCGATGGCTTTCCATTTGCTGTAAAACTCACCGATGGGTTCCATACGTACTGCGGTCAGTACGCGTGCTTTCACCCCGGCAGCAACCAATGCCGAGCTGAGTGCAAGGCTGTTGATAACAGTGGCCAGCATTCCCATTTGGTCGCCTTTCACCCGATCGAAACCTTTATTGGCTCCGCTCAGTCCGCGGAAGATGTTGCCACCACCGATGACGATACCTATTTGTACGCCTTGTTCGTGAATCTCTTTGATTTGTGCGGCATATTCGGCCAATCGTTTTTCATCGATGCCATATTGCTTTTCTCCCATCAGGCTCTCACCGCTGAGCTTCAACAGGATTCTTTTGTATTTTGCCATACGAGTTGGTTGTTAATGATTTCTTTTTTTGCAAAGATAAACGAATAGTTTTAAAGCGAGATTCTTTTGAGAGTTATTTTTGTTGCATTATCTTTCTGGCAAGCAGTGCTTGTATGAATCCCCGTGAAGAGAGATAGACGATAAATGCCATCCATAGAGCATGGTTACCCATTGAGTTATGAAATGTGTAATAGATAATGAAGAAACTGGCCGAAGCTATAAACATGGAATAGAGCATTTGGCGTGTTGCAGTCGCACCAATGAAGATGCCGTCCCAAAGGAATGCCGAGAATCCGGCAAGAGGAATAGCCAATACCCAATAGAAATAGGTTTCTGCTTCATTGATAACAGACGCTTCGTTGGTGAGTAAGCCGAGAAATGATTGTCCTCCTATGCCATAAAGTAGGGTGAAAGCGATTGAAAGACCGGTACCCCAGGCAAATAATCTGCGGACAGTGCGGTGAAGTTCCGTTCGGTTATCGGCGCCTATATAGCGTCCTGCCAATGCTTCGCCTGCGTAAGCAAAACCATCCATGATATATGAGAACAGAGTAAAAAGTTGCATAAGTAGTGTGTTTACGGCCAGGACAACTTCTCCCTGTGCTGCTCCGGCAGAGGTAAAATACATCGTTACCGCCACCAGGCATAAAGTACGTAGAAAGATATCACGATTTACCTGGAAGAAACGATACATGGCCTGTCTTTGCAGCAGGCCTTTCCACTGGATGCGTTTTCGCAGTTGCCCATAATATCGGTGCCATAACAGGAATGCCATGAAAAAGCCTGCATATTGGGCAATCAGAGTACCCAGCGCAACGCCTTCTACTTTCATACCCAACAGATAGACAAAGCATAGGCTGGCTGCGATGTTGACTATATTTTGAGTGATGGCGATGTACATCGGGAAACGGGAGTTTTGCATACCGATAAACCATCCGGCAAAGCCATAAAGCCCTAACATGGCGGGAGCACCCCAAATGCAGATATAGAAATAAAGTGTAGCAAGACGTTTCACTTCATCGGAGGTTTGGATAAAAGTAAATGCCGCTTTTAGTATGGGATATTGCAGAAGCATCAGGCAGAGAGCAATGAACAGTCCTACACCGACCGACCGTAATAGGAGTCGGGTCACTTCGTCAAGATCGCGCTTGCCGTATGCCTGAGAAGTCATTCCACTGGTACCCATCCGCAGAAAACCGAATATCCAATAAATGATATTAAACAGCATACCTCCCACGGCAATGGCACCAATGTAGGCTGCTGACCCCAGATGACCTACAATGGTAACATCGATCAGCCCCAATAACGGAACGGTTATATTGGAGATGATGGAAGGGACGGCTATTTGCAGAATCCGTCTGTTACCACTGCTGAGATGAAAGATTTTATCCATGGACGGGCAAAGTTACACGAAAAAAGGTGAATCTGAAAATGAAGAGAACAATAACGTTATTTAATTGGTTTTTAGCGACCGGTGAGTCGGAATAATTTCTATCTTTGTAGGAACCTAACTAAATAAGTATGAATAAGATGAAAGCTCTGACTTTATTTCTTTCCATGTTGTTTTCGCTTCCGTTTTCGCTTTCAGCACAATCGGCAGGAGAAATGCTGCAGAGAGTATCAGCCGCCATTGATAATAAACAGTGGGAACAAGCTATTAGTCTGTTCCGTCAGGCCGTGAATACGAATGTGGAAAAGGCCGAGATGTTTTACTGGACCGGGGTGGATAAGAATACAGATGTAGCCTCGAAGTTTGCTAATGAGCTGGCTTCATTCTATAAGAAGTCACGCAGCTATGATAAGGCGTATCTGTTTTATAAAGAATTGCTGCAAAAATCACCGAACGATGTAAACTGTCTTGTCTCTTGTGCCGAAATGGAAGTTTGCCGGGGTAAGGAAGCAGAGGCTTTGAAGACTTATCAGAAAGTGTTGATGCTGGATGCTGATAACCTTGCTGCCAATATTTTTATAGGTAACTACTTATATTTGAAAGCGGAACGTGAGAAGCAACGGATAGAGAATGAATATAAGAAGATAGCTGCTCCGACACGTATGCAGTATGCCCGTTATCGTGATGGTTTAAGCCGGGTGATGAGTAACGGATACGGAAAAGCAAGAGAGTATCTGCTGAAAGTTGTGAGCCGGTTTCCTTCGACAGAAGCAAGGAAGACGCTTGATAAGATACAGTTGATAGAAAAAGAGGTGAACAGATAACTATCTGTTCACCTCTTTTTCTATTATTTGATTGTGCGTATAGGTAGTTTAAGAACTTCTTCGATAGCTGCTCGGGTATTTGCTTGCTCTTTTTTAGGTCCGGGTATCAGCGGACTATATGTCAATACATGACGAATGCGGTTGCATTGGTCTTGTGTGAATTGGTCGGAGTAACTGACGGAGTAATCCATAATGTTATGGGAGATGAACTGGGCACCGTCACAACTTTCGCGTTTGACAAGATAAGCAAAAAGCTCTTTCTCAGGTATGTTACCTGCCATTGCCCACTGATATGTCATATCATAAGCATCCTTATCATAACTGGGTGTATCCTTGCAATAGTCTGTATCTTTACAACTACTTTCCGGATCTTCTGAAAAAACGTGGTGTAGTCCTAAATAATGACCCAACTCATGCGCCAGTGTCACTGTAATGTCAGTAGTGTTGTAGGCTGTGGAAGTAGATTGCTGGTCAATGAAGAGACTATTAATGGAGACACAATACGGAAAACTCAGATTCTTTAATTCCAAGTAAGAATATTTTGTTTCATTAAGCCCCTCCAGAGAGTTGCTGCCTGTAGTTGTGAATGCCAAATGAGAGATTCCTAAGGTGGTAGTATTTGACTGCGGGTCATTTGCAAAGTTATAAATCATCACGTTAATGTATCGGTTGGGGTCCCATAGATAATTTACATATCCCACTCCACCTTTTGTTGTGTCATCTTCCATGAATTTATCACAGTCAATGGGGTAGTCGTCTTTCCATTGTATATATTCTATTCCCGGAGAAGTTAATGTTTTCCCATTGGGATCTGTAGATGCCAGTGTAAAGGTTAGGTTCATATCTACACTTTGGGTCTTATCTTTATATAGTTTGTTGACCGTTTTTAATATGTCAGTTAAACGGTCTGGGCTAATGTACTGTTTGGGGTCTGAACTATTCTTATATAGCACGTGGAAGATTATGGGAAGTTCATAGTGGTACGATTCGGGATCGGTTGAATGTCCGGCTGCCAATTGTGTGACGGTTATGACCTTTTTTATTCCACTGGAAGTTACCGCAATCGTTGCACTTCTTTCAGTCGTTTCAAGGTTAGTCTCTACAACAATGCCGAGTGGCTGATTACTTGCTCCCTTATTGGGTACGAGCTTGCACCAGGTTGAAGAACTTGCTGCTACCCACGAATCGCTGCTGGTGATATTTACGGTTAGAGTAACTCCATCGCTGTCAATATCTTGAAAAGATGACTCCGACAACTCAAGTTTTGAATTATTTTCGGTATTGGAGTCTTCACAACTGACAAACAGTAGTGTTAATATGGATATTAACAGTAGGCATCTGATTTTCATAAATTAAACGTTTTTATATTTAAAACAATATTGCAAAGGTAATGTTTTAAACTAAAAAAGAAGAAGTATTATAAAATGTGCTGTACCTCTTTAAATACGTATCGGCGTATTTTGCCTGTATCGTCTTGCAAAACAAGATGACCGTCGGCTTCAACTTCTATGGTTCTGGCTATAAACTCTCCGTTCGCATCGGAATACTTATGCATACCTTCTTTTCGGAAAAGCGCCTTCTGATACCGGTGGGCTATGTAAGTGTGCTCCCCTTTTTGAAGCAGGCTGTAATATTCTATAATTCGTTGCATAACTCCTGCCAATATTCCGGAGAGTTCGTAAGTTTGGCCGGTGATTTGTTTAAGTGATACAGGATTGGGGGCGGAGCTGAAAAACTCTTCCTGGTTAATATTGACGCCAATCCCTGCAATGCTTTGGCTGATATGTACTCCCATCAAATCATTTTCAATCAATATTCCGCAGATTTTTCTTTCTTTCCAGTAGATATCGTTCGGCCATTTAATAGAGATATCTTTAACGTATGTGTCGAGTTCTTCCTTAATGGATAAAGAGATGATTTGAGATAGAAGAAATTGTCTGCGGATTTCTAAAGAAGTGGGATAAAGTACGAAGCTGAATATCAGATTCTTACCTTTCTCCGATTCCCAACTGTTTCCTCGCTGTCCTCTGCCCAAGGTTTGGTAGTTAGCTACTACCGTGGTTAGTTCACTGACATCTTGCTTATTGCACAGATCGTTTAAATAATGATTGGTGGAGTCTGTCTCTTCGATATAAATCAAAGGTACAGGAAAAGACTCAGGGAAGGGCATCATATTCGGCACGTAGTTTTTTAGTGAATTTCTTCAATACTTCTTCGTAAGAATGGTCAATCAGCTGTTTTATCAATTTATCGTCGGCATCCCGGTCAAAGAAAATCTGATTCCAATATTTTTTGTTGAAATGATAAGCACCTTCGATGGCTGAATAATGTTCACGTAGTTCGATGGCATAATCAGGATTACATTTCAAAGCAATCATATTGGCTCCTTCCAAATCGATTAGTGCGAACATTTTATCCATCACTTTCAGTACAAGTGAGTATTCATCGAATGGGAGGCATTCGGTGACTGCTTTTTTCTGAAGACAGTATTCTCTGGCTGATTCTATATTCATACTATTTAAAATAATGGCGGGTAAAACGCCTCTTTTATATGTTCAATTCTGAAATTTCCTACTTTACCTACGACAGTAATAATATCAAATCTTACAGATGCGTCTATTTGGAAAAGCTTAATATATGTATCGGCTGCGATTACGGTTCGCCTGATTTTCTGTGGAGTAACAGCATCCTGAGGTAATGCAAAGTCCGTGTCGGTACGTGTCTTTACTTCCACAATTATCAGTTCACCGTTTTGGGCTGCCACAATGTCCAGTTCCAGATGTCCCTTACGCCAATTCCGATGACGAATGGTATATTCGTGCTGCTCCAGATATTGAACAGCAGCATCTTCTCCGGCCTTTCCTAACAGATTATGTTCTGCCATATAATTTTAGCATACTATTTTCTGCAAATTTACTCTTTTTCTTCTTTGAAATTACAGAAGTAAAAGTAAATTTGCAAAGAATATGAGAAAGAGAGATAAAAAGTGTAATAAGGCAACTCTTGACGAACCTAAACGGGAACGCAGGATGAGTATATTGCTAAGCGAAGATGAGCAGCAGATTGTAGATCGTTATCTGGATAAGTATAAGATAACGAATAAATCGCGTTGGCTTCGTGAAACGATTCTCATGTTTATACATAAAAATATGGAGGAGGATTATCCGACTCTTTTTGGTGAACACGATATGCGGCGTTAAGATTATGTTGGACGATTCTTATTTTATGAAACAAGCTCTGGTTGAGGCTGCTAAGGCCGGCGAACGTGGAGAAGTCCCAGTGGGAGCAGTTGTCGTTTGCAAAGAACGGATCATTGCCCGTGCACACAATCTGACTGAAACATTGAATGACGTGACAGCCCATGCCGAAATGCAGGCTATTACTGCGGCAGCCAATGTCCTTGGAGGGAAATATCTGAATGAATGTACGTTGTATGTTACTGTAGAACCTTGTGTGATGTGTGCCGGTGCTATTGCCTGGGCACAAACTGGTAAATTGGTTTTTGGTGCTGAAGACGAAAAAAGGGGGTACCAGAGATATGCTCCAAAGTCCCTTCATCCCAAAACTGTAGTTGTCAAAGGGATACTCGCCGATGAATGTGCCAATCTGATGAAAAATTTTTTTGCGTCTAAAAGAAGGTGAATTTTTATATTATCAATCTTTTATCTCTTCATAATCCACATATTCTCCTTCATTGTCATCAAAAAGTTTTTTGTGCTTGTTAGCTCCGGTTTCAGTAATGATTTCCTCTTTATCGTTAGCTTGTGTCGGACGATAGTATCTTTGCCCCGAATTACTGTGTGTCGAATTCTGGCTTCCGGAACCGGAGGCAGATGAGCGTTTCCCCAGTCCGAAGATGGCTCTTAACACACTTCCTACAAGGGCCAGTCCGATAATGATAACGGCGATAACGATAATGAATAAAAATCCTAAAATGTGAAACATAGGCTATTTGTTTTATGCATTGTTTAAAATTTGTAGTACAACAAACGTGCCAGAAGGATTGTTTATTTATTTTTTCTTGTTAAAAGTGAAAGAATGATATACCATACAATAACCGCTGAGAATCCGCTGATACCCAAGAACAGCAACAGTGGAATGCAGACTATCAGGAATATGAAACTAATCTTATTGTCTTTCCAAGAAAGATTTTTAAATTTCAGGGAGAACATGGGGATCTCAGCTACCAGCAACCATGAAAAAAGCATTACCATTATAATAAGGTATATAACATTGCAGTGAGCAAGTAAGAATTCTTTGCCTCCTACAATAAGTGCACCCCAATATAAAGCGTTGGCAGGGACAGGAAGACCGATAAAGGAACTCGTTTGGCGTTCGTCTACATTAAAGTTGGCCAAACGGAGAGCTGAGAATATCGAAATAAGAAAAGCCAGATAAGGAATATACTCTTTTACGCCTGCCAGAAAGTCGGGATACATAAGTCCGGGTTCTTTCATGAATGAAAAAACAAGTATAGCCGGAGCTACGCCGAAGCTGACATCATCGGCCAAAGAGTCCAATTCTTTACCAATAGGAGAGTAGGCATGAAGCAAACGTGCCAACATACCATCGAAAAAATCGAAGACAGCACTCAAGATGATAAAAGTGACAGCCAATTCGTATTTGGCTTCAAAGGCCATAACACAAGCAATGCATCCTGAAAAGAGATTCAGGCAGGTCACTGTGTTGGGTATATGGCGGATAATAGCATTTGCCATTGTTCGTTTTTTATTTTAATTTGGCGATAACGGTTTGGTTACCGGTTGTCAATTGTCCCATACTAACACAAATCTCAGTGCCCAATGGCAGATATACATCTACACGGGAACCAAATTTAATAAAGCCCAGATGTTCGTCAATATAACATTCCTCACCCGGCTCGGCATATGTTACGATGCGGCGTGCCATTGCACCGGCTATTTGCCGTGCCATGACCTCTACACCCTCGGGAGTTTCAATAACAACCATTGAACGCTCGTTCTCTGTGCTGGCTTTCGGAAGCCATGCTTTCATGAACTTGCCGTTTTCGTGAGAGACTTTTTTGACGACTCCATCCACCGGGTACCAATTGGCATGTACGTTTAGAATGCTCATGAAAATGGATACCATGATCCGGCGGTCATGAAAGTATTCATGTTCGTCTACCTCTTCAATAACTACGATTTTCCCATCGGCCGGTGCAACTACGATCCTTTCAGTATCTTGTCCGAACAGGCGGATCGGGCAACGGAAAAAGTTAACCATCAACAGATAGACTATAACACTGACCAAAGCCATCAGGTAGAATGGTATTTTACAATCAATTCCCCAGTAAAGGGCTGCATTTATAATTAGTAGCAGAAAAAAGCTACCCCATAAAATATGTGTTCCTTCACGGTGAATTCTTATCTTTTTTAATTTTTTAAGTCGACCCATTTGCGCTATTTAATGATAATTATCCGCAAAAGTATACTTATTTTAAAAATCCAGCAAGCATTTGCAGATAGAAATGACTTATGTTGATAACTTTTTGGAGTTTATCTTTGTTAGTAGCTACAGACATTGTAATTTTATGGCTTCAAATTATCAACCTATAACTATGCAGGATTTCGTTCATTTACACGTCCATACGCAATATTCTCTTCTGGATGGCCAAGCCAGTGTCAGTGCGCTTGTCGATAAGGCCATAAAGGATGGAATGAAAGGTATTGCCGTTACGGACCATGGAAACATGTTCGCCATCAAAGAGTTTACGAACTATGTGAATAAGAAAAACGGGGGTCCGAAAGGAGAAATCAAGGACCTGAAGAAACGGATTGCAGCCATTGAGGCCGGTGAAGTGGACTGTGCGGATAAAGAGGCTGAGATTGCTGATTGTAAAGCTAAAATAGTGGAGGCGGAGGGGCGGTTGTTCAAGCCCATTATCGGTTGCGAAATGTACGTGGCCCGCCGGACTATGGATAAAAAGGAAGGAAAACCCGATCAAAGCGGGTACCACCTGATTGTGCTCGCCAAAAACGAGAAGGGGTATCATAACCTGATCAAATTGGTTTCACGTGCATGGACCAAAGGCTATTATATGCGCCCCCGTACAGACAGGAATGAATTGGAGAAATATCATGAGGGCTTGATTATCTGTTCGGCATGTTTGGGTGGTGAAGTTCCCAAAAAGATAACTCAGGGATTGTTGGCGGAGGCAGAGGAAGCTATTCAATGGTATAAGAATCTGTTTGGGGACGATTATTATCTGGAAATGCAGCGTCATAAAGCAACGGTGCCGAAAGCTAATCATGAAGCATATCCATTGCAGGTGAATGTGAATAAGCATTTGATAGAATACGCCAAAAAGTATAATGTCAAGTTGATTTGTACAAATGACGTTCATTTTGTCAACGAAGAGCATGCTGAAGCCCATGACCGGCTAATCTGTCTGAGTACGGGAAAAGACCTTGATGATCCCAACCGGATGTATTACACTAAGCAGGAATGGATGAAAACGAAAGCAGAAATGAACGAACTCTTTGCCGACGTGCCTGAAGCATTAAGTAATACTTTAGAAATTCTGGATAAGGTAGAATATTATTCGATCGATCATGCACCGATTATGCCTACTTTTGCTATTCCGGAGGATTTCGGAACGGAAGAAGGGTATCGGCAAAAATATACGGAAAAGGATCTTTTTGATGAATTCACCCAAGACGAAAATGGCAACGTGGTGTTGAGTGAAGAAGCAGCTAAAGATAAAATAAAACGTTTGGGAGGATATGATAAACTGTATCGTATCAAGCTGGAGGCCGATTACCTGAAGAAGTTGACTTTCGACGGAGCCAAGAAGTTCTATGGCGATCCGTTGTCACCGGAAGTAAAGGAACGCTTGGTCTTTGAGTTACATATTATGAAGACGATGGGTTTTCCGGGCTACTTCCTCATTGTGCAGGACTTCATTGCTGCCGGACGTAATATGGGGGTATCCATTGGACCGGGACGTGGTTCGGCTGCTGGGTCAGCCGTGGCCTATTGTTTGCAGATCACCAAAATAGACCCTATTAAATACGATTTGCTGTTTGAGCGTTTTCTGAATCCCGACCGTATTTCATTGCCGGATATTGATATTGACTTCGATGACGATGGTCGTGGCGAAGTGCTTCGTTGGGTGACGGAGAAGTATGGGCAGGAGAAGGTAGCACATATCATTACATATGGTACTATGGCAACAAAGCTGGCTATCAAAGATGTTGCGCGTGTACAAAAGCTTCCGCTTGCCGAATCGGATCGTTTGGCCAAACTGGTTCCTGATAAAATTCCTGATAAAAAACTGAACTTAAAGAATGCCATAGAATATGTGCCCGAATTGCAGGCTGCCGAAGCGTCACCTGATCCATTGGTAAGGGATACGATGAAATATGCCAAAATGCTTGAGGGAAACGTGCGGGGAACCGGTGTACATGCCTGTGGTACCATTATTTGCCGTGATGATATTACTGACTGGGTGCCGGTCAGTACGGCTGATGATAAGGAGACCGGCGAAAAGATGCTGGTTACCCAATATGAAGGTTCGGTGATTGAAGATACCGGACTGATTAAGATGGACTTTCTGGGGCTGAAGACTTTGTCTATTATCAAAGAAGCCGTCGAAAACATCCGTCTGAGTAAAGGCATGGAACTGGATATTGATTCTATTTCAATTGAGGATCCTGCAACTTATAAACTTTATAGTGATGGACGGACTATCGGTACATTCCAGTTTGAATCTGCCGGTATGCAGAAATACTTACGTGAGTTGCAGCCGTCTACTTTTGAGGATCTGATCGCGATGAATGCCCTTTATCGTCCGGGTCCAATGGACTATATTCCTGACTTTATCGACCGTAAACATGGACGTAAGCCTATTGAATATGACATTCCTGTCATGGAGAAATACCTGAAGGATACGTATGGAATTACGGTTTATCAGGAACAGGTCATGCTTCTGTCACGCCTTTTAGCCGATTTTACCCGTGGTGAGTCGGATGCCCTCCGTAAAGCGATGGGTAAGAAACTACGTGATAAGCTGGATCACATGAAACCTAAGTTTGTTGAAGGTGGAAGGAAAAACGGCCATGATCCGAAGGTACTTGAGAAAATCTGGGCGGACTGGGAGAAGTTTGCTTCGTATGCGTTCAATAAATCACATGCTACCTGTTATTCCTGGGTTGCATACCAGACAGCATACCTGAAGGCTAACTATCCGGCTGAATATATGGCAGCTGTCATGAGCCGAAGTTTGTCGAATATTACTGATATCACCAAACTGATGGACGAGTGCAAAGCAATGGGAGTGCAGACGCTTGGTCCGGATGTGAACGAAAGTAACCTGAAGTTTACGGCAAACCGGAATGGAAATATCCGCTTCGGGCTGGGGGCTGTAAAGGGAGTAGGTGAAGCTGCTGTGCAAAGCATCATGGAGGAACGAAGGGAAAATGGTCCTTTTAAAGGTATTTTCGACTTCGTTCAGCGTGTCAACCTGAATGCTTGTAATAAGAAGAACATGGAGTGTCTGGCTCTTGCGGGCGGATTCGATAGTTTTCCTGAGCTGAAACGTGAACAGTATTTTGCGGTGAATGCCAAAGGCGAAACTTTTCTTGAAACATTGATGCGTTATGGTAACCGTTATCAGGCGGATAAAGCTGCTGCCGTTAATTCATTATTCGGAGGAGACAATGTGATTGACATAGCTACTCCCGAAATTCTTCCGGCAGAACGTTGGAATGATTTGGAGAGGTTAAATAAAGAAAGAGAATTGGTCGGTATCTACTTGTCGGCTCATCCGCTTGATGAATATGCCATTGTGTTGGAACATGTATGCAATACCCGTATGATCGAACTTGATGATAAAGCTGCTTTGGCAGGAAGAGAAATAACGATGGGAGGTATTGTTACCAGCGTGCGTCGAGGTATAAGTAAGAATGGTAATCCTTATGGCATAGCCAAAATAGAAGATTACTCCGGTTCTGCCGAGATACCTTTCTTCGGAAACGATTGGGTTACTTTTCAAGGCTATTTAGGTGAAGGGACTTTTCTGTTTATCAAAGCTCGTTGCCAGCCTAAACAGTGGCGTCCCGATGAACTTGATATTAAGATTACTTCGATGGAATTGCTGCCCGACGTCAAGGAACAACTGGTAGAGAAGATCACAATTCTGATTCCGCTTGCCGAACTTAATTCGAACTTGGTTACGGAACTTGCCACTTTGACGAAAGAGTCTCCGGGAAATACAGAACTTTATTTTAAGGTAACAGATACGGATGGAAAGATGTATGTAGACTTGATTTCTCGTCCCGTTAAACTTTCGGTAGGTAGAGAATTAATTTCCTATTTAAAGGAACGTCCCGAACTTGCGTTTCATATAAATTGATTATCTTTGCCCCATAACAGTGATGGATACTTAATAACTAACAATTAATAATTAAAGAAATGGCTTTAGAGATTACTGACAACAACTTTAAGGAAATCCTTGCAAAAGGAACACCGGTTGTTATTGACTTTTGGGCTCCCTGGTGCGGGCCTTGTAAGATGGTAGGTCCTATCATCGACGAGTTAGCTAAAGAATATGAAGGAAGAGTGATTATGGGTAAGTGTGATGTAGATGAAAACTCTGATCTTCCTGCAGAATTCGGTATTCGTAACATTCCTACGGTTCTTTTCTTCAAAGACGGAGCATTAGTGGATAAACAAGTCGGTGCCGTAGCTAAACCTGCATTCGTAGAGAAAGTTGAGAAATTATTATAATATACTTTCATTAAAAATATTTGTTTATGGGACTGGAAGACGATTTTTTGTTAAGTGATGCCGATGATGAAAAGACCATCGAGTTCATCCGGAACTATTTGCCTCAGGAGTTGAAGGATAAATTCTCAGAAGACGAGTTATATTATTTCCTCGATCTGATCGATGAGTATTACTCTGAAAGCGGAATCCTTGATGCTCAGCCCGATGCTGACGGTTATGTAGACATCGATCTGGAGCAGGTAGTGGAATATATCGTGCAAGAAGCCAAGAAAGATGAAGTGGGTGAATACGACCCGGAAGAAATCTTGTTTGTGGTGCAGGGAGAAATGGAATACGGAAATTCTCTGGGACAGGTGGAATAAGCCAGTCTTCGTAAACCAAAAGATAAAGAGCGTGCAGAAACACTTCTGCACGCTTTTTTGTTGCATGTATGTGTGATAGTTTACTTCGTCTTGATTCTTCTCCTCCTGCTAAAAATACATTTTGTTTTTCGGCCCTCGGAAGTATCGGATGTGTATAGGAGTCCGGATATCTGCCTGAAAATAGGATGAATAAAAGTCCGGCTTACTCTGTTTTTACGAAATAAGATCTACTAAATTTCTTCTAACGCATAGTATTGGTAGTCTCTTACAACGGTTTGAAGAAACTTTTCATCATTTACGTCTGTTTGGTCTACAGAAAGCAGTGCACGAACTTTGGGTGCCAATTGTGAGATATGCCTTGCCCGGTCCTTATGATGCAGTTCTAACGCCTTACTGATCACATTTATTTGCTCCAAGGACAGATCGGCAGCTAATGGAAAACTGGGGTGATATCCTTTGGTCAGATAATCGAACTCATCAAGGCTTACTTGTATTTTGCGGTAATTTTTCTCTTTAATTACCATTGTTCCTGCCGCAAGATCGCCCAAACGTTGGCTATTTTTGGTTAATAGTATGACCAGTACCCCCAATCCTCCGGTAATAGTTACGTCTATCCCATAGAGCAACCACCTTAGCAGATATGCACTCAGGCTGGGTGTCGTACCGTCTGCTTTTACCACACGGATATTCATGACCTTTTTTCCGATACTTTGTCCTTGGTTAAAAACTTCGCAAAGTAACGAGTAACATAGTACGGGCAGATAGATAAACAGGAACAACAAGAAAAAAGTACTTCCGGAAAAAGCGTGTATATTGAGTTTCCCCAATACATAAGAAGTGGCAAGAATGTAGATAAACAGCAGAAAATAATCGATGATACGAGCCAATATCCGTTCGCCAAGGCTGGCGGGTACCTGACTGATGCGTACGAATTGTCCTGTGATGATAGTCGATTCTGCCATTTCTGGTTAAACATTTTTTAGTTTCGGTTGCAAATATATCATAATTCTCTTACTTTTGCTTCCGGTTTCGGACAAAACTTATCCGGAATTCAACGAGTTAAATGAAAGAGGTAACGTTTATACGTCGGAACATTGAAAAATGGAAAGAGACAGAGAAGGTGGTGGAGCAGGCAGATAAACTGACTCCCGACCGTCTTGCCGATGCTTATACGGAACTTACTGCCGATCTGGCATTTGCGCAAACTCATTATCCGTCTTCCCGCATTACTATTTATCTGAATAACCTGGCTTCGGCCCTCCATAATGTGCTTTATCGCAATAAGAAGGAGAAATGGACCCGTATTTTTACTTTCTGGACACAAGAGGTTCCACAAACGATGTACCATGCTCGTAAAGAGCTGTTGATTTCGGCCCTGATCTTTTTGGCCAGTGTATTGGTGGGTATTGTTTCAGCAGCGAATGATGATAACTTCGTCCGTCTGATTCTGGGGAATGGTTATGTGGATATGACGCTCGATAACATAGCGCGTGGTGAACCGATGGCTGTATACAACGGTTCGGATGAAGTTCCTATGTTTTTGGGCATTACTTTGAATAATATCATGGTTTCTTTCAATGTCTTTGCTATGGGGTTGCTTACCAGTTTTGGGACAGGATGGTTACTTTTTAATAACGGAGTAATGCTCGGGGCCTTTCAGACCTTCTTTTTTGAGCATGGCCTGTTGGGAGAATCGATGCTTGCTGTCTGGCTGCATGGGACTTTGGAAATCTGGGCTATTATCGTAGCCGGTGCCGCGGGATTGGCATTGGGAAACGGATGGCTGTTTCCCGGGACTTACTCCCGCAAAGAGTCTTTTATGCGTGGAGCCAAGAAAGGACTAAAGATTATAGTGGGTACGGTTCCTGTCTTTGTTATGGCCGGATTCATTGAGGGTTTTATCACACGCCATACTGAATTGCCTGACTTTCTACGGTTGAGCATTATTCTTTTATCACTGGCATTTATCATCTATTACTATATTTATTTACCAAATAGAAAAAATCATGGAATCACAAAAACCTAAAATTGCTTTATATGTGAAGCGTCCTTTTGGTGACAAACTCAATGCCACCATGGACTTTATAAAAGAGAACTGGAAGCCGATGTTGAAGTTCAGTACCTATTTAATTCTGCCATTATGTCTGATTCAGGCTATCAGCATGAATGGAATCATGGGGGGAACAATGGGCTTTGCAGCTGCCAAAGAGACCGGAGCCAATCCTCTGGAAGCGATAGGTGCACAATTTTGGGTCAATTACGGATTGATGTTTCTTTGTTATTTGGTAGGATCTATTTTACTGACTTCCATTGTTTACGGATTGATGCAGATTTATAATCAGCGTGAAGAACGTTTGGCGGGTGTGACTTTTGCCGATCTGAAGCCTTTTCTGTTCAGGAATATAAAACGTCTGCTGGTTATGGTACTGTTTTATATAGTTCTGATTATAGCAGTGAGTATTGTTATAGGGATTCTGGTTGCAGCTTCTCCATTCACGCTTTTGCTTACTATTCCGCTGCTGATTGCCTGTGCAGTGCCTTTGGCCTTGTTTACTCCAATTTACTTATTTGAGGAGATCGGCATCTTTGCTGCTTTCCAGAAAACTTTCCGTCTGGGGTTTGCCACATGGGGAGGTGTTTTTGGCGTTTCCTTGGTCATGGGATTGATCTCCAGTGTATTGCAGGGCGTTACTACGACTCCGTGGTACATTGCTACTATTGTGAAATACTTCTTTATGTTGAGCGATACACAGAATGAGTTAACTATTTCCGCCGGATATAGTTTTATGGTCTATCTGCTGGCCATTATCCAAACTTTTGGAGCCTATCTTTCTATGATATTTTCTTTAATTGGTATAGTATATCAATATGGGCATGCCAGTGAAGTGGTAGACAGTATTTCGGTAGAAAGCGAGATAGATAAATTTGAGCAACTTTGATTAAACTCTTTGGATGACTTTGCAAGCTGATACTCTGGTCTGTGATACCGTAAGAGTTGCCTTTTGGCAGTCCAATCCGGCTTATGACTACAACCGGGAACTGATAACACCTGAGATCGATGTCTTCGGCTGGCTCAGTATGCAGCTTTCTAAGTTACTGCGCGCCATTTTCGGAAGTCGTTTTGCGGAGGAGTATTCCGGTATTATTTTGGTTGTCATTGCCATTCTGATCTTGTTGTTGATTCTTTGGTTTGTTTATAAAAAACGTCCCGAGCTTTTTATGCGTTCACGCAGGGGGCCTGTGAACTACAGTGTCCATGAAGATACTATTTACGGGGTTGATTTTGACTCTGAGATAAAGCGTGCCATGGAACGTAAAGATTACCGGGAATCCATTCGTTTGCTTTATTTGCAAACCTTGAAACTATTGAGTGATGAGGGGCGGATAGATTGGCAGCCCTATAAAACTCCTACAGAATATATTTATGAGGTAAAACAGGAAGCACTTCGCAGCTCTTTCAGGCGTTTGACAAATGGTTTCCTGAGGGTGCGTTATGGCAATTTTGCTGCATCCGAGCCATTGTTTGAGGAATTGTTGTCCTTGCAAACAGAGATACGGAAAGGAGGTATCGAATGAGAGGTAGCCGCTGGTTTATCATTGGGATAGTTCTCTTTTTGCTGATCATGTTTGTGGTTGAGTATCACCTGCCGAAGAAATTTGTCTGGAACCCGACTTTCGGGCAACATGATCACCAGCCATTGGGAGGGGCTGTATTTGATGATGTTTTAAAGTCTTCGCTTCCGGATGGATATTCACTTTCGCGCAGGACATTCTATCAGTTTGCTGCTGACAGCAGCCCCCGGAAAAGTATTCTTGTCGTTACCCAGCATCTGGATTTGGTGAAGGCGGATGTCAGTGCTTTACTCGATCTGGCCCGTAGGGGGAACAAGATATTGATAGCCAGTTCCTCTTTTAGTCCGTTACTGGCTGATACATTGGGATTCAATAATTCGTATGCTTATTTCAATCCGAGGCGGTTAAAAGAATATGCAGCCGATCTGTTGGAACGTGACAGTGTGTTCTGGATTGGTGATTCGGCGGTATATGATAAGCGTACTTTCCGTTTTTATCCGCATTTATGCGGTATTTATTTCACGAAGTATGATTCGTTGTCTCTGCCGTTGTCTACGAGCCGGATCGATTCCATGCAGATGTTCAATGACAGTTTACCGGATTGCTTTCCGCCTGTGGCTATCAGCCGTCCGTTCGGGAGGGGAGAGATTGTCTTGGTCACCACGCCTTTACTGTTCACTAACTATGGGATGCTCGATGGCGATAATGCAGCCTATCTTTTCCGTTTGCTTTCACATCTGAAAGGGTTGCCCGTAATTCGTACCGAGGCTTATGGTGCCGGTGCGCAGATTGAAGAATCTCCTTTCCGCTACTTTCTTTCCCAACGTCCTCTGAAGTGGGCACTCTATCTGACAATGTCAGTATTGGTGCTGTTCATGGTGTTTACTGCCCGTAGGAGGCAAAGGGCCATTCCGGTGATTCGTGAGCCGGCCAACCGTAACCTTGAGTTTACGGAGTTGATTGGCATACTTTATTATCAAAAAAAGAATCATGCAGATCTTGTACGTAAAAAGTTCACTTATTTTGCCGAGAGCTTGCGGCGGAACATACAGGTGGATGTAGAAGATGACAGTAATGATGATGTCTTGTGCAGCCGAATTGCGCGGAAGACGGGAAATGAAGAGGTGAAAGTCCGGAATCTTTTCCGTAAACTTCGTCCTGTGGTACGTGGGGAACAGGAGGCCGGAGAGACATTGATGAAAGACCTGATTGATGGAATGAATGAGATAGAAAAGCCTCGATCTTGATCCTTTGGCGGAGGAAGAATAATTGGAAAGAAAAGAAATATGAATTTGATAAATAAAAAGAATATGGAAGAAAACATGAATGATATGCATGGAGAAGAAGCTCCGCGTACCGATTTGACTCTTTTTTCAGAGAAGATACAGGAACTGAAAAGTCAGATTGCTTCCGTTATTGTGGGGCAGGAACGTACTGTCGACCTGGTGTTGACGGCTATTCTTGCTAACGGTCACGTTTTGATAGAAGGAGTGCCGGGAGTAGCCAAGACCTTACTTGCCCGTCTTACTGCGCGCCTGATAGATGCTGATTTCAGCCGTGTACAGTTTACTCCCGACCTGATGCCGAGTGATGTTCTGGGTACGACCGTCTTCAATATGAAAACCAATGAATTTGATTTTCATCGGGGACCTGTCTTTGCTAATGTTATATTAGTGGATGAAATCAATCGTGCTCCTGCCAAAACCCAGTCTGCCCTTTTTGAAGTAATGGAAGAACGTCAAGCCAGCATTGACGGAACGACTTACCGGATGGGAGAACTTTATACCATTCTGGCTACACAGAATCCTGTGGAGCAGGAAGGAACCTATAAGTTACCCGAGGCCCAGCTTGACCGTTTCCTGATGAAGATTACCATGGATTATCCGTCGCTTGAAGAAGAAGTCAGCATTCTGGAACGCCACCATACCAATGCTGCATTGGTGAAATTAGAGGAGATAAAGCCGGTGATTACCAGTGAGGAGCTGCTTTCTCTTCGCCGGCTGATGGGAAAGGTATTCGTGGATCAGACTCTGCTTCAGTACATTGCTTTGATTGCCCAACAGACCCGTACCAGTAAAGCTGTTTATTTGGGAGCCTCTCCCCGTGCTTCAGTAGCTATGTTGCAGTCTGCCAAAGCTTATGCACTTTTGCAGGGGCGTGATTTTGTGACTCCGGAAGACATTAAGTTTGTGGCTCCCTACGTTTTGCAGCATCGCCTGATTCTGACGGCAGAAGCCGAAATGGAAGGATATTCGCCAGTCAAGGTAACCCAGCGCTTGATTGATAAAGTGGAAGTACCTAAATAATTATGTTCCTGACCAAACGTTTTTACATATTCGTCCTTGTCGTCATCCTGTTGTTAGGTGGCGGATATCTGTTCAGCTCTATGTTCATCATCGGGCAGTTAGGGTTGGTTGCGCTATTGCTCGCCCTGGCCTTCGACGGGTATCTGTTGTATCGTACCAACGGTATCCGGGCCTTCCGTCAATGCGCCGGGCGTTTCTCTAACGGAGATGATAATGATGTCAGTTTACGTATCGAAAGTCGTTATCCCTATCCCGTGAATCTGGTAGTGATCGATGAAGTGCCCGTCATTTTTCAACAGAGAGACGTTCATTTTGAACTGTCTCTTCAGCCTAACGAAGGGAAGACAGTGACATATCAACTACGTCCGACCCATAGGGGAGAATACGGTTTCGGATCTATTCGTGTCTTCTCAATCACCCGGATCGGATTAATATCCCGAAGGTTTACGTGTGGTAAGTCCGAAACCGTCAAAGTATACCCCTCTTACCTGATGCTTCATCAATATGAATTGCTGGCGATAAGTGATAATCTGACCGAATTAGGCATCAAGCGTATTCGTCGGGCAGGACATCAGACGGAATTCGAACAGATCAAAGAATACGTAAAAGGAGATGATTACCGTACTATAAACTGGAAGGCCAGTGCACGCCGCCATCAGTTGATGGTCAATGTTTATCAGGACGAGCGCAGTCAGCAGATATACAGCGTGATTGATAAAGGGCGTGTGATGCAGCAGGCTTTTCGTGGTATGACGCTGCTGGACTATGCCATCAACGCCTCTTTGGTGCTTTCGTACGTAGCCATGCGAAAAGACGATAAAGCCGGGTTGGTGACGTTCAACGAGCATTTTGATACGTTCGTCCCTGCTTCCAAGCAAGTCGGACAAATGCAGACTCTTCTTGAGAATCTCTATAAACAGGAAACAACGTTTGGTGAAACGGATTTTTCCGCCCTTTGTGTGCATTTAGGGAAGCATGTGAATAAACGCAGCTTTCTGATGCTCTATACCAATTTCAGTAACATGACCAGCCTGAACCGGCAACTGGTTTACCTGCAACAACTGGCCAGACAACACAGAGTGTTGGTCGTATTCTTTGAGGATGCCGACCTGAAAGAATATATTGCCGGGAAACCGGAGACAACCGAAGGATATTACCAACATGTTATCGCAGAGAAGTTTGCGTTTGAGAAACGACTGATTGTGTCTACTTTGAAGCAGCATGGCATTTATTCGCTGCTTACAACTCCTGATAAATTGTCAATTGATGTGATCAACAAATATCTGGAAATGAAATCCCGTCAGTTACTCTGATACAGGTTGCGTATTGAGGAAGAAGAAGACAGCCATACCTATCATGATGATTCCCAGCAGTCCGTAAAACAGCCGGGCGCGTTTTCTGCCTACATTCCGTACAATCAGTTGTGCATTTTGGGCAGTGAAAAACCAGTTCCAGTTGAGTATAGATGCCAGCAGGGCGGTAAGCCCTGCGATGGCAAATATTCCCTGAACAAAATATTGAGGGGCCATTGCTCGGATGATTAGTCGTTAATCACTATTTTTCTTGTTCCATCCTCAAGTTCCTCGATGGTAACCTTTACGGCGTCTCCCGGCAACAGTTCTTCTACCAGTTCCGGCCATTCGATGAAACAAAGTGCACCACTGTAGAAGTAATCTTCATACCCCATGTCATATACTTCGCTCAACTTTTTGATCCGGTAGAAGTCGAAGTGATAAATCAGCTCTCCGCCTTCGTCCGAACGGTATTCGTTAACAATGGCAAAAGTTGGGGAAGTGATAACATCCGACACCCCAAGCTCTTCGCAAAGTGCCTTGACGAAAGTCGTTTTACCTGCCCCCATCTTTCCATAGAGTGCAAAGACTGTGTTATCGCCCATGGCAGAGATGAACTCGCGGGCAGCTTCGTGAATCTGTTCCAGTGATTGAATCTTGATTTCCATACTTATATGTTGTTTTTATTGTTTCTTTCTGAAAAGGCTCTTTCCTATTTTACATGCAATGTAGATAAGAATAGAGAAGAAAATGATGGATGCTCCCGAAGGCACATTCAGGCGGTAAGAGATCAGCAGACCTCCCAGGCAACTCAGGTAACCGATGGCAATCGACAGCCAGATGATGCGTTTAAACTTGTTGGTAAACAGATTGGCCGTCATCTGTGGGATGGTCAGCAACGAAATAGCCAGTACAATCCCCACCATGCGCAGACAGGAAACGATGGTAAGGGCGATGAACATCATCAGGATATATTCCAATACTACTACCGGGATTCCTTGTGAACGGGCAAACTCACGGTCGAAAGCGATGTATATAATCGGGTGGATGAACAAGGTGAAGAACAGGATTAGCAGGATGGCAAGAATACCCAGCATCAGCAAGTCGGTCTGTGTAATGGTGAGGATATTGCCAAACAGGTAGGCCGAAAGATCGGGAGCGAAACCCGGGGACAGAAAACTGAACATGATTCCCAATGCCATACCCAGTGTCCAGAACATGGCAATGGCCGAATCTTCACGCATGTCTTTTCGTTTGCTGAGCCACTCTACTCCGAAAGCTGATATGACGGAAAAGACGGCTGCCGAAAGAATGGGAGAGAGGCCGGTATACAGTCCCAGTCCAATGCCGCCGAATGAGGCATGGGTGATACCTCCGCTGATAAATACCAGGCGGCGAGTGACGATATACGTACCGATAATGCCACAGGCAATACTTGCCAGAAGACTTCCCAGGAGAGCGTGTTGAAAAAAGGTATATTGTAGTAAATCCATACGGTTCAGCTGTTAGGAACGTGAGGCAGACGGGCGGGTTAAGGATGTATCCTCCGTTCGCCTACTACCAGAAAGACTTCATCTTTTATTTCATCGGGAAGGCTGATTCCTCTCAGTTGCAGGCTGCGTACCCATCCGGCTACATCGGTGTCTTGCATGGTATAAAAGACATCACGGAATTTATCAGCCTCTTCCGGTGTATATTCTTCGGGGGCCCTGCCGATAAATGTATCCAGTTCTTCGTCGTCGTAATACTCTATTTGCTTACTGACGGCAGCCAGCAAACTGTCCCGTTCACAAACTTCATGCTGTCCGCAACACTCTACGTCGACTTCCTTTACTTCCGGGAAGCTGTCCAGTTCCCCGTTATCTATTTTCTTTTGCAGCCTTTTGTTGCGGATATACCCAGCAATCATTGCCACGATGGCGAGCAACACCAGACCAACTATAAGTATCCACATAATTACGAATCAAATTTTCGCAAAGGTACTTATTAATTTGTATTATTCCGTATATTTGTCCTTGCAATGTGCTAAATGAACTAAAACAGAAACATCCCGATCATGAAAAGAAAACACCTGATTACTGTCTTTATGTGGTGTGTCGCCACTACTTTGTGTGCCCAGACCCCGGTCGAAAAGGGGCTGAAAAGTATTAACCGTCAGGCTGCCGAGGCTTATATCGGCTTTTTGGCCGATGATGAATTACAGGGACGTGAAGCCGGATTCCACGGTTCGCGTGTGGCTGCCCGGTACATCGTTTCCCTACTGAAAGAGATGGGAGTCCGCCCGTTGGGTGAAAGCTACTATCAGCCGTTCGATGCTTATCGCAAGGAACGCCAGCAGAAGGGACGTCTGGAAGTGCATCCGGACTCGATAGCCAAACTGAAACAAGTGGTACATCAGAAACTGTCAATGAATAATGTATTGGGTATGATTCCCGGAAAGAAGACGGATGAGTATGTGATTGTCGGTGCGCATTTTGACCATTTGGGTATTGATCCTGCCCTGGACGGCGACCAGATTTACAATGGTGCCGATGATAACGCTTCCGGAGTATCGGCCGTACTGCAAATAGCCAAGGCTTTTGTGGCAAGTGGTCAGCAGCCGGAACGGAATGTGATCTTTGCCTTTTGGGACGGAGAGGAGAAGGGGCTCCTCGGATCGAAATACTTTGTGCAGGAGTGTCCGTTCATCAAGCAGATAAAAGGATATCTGAATTTTGATATGATTGGTCGTAACAATAATCCCCAACAGCCTAAGCATGTGGTTTATTTCTATACCGAGGCCAATCCTTCTTTCGGCCGCTGGTTGAAGGAAGACATTAAAAAGTACGGTTTACAGTTGGAACCCAATTATCGTCCTTGGGACAAACCGGTGGGAGGAAGTGACAACGGATCGTTTGCCAAAGTCGGTATTCCCATCATCTGGTATCATACGGATGGACATCCCGATTACCATCAACCTTCCGATCATGCCGACCGCCTGAATTGGGATAAAGTGGTTGAAATATCTAAAGCCTCTTTCCTTAATGTCTGGAATCTGGCAAACGAAAAGGATTATTAAGAATGAAATGAAAACTAAACTAACTAATTGTGTAAGAATCGGATTGCTCTCTTTTATGTTGGGGTGTTTGCTTACTTGTTGCCAAGGAACGGCTCCTTCCGGCAATACAGGTAAAAAAACTTCCAGAACGGCTATTGCGTCCAATGACTCAGTGAAGTTGATTCCCGATAAAGTCTTGAATGACGCGTCTTGTGTGCTTGCCGGCTTGCCGGTTGATAAAGAAAGCGGGAAGCTTTATGCCCTGACCCAGACGAAAGAATGGAAGAACCATGCCCGTTACATGGATCAGATATGGAACGTTTTTCAGCAGACGGCTCCCCGCGTGGTAGCTTTCTCACAGACGGAACTGGAAGATATCAACGCCCGTTGCCATACACTGTTCTATCCATTTGGGGGGCCTGATTTTCTGTTTGCCAATGCATTCTTTCCAGAAATGGATACTTATGTGCTGATCGGGTTGGAACCCGCCGGTAGTGCGCCGAAGGTGAAACACCCTTCTGCCGAAACCTACCGTTTGTATCAAAACGCTGTGTCGGATGTACTCAACCTGAGTTTTTTTAATGATATGGACAAAGAGTTGGCCAATGATACCATTGACGGGGTAGTTCCCATCTATTCGTTATTGATGGCCAGGGGAAACAGGAAGATAGTCAGTATTAAGGAGGTCCGGTTATCAGAAGCCGGGGATCTTATTGAAGTCGGGAAAGGAGATACCATCCGGAATGGAGATTGTACGGGAATGGAAGTTTGTTTTTTCCGTCCGGGCACTTCCCGGTTACAGACTCTTTATTATTTCTGTACCGATATCAGTAACGAGGGGTTGCAAGCCAATAAGCCTTTACAGGCATTTATGGACCGTTTTGATACGGAGGCTACCGCAACATTCGTCAAGTCGGCTTCGTACCTGATGCATGAGCCTTCTTTTTCCCGTATACGTGAAACGATTCTCAGGAAATCATCTGCCGTAATACAAGACGACTCTTCCATCCCGTTGTCCTGTTTCGATCCGGAGATGTGGACGGTTACTTTGTACGGTACCTTTTATAAACCCATTTCAGCTTTCTCGCAATATTCTCAGCCGGAGTTGCGAGATGCTTATCAGTTGGGTGATCCCAAGCCCCTGAACTTCCGGATCGGTTATGCACGGCAATCCAATTTGCAGGTTGTAAGAAGAAAATAATCCCGGTTAATGACTTTTCTCCGGAGGGTTAACCGGGAATTAACCCTCCTTCTAACCCTTCCTCATTAGCTTCGCAGCATAAATTAAATGCAAAGGGTAAATAAGCCTTTACCCTGTTTAAAATTCAATTTCTGAGCTATGAGGAAGAATATTTCGATTACCCTTATCGTTAGTGCAGCCCTTTTGCTGGCTTCGTGTACACAACAAAAAGTACCTTTCAGCCCTGTCGATTATGTAAATCCCCTGATGGGGACAGAGTCTACTTATGCCTTTTCGCATGGGAACACCTATCCTGCCGTAGCAGTTCCCTGGGGAATGAATTTCTGGAGTCCGCAAACCGGGGAGAATCGAAGTGGCTGGATGTATATGTACACCGACAGCCTGATACGGGGATTCCGCCAGACCCACCAACCCAGTCCGTGGATAAACGATTACGGAACTTTCTCTATCATGCCGTTGTCCGGCGAACTGAAGCTGAATCATAACGAACGGGCCGTGCCTTTCTCGCACACTCAGGAGAAAGCGACTCCTTATAGTTATGGTGTCACGTTTGCGGATGGTACCCGGACGGAACTTTCCGCGACTTCGCGCGGAGCGGTATTTGAAGTTTCTTTCCCGGAGAAGTCCGCCCAATATATTGTGGTAGATGCTTATGATGGTGGAAGTGCTCTGGCGATTGACAAGGAGAATCGGTGTGTAACCGGTGTGGCACGTAATCATAATGGCGGAGTACCCGATAATTTTGCCAACTATTTCCGGATAGAGTTCAGCCATCCCATTACAGAAGAAGGAGTATACGACGGGGATACGCTGATGCATCACCAACAGACGGTAGAGGGTGATTATACCTGTGCTTACCTCAAGTTTAACGTTCCGGCGGGGGAAAGGCTGACCGTCCGTACGGCATCTTCTTTTATAAGTCCCTCACAGGCACTTATCAACTTCAGCCGGGAAGTGGGAGGAAAGAGCCTTGCCCAGGTGAAGGAAGAAGCACGAAAACAGTGGAACAGCTATCTGGGACGAATTGAAGCGGAAGGCGGCAGTGAAGAGCAGCTACGCACCTTCTATTCCTGTCTTTACCGGACATTGCTCTTCCCCCGTGAGTTCTATGAGTTCGATGCTCAGGGGAAACCGGTTTATTACAGTCCTTATAACGGAAAAATACACGATGGCTACATGTATACAGACAATGGCTTTTGGGATACGTTCCGTGCAGTCCATCCCTTGTTCACCTTATTATATCCGGAGGTTTCCGAAAGGGTTACCCAGTCCATTCTCAATGCTTACGATGAAAGTGGTTTTATGCCCGAGTGGGCAAGTCCCGGCCACCGTGGATGTATGATTGGCAATAACTCCATCTCTTTGTTGACAGACGCCTGGGCAAAAGGGATTCGTACCATTAATCCGGAGAAAGCTCTTGAAGCGATGATCCATCAGACCGGGGCCGTGCATCCGGAGATCAGTTCGGTGGGCCGTGACGGATTTGAATATTATGATCGTTTAGGTTATGTTCCTTATCCCGAAGTGCATGAGGCTACCGCTAAAACCCTTGAATATGCGTATGCCGACTGGTGTGTAGCGCGCTTTGCCGCTTCCATCGGGAAGAAGGAGATTGCCGACAGTTATTATCGCAAGTCCTTGAATTACCGGAATCTTTATTATCCCGAACATGGCTTTATGTGGGTGAAAGATGCCCAAGGGCGGTGGAGGGACCGCTTTGATGCAACAGAATGGGGAGGTCCCTTCACAGAAGGAAGTTCCTGGCACTGGACCTGGAGCGTTCTTCACGATCCCGAAGGGCTGTCGCAACTGATGGGAGGGCACGCATCGATGGCAACCCGCCTCGATTCCATGTTTACAGCTCCCAACACCTACAATTACGGCACCTATGGTTTTGTTATCCACGAGATAGCCGAGATGGTAGCCCTCGATATGGGACAATATGCACATGGCAACCAGCCGGTGCAACATGCCATTTATTTATACGATTATATCGGCAGGCCCTGGAAGACCCAGCAACATGTTCGCGAAGTGATGGGGAAACTCTATAACTCCGGCAGCAAAGGCTACTGTGGTGATGAGGATAACGGACAGACTTCTGCCTGGTATGTCTTCTCGGCCATGGGATTCTATCCTGTTTGTCCCGGTGTGCCGGAATATGCGATGGGGAGTCCGCTTTTCCCTAAACTGACGCTACACTTGCCCCATGGAAAAAATTTCATTGTGAAGGCAGAGGGAAACAGTCCCGCAAACTGCTATATCGGCAAAGCCTTGCTCAATGGCAGCGAGTTTACCCGTAATTTCCTGACTCACTGTGAACTTACTTCCGGAGGAGAACTGGTATTATCCATGGATAGTGTGCCCGATCTCCGCCGTGGCACCCTGAAGACGGATCTGCCTTACTCTTACTCCCGGGGGCACTAATCCCCCGGTATACGTTTGTCATTTCTATTATTTTTCGTATTTTTGTTGCACAAAGATACTACAAAAAAGTGGAATACAGAAGAATGAAGTAATAGAATTGATTTACAGAGGTTTCATTTAAGCAGCCGATTATCTCCAACGCCACCACAATCCTTGCCGAAGCCAAGTCAAGACGTCGCAACGTTACTTGTTCGTAACCACACCATATAGGTGACGAAATTGGCACGAATGGCAAAACAAGGCGTTGTGATATAGTGAGTTACTAACAACTCACGCGACAAATCCAGTTACGGAAAAAGATTGCGTCGTTCCTCCGTGTTTTGCGTACCGACGAAGGATTCTTCACCGACTAATTTTGAACCTAAAAAAATTAAGGACGATGAAGAGTACATTTTCAGTTATCTACTACCTCAAACGTCAGGTAGTGAAAAAGGACGGGACAGTACCCGTCATGGGACGTATCACGGTGGACGGCAGCCAAACACAGTTCAGCTGCAAACTGACCGTCGATCCTAAGCTGTGGGACACCAAAGGAGGACGTGTCACGGGCAGAAGCACGGCTGCACTCGAAACGAACCGTATGCTCGACAAGATGCGCGTACGCATCAACAAGCACTATCAGGAAATCATGGAGCGTGACAACTTCGTCACTGCGGAAAAGGTGAAAAACGCCTTTCTTGGACTGGAACACCGCTACCACACGCTATTGCAGGTGTTCCGGCAACACAACGAGGACTATGCCAAGCAGGTGGAGGCAGGCATGAAAGCCAAAGGCACGTTTGACAAATACAAGATCGTTTACAAGCACCTGCAAGAGTTCCTCACCATCCGCTACCACGTGAAGGACATCGCCCTGAAAGAGCTTACCCCCGCTTTCATTTCCGATTTTGAAATGTTCCTGCGCACGGACAAACACTGCTGCACCAACACCGTGTGGCTGTATGTCTGCCCGCTTCGGACGATGGTGTTCATCGCCATCAACAATGAGTGGCTCACGCGCGACCCGTTCCGCGAGTATGAAATCAAGAAGGAGGAAACGACCCGCAGCTTTCTGACGAAAGATGAAATCCGCCTGCTGATGGAAGGTAAGCTGAAGAATGCGAAGCAAGAACTGTATCGTGATTTATACCTGTTCTGCGCCTTCACGGGCTTGTCGTTCGCCGATATGCGCAACCTGACGGAAGAGAATATCCGCACCTACTTTGACGAACACGAGTGGATAAACATCAACCGCCAGAAGACGGGTGTGGTGTCCAACATCCGTATGCTCGACATAGCGAAGCGCATCATCGACAAATACCGTGGGCTGTGTGGGGACGGCAGGATATTCCCCGTACCCCACTATAACACGTGCCTTGCCGGAATCCGTGCCGTCGCCAAGCGTTGCGGTATCACCAAGCATATTACATGGCATCAAAGCCGCCACACGGCCGCCACGACGGTGTTCCTCTCCAACGGCGTACCCATCGAAACGGTCAGTTCCATGCTGGGACACAAAAGCATAAAGACAACGCAGATATACGCGAAAATAACCAAAGAGAAGCTCAATCAAGACATGGAGAACCTTGCCGCGAGATTGAACCAAATCGAAGAATTTGCAGGTCGTACCATCTAAAACAGAGAAGCCATGAAACGTGACATAATCATCATTGAGGACAAGGCGGTCAGCGTAACCGGTAACGATGTATGGATGACCGCCGGAGAAATCGCCAGACTGTTCCACACGGGTGTCCCGGCAGTGAACGCCGCCATCAAAGCCATCCTCAAAACGGACGTGCTGAACGACTACGAGGCATGCCGCTACATCCAACTTGAAAACGGTCTGTATGCGGATGTTTACTCGCTTGAGATAATCATCCCCGTCACCTTTCGGCTGAGCACATACCATGCCCATCTTTTCCGCCGCTGGCTGATGGACAAGGCACTTGCAAAAGACAAGCATACCGCCTACATGTTATTCGTACATAGCGGAAAAGGCGGTTACTGCTGAAAAGACGATGAAAATCAATTAAAAACGGACAACCATCAAGCTGTCCGTTTTAACTTTAAAATAGTCAATTTTGAATATACAAATTATGTGCTAAAGAATATGAGGTATCAAAATTGAGATGGCTTATATAACATCTCATACTTTAACGAGCCACAATCAATGTACATATCATATTCCGCAATTCCTTTTTCTTGTGCTATATAATGCAAAGTTTTCTTGTGGATGTTTGAAATTCTCTCTCCATAATAGATTGCTTTAGGAACAATTTTCAGGCTTGTTGCACGAGAATGTGCGGCAGGTTGTTTCTCTGAATGAATAATACGCCATTCATTTTCATATTCCCACTGTGTGGATTTGTGAATAGCCATTTTCAAATGCGATAGTGAATCTATATTTTTAACATCCAGCCCCAAGCTCTTTGCTATATACCATTGAATAAAACTATTTGCATCAAAGCGGTTATTATCATATATAACAGGCAAGATACAACAATTCATTTCTCCTTGTTCTAATAAGAACCTTAAATCATATTCCAATGCAAACCCTTCATGATTTTGGGCATAGTGACTCCACATTATAACAGAATCTATGCTTTCACTTAAACATGCTATTGTAGATACGACCTTTAATGTATCCCCCATTTTTAATAGGATTTCTTTCAATATGTTTTCCATTACAACACTAAAAAGAGCTAATGTCAATGGATTTATGCCGTTACACGATATTACCTGTTTTTTTAAACCTGTCAAATTGTTTCTTCCGAAAAATTGGATTACACTTGGAGGAAATTCGAAATCTTTAGTTTCAAGTATCTGTTTGAATTGTTCAAGAAATTCTTCTGTACAACAAGCTCTCATTTGCTCTTGAATATTATCCAAACTATAATAAACAAGAGTGTCATAGGGGTCATTAAACTTATCAGCAGTAACAGCATAAACCAGATCCTTGTCAAAAGCATCAAGGTTTAATGTTGAACAACTCCTATATCTATACAGTTTTTGTGGCAACATTGACATCAATGCTGCACTTATAGGATAGATTCGGGATTTTATGTCCTCTTGCTCAATTCCTTCAGGAATTATTGTGGATTCTAACAATTTTGCAAATTCACTCCGAAGCATAATGGTATTCGTTTTAACCACAAAGGTACGCATTTTATTCCGGAATGTCAGGACATTACTCCATCGGTTTGCGGTAATTCGCCTCCAGCAGTTCACGCAATCCCGATTCGGGGTAAAGCACCTTCCCGCCTAAAAGGATAAAGGGCAACACTCTGTTGTTACGGTATTCCTGCAAGGTACGGCGGCTCACACGGAGCAACTCCGCCACCTCCCTGTCCGTCAGGTAACGTTCCCCGTCCAGCGGTGGACGGTAGTTTTCCAAAAATGCAGAGAGCCATTTAGAGCCTTTGCGCATATTCTGCACCACGGTGGCAAGCGGCTCGTCCTCCAGTGTAAAAACATCGTTGTTCTCGTTCATCATAACTTTGGATTCAGTGGGTGAATAATAAGATTACCTGCCGCCGGGATAGAGCGTACCGATAAGCGGAATCAGCCTCCTAACTTCTTCCGGCTTGTAATAGAACCTGCGGTTTATCTGCGAGTAGCCGATAAGCCGCTTGTCGCGCAACGTCTGCAACGTGCGCGGGCTTATTCTCAACTGCCCGCAGACCTCCTCGCCCGTGAGCCATCTTTCCATGCGCCCCGTGTCGCTTTTGCGCCTCAGTGCGGCGACCTTCTCCGAGAGTGCGCCGAATGTCGCCACCATCATCTCGAAAGTCTTTTTCTCAATTGATACTATTTCCATATTCATGCAATTATCGGTTTGCCCGCAAAGGTAACGATACACTCCCGGACACGTGCCGTTTTCCACTGAAAGGCTGCCTGTTGCGCCGTTTGACCGGGTTACGGAGCCATCTTCCGTAAAAATCTTACGTGAGTCACGTAGTGAGTTGTTAAAGCCCCTTTTGTTTATTGCCGAATTTTGCCGCAGATACAAAAAGAAAGGACTGAATATGAAAGTGATAACAATGGAAAGTTCCGTCTTCCGGTCATTGACGGAACAGATAGCGGAGATTGCGGCACACGTCCGTGCCGTCTCCGGTGACAAGAGAGCGGCATCGCCCGACAGGTTGCTCACCACACGCGAGGCGGCGCACCTGCTTAACGTGAGTACCCGCACCCTCCAGCGTATGCGCAGCGAGCAACGCATCGGCTATGTCGTGCTTCGCGGCAAATGCCGCTACCGGCAGTCGGAAATCGACCGCCTGCTTGATGAGAGTACCGTCAACGAGGACGCGGCGACACCGCAGGAACTGAAACGCAACCACACGTTGCGCACGGGCGGCAACCCCAAAGGAAGGAGGACATAGGTCATGGAACTGCTCACACGAAACAACTTCGAAGGCTGGATGCAGAAGTTGATGGAACGGCTCGACCGTCAGGACGAACTGCTGCTGGCGATGAAGGCTGAGGGGAAACAGCCTACTATCACGGAAAGCATCCGCCTTTTCGACAATCAGGACTTGTGCATGCTGCTTCAGATAAGCAAGCGCACCCTGCAACGCTACCGCAGTGTCGGCGCATTGCCCTACAAGACACTGGGCAAGAAAACCTATTACAGCGAGGAGGACGTGCTGACATTCCTTTCCAACCATATCAAGGACTTCAAAAAGGAAGATATAGCCTTCTACAAGGCTCGTATCCATAATTTCTTTCATAAATAACCCATTAAAACATTTTTCAGATGGCAAAGAAAAAAGACGAAAAGGACGTGCTGGTGGTCCGTGACGAGAAGACGGGCGAGATCAGCGTGGTTGCCGGGCTGAACGCGGACGGCACACCCAAGCGCACCCCCGCGAAAGCGGAAAACGCGCAGAGTTTCCTGCAATTCGACCGACACGGCGACGTGCTGGACAACTTCTTCAAGAACTTCTTCCGGCAGTGCAAGGAACCCAGCCGCTTCGGTTTTTACCGCATCGCGGCAGACCAAGCCGAAAATCTCTTGGAGGTGATGAAGCAACTGCTGAAAGACCCCGAAGCGAACAAGGAGCTGCTTGCCCCTCACAAGGTGGACACCTCCGACTACGAGAAAAAGGTGCAGGAAGAACTGGCAACCGAAAAACAAGAACCTCAAAAACAGGAAAACATGGAGCAACAAAAAGAACAACAGGAAGATCCCGAACAGACGCAGGGCAAACGGGGCTACCAGCCCATCGACGAGAGCAAAATCAACTGGCAGGAGCTGGAGGACAGATGGGGCGTGAAGCGTGACGACCTTGAAAAGTCCGGCGACCTTACGAAGATGCTCCACTACGGCAAGTCCGACTTGGTGAAGGTCAAGCCCACCTTCGGCGGCGAAGCATTCGAGCTGGACGCCCGCCTTTCCTTCAAGAAGGACGGCGAGGGAAACATCAGCCTCGTGCCGCACTTCATCCGCAAGGAGCAGAAACTGGATGAATACAAGGAACACAAATTCTCCGACGACGACCGGAAGAACCTGCGCGAGACGGGCAACCTCGGCAGGGTCGTGGACATCGTGGAGAAGGAAACGGGCGAGATTATCCCCTCCTACATCAGCATCGACCGCAAGACGAATGAGATCACGGACATTCCGGCGAGCAAGGTACGCATCCCGGAGCGCATCGGCAAGACGGAAATCACCAAGCAGGAGCAGGATATGCTCCGCGCCGGACTGCCCGTGCGCGACAAGCTCATCGAGCGCAACGACGGCAGGAAGTTCGTCACCACTCTGCAAGTGAACGTGGAGCAGCGCGGCGTGGAGTTCGTGCCGGGAACCGGAAGGTCGCCCCGTACCGTACAGACGCAGGAAACCAAAGGCGACACGTCGAAAAGTCAGGCGCAAGGCGGGGAAAATGCCACACAGACCAAGAAGGAGCAACGCCGCAACACGTGGACGAACGAGGACGGCAGCATCCGCCCCATCAGCAAATGGAGCGACGTGAACTTCACCGAACAGCAGAAAGCCGACTATGTGGCGGGCAAAGCCGTGAAACTGGAGAACGTGACCGACAAGCAGGGCTTCCATGCCACGATGTATATCAAGTTCAACCCGGAGAAGGGTCGCCCGTACCGCTACGAAACAAATCCCGACATCGGGCAGCAGGTCGCCCCGTCCAACGAGAGCCGCACGCAGGTGGCGGTGAACAACGAGGGCAAGACCAACGAGGCGACAAAGAACCTGAAAGAGCCTTTGCAGAAAGGTCAGACCACTCCGAAGGACGCCCGCCAGCAACAGCAGCAGGACAAGCCGCAGAAGAAAACGGGCAAGGGCATGAAAGTATAGACCGATGTCCGCCACTGAATCCAAAATAAAATCCAAAGTATCAACAAAAAAGAAGAAGACATGAAGACAATCATTGCAGAAAAGCCCTCCGTGGCACGTGAAATCGCCCGCATCGTGGGCGCGACAAAGAGAGAGGAAGGATATTTCGAGGGAGGCGGCTATGCCGTGACATGGGCATTCGGACACCTTGTCCAGCTCGCCATGCCCGATGGCTACGGCGTGCGCGGTTTCGTCCGTGACAACCTCCCGATTATCCCCGACACCTTCACGCTCGTCCCCCGTCAGGTCAGGACGGAGAAAGGCTACAAGCCCGATAGCGGCGTGGTGTCGCAGATAAAAACAATCAAAAGGCTGTTCGGCACCAGCGACCAAATCATCGTGGCAACCGATGCCGGACGCGAGGGTGAACTTATCTTCCGCTACCTCTACCACTACACGGGCAGTACCACTCCTTTCGTGCGCCTGTGGATAAGCTCGCTCACCGACAAGGCTATCCGCGAGGGATTGCGCAACCTCGAAGACGGCGGCAAGTATGACAACCTATACCTCGCCGCCAAAGCGCGAAGCGAATCCGACTGGCTCGTGGGCATCAACGGCACGCAGGCTCTCTCCATCGCCGCCGGACACGGCACATACTCCGTGGGGCGGGTGCAGACACCAACGTTGGCTATGGTATGTGAACGCTACTGGGAGAACCGCCGCTTCACGCCCGAAGCCTTCTGGCAACTCCATATCGCAACGGACGGTTGCGACGGCAAGGTCGTGAAATTCTCATCCTCTGAAAAATGGAAGTCGAAAGAACCGGCAACGGAGCTATATAATAAGGTAAAGGCGGCAGGCTTCGCAACGGTAACGAAAGCCGAGCGCAAGGAGAAAACGGAGGATACCCCGTTGCTGTACGACCTGACCACGCTTCAGAAAGAAGCCAACGCCAAGCACGGCTTCACGGCGGAGCAGACGCTTGAAATCGCGCAGAAGCTCTACGAGAAGAAGCTGATAACCTATCCGAGAACGGGTAGCCGCTACATCCCCGAAGACGTGTTTGCCGAAATTCCCAAACTGCTCGCTTTCATCGGCACACAGCACGAATGGAAAGACAAGGTGCGGGCAAAAGCCATCCCGACACGCCGCAGCGTAGACGGCGGCAAGGTGACAGACCACCATGCCCTACTCGTCACGGGTGAGAAACCGCTCTTCCTCTCCAAAGAGGACAATACCATCTATCAGATGATTGCCGGGCGCATGGTCGAGGCATTCTCTGAAAAATGCGTCAAGGACGTGACCGCTGTCATGGCGGAATGTGCCGGAGTGGAGTTTACCGTGAAAGGCAGCGTCATCAGGCAAGCCGGATGGCGTGCTGTCTATGGCGAGGAAAACAAGGAGGAAACCACCATTCCCGGCTGGCAGGAAGGCGACACGCTGACACTGAAAGCCTCTTCCATCACAGAAGGGAAGACTAAGCCCAAGCCGCTACATACCGAAGCCACCCTGCTGTCCGCAATGGAAACGGCGGGCAAGGAAATCGAGGATGACGCACTGCGGCAGGCGATGAAGGACTGCGGCATCGGTACTCCCGCCACACGCGCCTCCATCATCGAAACGCTCTTCAAGCGCGGTTACATGGAACGCTGCAAGAAATTGCTTGTCCCCACCGAAAAGGGGCTTGCACTCAATTCCGTGGTGAAGACGATGCGCATCGCCGATGTCGCCATGACAGGCGAATGGGAGAAGGAACTGGCACGCATCGAGCGTGGGGAGCTGTCCGCCGATACCTTCCGCAAAAAGATAGAGGCGTACACGCGGGAGATTACCTCCGAACTGCTCTCATGCGACAAACTCTTCGGCAGCCGCGATTCCGGTTGCGCGTGTCCCAAGTGCGGCACGGGCAGGATGCGGTTCTACGGCAAGGTGGTACGCTGCGACAACACGGAGTGCGGGCTTCCCGTGTTCCGGCTGAAAGCGGGACGCACCCTGTCCGACGATGAAATCAAAGACCTGCTCACCGAAGGGCATACCCAGCTGCTCAAAGGCTTCAAGAGCAAACAGGGCAAGAGCTTCGATGCCGTCGTCGCCTTTGACGGGGAATATAACACGACGTTCGTGTTCCCGGAGGCTAAAAAGGGCAAGAAATTTTCAGGACGGAAGAAATAGTATTAACTTTGCCACTTGTTCAGAGTAATGAATTGTTCTTCGATACCGGATTACACTCATACTTTGGATTTAGTGGCGGCACTCGGAGGGATACCGAGTGCCTTTTTCTTCCTTTTTTCCAACCGATTATCCCGTTAAATATCAATCCACTAAACTCCAAAGTAATGAACAACAAGAAGAACAACGAAGGGCAGTCCGACTTTTCCTATTACGGTCTGTACCTGATGGACTACCTCCGCACGAACAAGTTTGAACAGGCTACCGACACCGCTTTCATACGGGAACGCGCCGATCGTGCCGCCGAAACGTATGAAAAGGCGCGGATTGAAGGCTATCCCACCGACGGTGCGCAGGAACTGGCGATGGAAACACTGCTGCGCGGGTTGCACTATTCCCGGTACGCCATGCTCCACGAAGTCGTGGAGAACGAGTTTGCCAACGAAGTGCCGGAAGAGAAACAAGAAGCCTTTATCCATAAACTCCTGCCGCTTGTCGGCAACGTGTTCTCCGTCTATGACCTTTCGGACGACAACTTCGCCCTGTCTTCCGATTACGACCTGCTCTACACGGAGCTGACGGGAGCAACCGTCCTTTACTTAGACGAATATGGCGTTTAACCGCAAACAGAAACTGCGGGACAACATCGAGGCGATACGGACGGCATTCATCCTTGACAGGGAAAATAGGACAGCGACAACCGAAGAGCGTGCCATACTTCAAAGGTACTGCGGTTTCGGCGGTCTGAAATGTATCCTCAACCCTGCAAAGGAACTGACGGATGCCGTCCGGTGGGCGAAATCCGACCTCGAACTGTTCGCCCCGACGGTGGAGCTGCACAGGCTTATCCGTGAGAACAGCAAGGACGAAACAGAGTACAAGCGGTTTGTGGATTCGCTGAAAGCGTCCGTGCTGACCGCTTTCTACACCCCCAAAGAGATAACCGACACCATCGCGGACGTGCTGGCAGATTACAGCGTCCGCCCCGCCCGTATGCTCGAACCGTCGGCAGGTGTCGGCGTGTTCGTGGATTCCATGCTGCGGCACAGCCCCAATGCGGATGTGATGGCTTTCGAGAAGGATCTGCTCACGGGTACAATCTTGAGGCATCTCTATCCCGACCAGAAAATGCGCACCTGCGGTTTTGAGAAAATCGAAAGACCGTTCAACAATTATTTCGACTTGGCGGTGTCCAACATTCCGTTCGGTGACATTGCCGTGTTCGACGCGGAGTTTCAGCGGAGCGACTCTTTCGGCAGACGCTCCGCCCAGAAAACCATCCACAACTATTTCTTTCTCAAAGGACTGGATGCCGTGCGTGACGGCGGTATCGTGGCGTTCATCACCTCGCAAGGGGTATTGAATAGCACCAAGACCTCCGTGCGTAACGAGCTGTTCAGTCAGGCCAATCTGGTATCCGCGATACGCCTGCCCAACAACCTGTTCACGGACAACGCGGGCACGGAGGTGGGCAGTGACCTGATTGTCCTGCAAAAGAACCTCAGCAAGAAGGAAATGTCGCAGGACGAGCGGCTGATGACCGTGATACAGACGGACACGAAAACCGCCCTGACCGACAACGCCTATTTCATCCACCACCCGGAACGCATCGTGCATACGATGGCGAAACTTGACACAGACCCCTACGGGAAGCCCGCTATGGTTTATCTGCACGAGGGCAAGGCAGCAGGCATCGCCGGGGATTTGCGCCGTATGCTCGACGAGGATTTCCATTACAGGCTTGCCATGCGCTTGTATTCGGGTTCAATCCGGCAGGCAGGAACGGAAGAAAAAGTTGCCGTTCAAAATAAAGTAGAGCGTCCTGCCATAAAATTGGAAACAGTATCCTCGGCGCAGACGGTGGAAACTCCGACAGAAAAGCCGCAACCCGCAGATGAAAAGCCGGAGATAGAACCGCGCCCGCAATATTCCGCAGGCGTGCAGCTCACCCTGCTTGACCTCTGGGGGATGACGGAAGAGGTCAGCCAACCGAAAACCTCCAAAAAGAAAAAGACGGTGAAAAAGGCAGTTACGGCAAAGTCCACTCCGCCCAAACCGAAAGTCACGGTTACACCGACAGCTCCAACTGCAAAACCCGCAATGGAGAATAAGGAGGTGAAAGCGGAGAACACCGCCAAGCCTGCCGACCCGGACGACATCTATGCCACACTGGACTGGGATACCAATCCTCCCATCAACGGTTTCTATGAAATGATGATGGGTTTGACGCCGGAGCGTAGGAAAGAACTTCGGGAACTGGCAAGGCAGCATAACGAGAAACAAGTGGCGGAAAAGACGGAAGTGAAAGCCGTGCCGGAAACTTCCCGTGAGCAGCCACGACAGGAGGAAACACAGCCGGAGGCAGTCGCCGCACCTGCCGTTACAGATACCCCATCGGAAGCGGTGGGGACTTTCCTTTTCCCCGACATCGAAGCGGAAAAGCCGAAGGAGGAAGTCGTGGACCTTTCTCCGCGTGCCTACCACCGCACGCCGGAGATGCACCTGCGCGAAGGGTCGCTGGTGGCTGACCGGGGGCGTCATAACATCGGCTACCTGAAAGACATCACGCCATACGGGGCGACATTCCAGCCGCTCGACCTGAAAGGATACCAGAAGGAAAAGGCGTTGTTGTATGTGTCGCTGCGTGACGCCTACGAGCGTCTGTACCGTTATGAATCGCTCCGGCGCGAGGCAAATGTTCCGTGGCGAGAGCATCTGAATACCTGTTACGATGAGTTTGTCATGCGCTACGGCAACCTCAACGCCAAGCAGAACGTGAAGTTAGTGATGATGGATGCGGGCGGGCGCGACATCCTTTCGCTGGAACGGATGGAAAACGGAAAGTTCGTCAAGGCGGACATCTTCGAGCATCCTGTTTCCTTCGCGGTGGAGAGCCATGCCAACGTAGGCTCTCCCGAAGAAGCCCTGTCTGCGTCGCTCAACAAATATGGTACGGTCAATCTCGACTATATGCGGGAGATAACCGACAGCACGGCGGAGGATTTGCTCACTGCCCTGCAAGGGCGCATCTACTACAATCCGCTCGTGACCGGTTACGAAATCAAAGACCGTTTCATCGCCGGAAATGTCATAGAGAAAGCGGAACGCATAGAGGCATGGATGGGTGACAATCCCGAAAATGAGCGTATGCCGGAGGTGAAGCAGGCGTTGGAGGCTCTGAAAGATGCCGAGCCGCAGCGCATCGCCTTCGAGGATCTGGACTTCAATTTCGGGGAACGCTGGATTCCGACGGGTGTCTATGCCGCCTACATGAGCCGGCTGTTCGACACGGAGGTGAAAATCGCCTATTCCGCAAGCATGGACGAGTTTTCGGTGGTGTGCGGCTACCGCACCATGAAAATCACGGACGAGTTTCTGGTGAAGGGGTATTACCGGAACTATGACGGTATGCACCTCCTAAAACACGCCCTGCACAACACCTGCCCTGACATGATGAAGTCCATCGGCAAGGACGAGCATGGCAACGACATCAAGATGCGCGACAGCGAGGGAATACAACTCGCCAACGCCAAGATTGACGAGATACGAAACGGCTTCTCCGAATGGCTCGAAGAGCAGTCGCCACAGTTCAAGGAGCGGCTGACGACGATGTATAACCGCAAGTTCAACTGTTTCGTGCGCCCGAAGTATGACGGCTCGCATCAGACTTTTCCCGACCTCAATCTGAAAGGGCTGGCAAGCCGGGGCATCAGGAGCGTCTATCCCTCGCAGATGGATTGCGTCTGGATGCTGAAACAGAACGGCGGCGGAATTTGTGACCACGAGGTTGGAACCGGCAAGACGCTGATAATGTGCATCGCCGCGCATGAAATGAAGCGTCTGAACTTGGCGCACAAGCCGATGATTATCGGGCTGAAAGCCAATGTTGCGGAGATTGCCGCCACCTATCAAGCGGCATATCCCAACGCGAGGATTCTGTACGCTTCGGAGAAAGACTTTTCGACCGCCAACCGCGTGCGTTTCTTCAACAACATCAAGAACAACGACTACGATTGTGTCATTATGTCGCACGACCAGTTCGGCAAGATACCGCAGTCGCCGGAGTTGCAGCAGCGCATCCTGCAAGCGGAGCTTGACACGGTGGAGGAAAACCTCGAAGTGCTGCGCCAGCAGGGAAAGAACGTATCGCGGGCGATGCTGAAAGGTCTGGAGAAGCGCAAGCATAACCTTGAAGCGAAATTGGAGAAGGTGGAACACGCCATAAAGTCACGCACGGACGACGTGGTGGACTTCAAGCAGATGGGCATCGACCACATTTTCATTGATGAATCGCACCAGTTCAAGAATCTGACTTTCAACACGCGCCACGACCGTGTGGCGGGATTGGGGAACAGCGAGGGAAGCCAGAAGGCACTGAACATGCTCTTTGCTATCCGCACCATACAGGAGCGCACGGGCAAGGACTTGGGGGCGACCTTCCTCTCCGGCACGACTATCAGCAACTCGCTGACTGAGCTGTACCTGCTGTTCAAGTACCTGCGCCCGAAGGAGCTGGAACGGCAGGACATTCGATGTTTTGATGCGTGGTCGGCGATATTTGCCAAGAAGACAACGGATTTTGAGTTCAACGTGACGAACAACGTGGTGCAGAAGGAGCGTTTCCGCTACTTCATCAAAGTGCCGGAGCTTGCCGCCTTCTATAATGAAATCACGGACTACCGCACGGCGGAGGATGTGGGCGTGGACCGTCCCAACAAAAACGAGATACTGCACCACATACCGCCCACGCCGGAGCAGGAGGACTTCATACAGAAGCTGATGCAATTCGCCAAGACGGGCGACGCCACCCTGTTGGGCAGACTGCCGCTTTCGGAAACGGAGGAAAAGGCGAAGATGCTTATCGCCACGGACTATGCCCGGAAGATGGCACTCGACATGCGCATGATAGACCCGCATTACGAAGACCACCCCGACAACAAGGCGAGCCACTGTGCCAAAATAATCGCGGAGTATTATCAAAAATACGACGCGCAGAAAGGCACGCAGTTCGTTTTCTCTGACTTGGGGACTTACCAGCCGGGCGATGGGTGGAACGTCTATTCGGAAATCAAGCGCAAACTGACGGAGGACTACGGCATACCGCCAAGCGAGGTGCGCTTCATTCAGGAGTGCAAGACCGACAAGGCTCGGAAGGCGGTGATAGATGCCATGAACGCCGGGACGGTGCGTGTGCTGTTCGGCTCCACCTCCATGCTCGGAACGGGTGTGAACGCACAGAAACGGTGTGTGGCAATTCATCATCTCGATACGCCGTGGCGACCGTCCGACTTGCAACAGCGTGACGGACGCGGAGTTAGGGCAGGTAATGAGATTGCCAAACATTTCGCCGGGAACAACGTGGATGTAATCATCTACGCGGTGGAGAAGTCACTGGACAGCTACAAGTTCAACCTCCTGCACTGCAAGCAGACTTTCATAAGCCAGCTCAAAAGCGGTGCGATGGGTGCGCGTACCATCGACGAGGGGGCAATGGACGAAAAATCGGGCATGAATTTCTCGGAATACATGGCGTTGCTCTCCGGCAATACCGACCTGTTGGACAAGGCGAAACTGGAAAAGCGGATCGCATCGCTCGAAGGGGAACGCAAGTCGTTCAACAAGGGCAAGCGTGATTCGGAGTTCAAGCTGGAGTCAAAGACCGGCGAGTTGCGCAACAACACGGCTTTCATAGATGCCATGACGGAGGACTGGAACCGCTTCCTGTCGGTGGTGCAGACCGACAAGGAGGGCAACCGCCTTAATATAATAAAGGTGGACGGAGTGGATTCCGCCGATGAGAAGGTCATCGGAAAGCGTTTGCAGGAGATAGCCAAGAATGCCACGACCGGAGGGTTGTACACGCAGGTCGGTGAACTTTACGGTTTTCCGATAAAGGTGGTGAGCGAAAGGATACTCAAAGAGGGATTGGAGTTCACCGACAACCGCTTCGTGGTCGAGGGGAACTACAAGTACACCTACAACAACGGGCATCTGGCGATGGCTGACCCGTTGGCCGCCGCCCGCAACTTCCTCAACGCGATGGAGAGGATACCCTCCATCATCGACCAGTACAAGGCGAAGAACGAGGTGCTGGAGATGGAGATACCGCAGTTACAGGAGATAGCGGGTAAGGTGTGGAAGAAGGAGGACGAGCTGAAGCAGTTGAAGTCCGAACTTGCCGCCCTTGACCGAAAAATTCAGCTGGAGCTTGCGCCACCCACGCCCGAAGTCGCAGAAAAGGAGAATGAAGGGCAACAGCTCAAGCCGGAAGCGGAAGATGTGAGGAACAGGCAGGCGCAATATCCCGAAAATGCACCGCCGCAGATACGCAGTCCGGCGGATAGTATCGTTGCCAACCATGTCATAATCGGGCGTCCGGGACTGTATGCCAAGGAGGAAACCCGGTCCAAAGGATTGAAAATATAACCTAAGGAATTTTATCTGAAGTATTAATAAGGGCTATCCCAAAAGGTCTAAAAGTAAATTTTATCCTTTCTGCAAGTATCTGTAGGATGGCAACTGCATTTTTTTTCTTTTTGGGCAGCCCTTATTAAAATTTATTCTTATTTTAGGTTATATACATTCATGTCCATTTATGTAAAAAATCCTGCTGACCTTGTTTATGTCTTGTCAGTCACCATTTGCAAAACCATATTTGACCCTCAAAGAGGCTGAATTTGATAAGCAACTTGCTACATACTCATAATAAGGAGCTAAATAGAACACGAATGGGAAATACTCAAATGCCAAACTAAAGAAGATATTGGCCAAAATAAACGTTATACCGAGAGAGAAACTTGATTTTTTTCAACTTCCTAAAACGTTGTTGTTCAAACATTTCTACTTATTTGTACTTACCAGTTGAACCTACGCTTCCCTAATAAAATGTCTATGGTAAAAAAAGTTAAAAAATCCTCCCACTTTTGTTAGATATATTTTTTTTGTGTAATTTTGCAATCGTTATGCGGCAGTAATAATATACATATTAATACGAGTTAGTAATCCTGTAGTTCTCACATGCTACGAGGAGGTATTAAAAGGTGCGTTTCGACAATGCATCTATTGTAGTATATTATTGCTTAATCCAAATGAATATTATAAATTTAGGAATTCTTGCTCACATTGATGCAGGAAAAACTTCCGTAACCGAGAATCTGCTGTTTGCCAGTGGAGCAACGGAAAAGTGCGGCCGTGTGGATAATGGTGACACCATAACAGACTCTATGGATATAGAGAAACGTAGAGGAATTACTGTTCGGGCTTCTACGACATCTATTATCTGGAATGGAGTGAAATGCAATATCATTGACACTCCGGGACACATGGATTTTATTGCGGAAGTGGAGCGGACATTCAAAATGCTTGATGGAGCAGTCCTCATCTTATCCGCAAAGGAAGGCATACAAGCGCAAACAAAGTTGCTGTTCAATACTTTACAAAAACTGCAAATCCCGACAATTATATTTATCAATAAAATTGACCGTGACGGTGTGAATTTAGAGCGTTTGTATCTGGATATAAAAACAAATCTGTCTCAAGATGTCCTGTTTATGCAAACTGTTGTCGATGGATTGGTTTATCCGATTTGCTCCCAAACATATATAAAGGAAGAATACAAAGAATTTGTATGCAACCATGACGACAATATATTAGAACGATATTTGGCGGATAGCGAAATTTCACCGGCTGATTATTGGAATACGATAATCGATCTTGTGGCAAAAGCCAAAGTCTATCCGGTACTACATGGATCAGCAATGTTCAATATCGGTATCAATGAGTTGTTGGACGCCATCTCTTCTTTTATACTTCCTCCAGAATCAGTCTCAAACAGACTTTCAGCTTATCTCTATAAGATAGAGCATGACCCCAAAGGACATAAAAGAAGTTTTCTAAAAATAATTGACGGAAGTCTGAGACTTCGAGACATTGTAAGAATCAACGATTCGGAAAAATTCATCAAGATTAAAAATCTAAAGACTATTTATCAGGGCAGAGAGATAAATGTTGATGAAGTGGGTGCCAATGATATCGCGATTGTAGAAGATATAGAAGATTTTCGAATCGGAGATTATTTAGGTGCTAAACCTTGTTTGATTCAAGGATTATCTCATCAGCATCCCGCTCTCAAATCCTCCGTCCGGCCAAATAAGCCCGAAGAGAGAAGCAAGGTGATATCCGCTCTGAATACATTGTGGATTGAAGACCCGTCTTTGTCCTTTTCCATAAACTCATATAGTGATGAATTGGAAATCTCGTTATATGGTTTGACCCAAAAGGAAATCATACAGACATTGCTGGAAGAACGATTTTCCGTAAAGGTCCATTTTGATGAGATCAAGACTATCTACAAAGAACGACCTATAAAAAAGGTCAATAAGATTATTCAGATCGAAGTACCACCCAACCCTTACTGGGCCACAATAGGGCTGACTCTTGAACCCTTACCGTTAGGGGCAGGGTTGCAAATCGAAAGTGACATCTCCTATGGTTATCTGAACCATTCTTTTCAAAATGCCGTTTTTGAAGGGATTCGTATGTCTTGCCAATCTGGTTTACATGGATGGGAAGTGACAGATCTGAAAGTAACTTTTACTCAAGCCGAGTATTATAGCCCGGTAAGTACACCTGCTGATTTCAGACAGCTGACCCCTTATGTCTTCAGGCTGGCTTTGCAACAGTCAGGTGTGGACATTCTCGAACCGATGCTCTGTTTTGAGTTGCAGATACCCCAAGTAGCGAGTTCCAAAGCTATTACAGATTTGCAAAAACTGATGTCTGAGATTGAAGACATCAGTTGTAATAATGAGTGGTGTCATATTAAAGGGAAAGTTCCATTAAATACAAGTAAAGACTATGCCTCAGAAGTAAGTTCGTACACTAAGGGCTTAGGCATTTTTATGGTTAAGCCATGTGGGTATCAAATAACAAAAGACGGTTATTCTGATAATATCCGCATGAACGAAAAAGATAAACTTTTATTCATGTTCCAAAAATCAATTTATGAATTAATACAAAACAAGAAGAAAATATGAACAAGCAATTCATTATCACGAATTTCGCCGCATTTGCTCTCATGCTGTTCCTGCCGACCGGATGCAGGCAGGCGGACGGCAAGCAGGATGCGGTGCAGAGTTATCGGGTCATAAAGGTCGCGGCAAGTCCGGTGGAAATCTCCGAGTCCTATTCCGCCGCCATACGCGGACGGCAGGATGTGGACATCCTGCCGCAAATATCCGGGCGCATTATCCGTCTGAAAGTGAAAGAGGGTGAACGGGTGAAGACCGGTCAAGTATTGGCTGTAATTGACCAAGTGCCCTATCGGGCGGCATTACGCACGGCGCAGGCCAATGTCAGCGCGGCACAGGCAAAAGTGGAAACGGCAAGAATCGAGCTGCGGGGCAAGCAGGCATTGTTTGACGAGAAGGTCATATCCGACTACGAGCTTTCTCTCGCCCGGAACCAACTGGCAGTGGCGTGTGCTGAACTCGAACAGGCAAAGGCACAAGAATCGGATGCACGCAACAATCTCTCCTATACGGAAATCAAAAGCCCGAGCAACGGAGTAGTAGGCACATTGCCCTATCGCATCGGTGCGCTTGTCGGTCCCAATATGGCACAGCCTTTCACGGTCGTGTCCGACAATGCGGAGATGTATGCCTATTTCTCCATTTCGGAGAATATGCTACGGCGATATTCGGCTCGCTATGGCTCGATTGACAGCATGATAGCCGGGACGCCGGAAGTGGGCCTGCAACTCAACGACGGCAGCCTGTACAAGGCGAAAGGACGTATTGAAACCGTAAGCGGCGTGGTGGATCCTGTTACCGGAACGGTACAAATCAAAGCCCTGTTCCCCAATCCCGACCGCGAACTGTTGAGTGGCAGCATCGGCAATGTCATCCTTCAAAACCCGAAAACGGAGGCCGTAACCATTCCCATGACCGCCACCGTGGAACTGCAGGACAAGATTATCGCTTACCGTCTGAAAAACGGACAGGCGGAAGCCGCCTATCTCACGGTGGACCGCCTGAACGACGGCAACCGGTTTATCGTAAAAGAAGGTCTTTCGGTCGGTGACACCATTGTCGCCGAAGGCGTGGGACTGGTGAGAGAAGGCATGAGCATAACCCCTAAAAACGAAACGAAATGAACCTGCGATTTTTTATAGACCGCCCGGTGTTTTCGGGCGTTATCTCGGTGGTGATTGTACTGTTGGGCATGATTTCCATGTTTTCCTTGCCGGTGGAACAATACCCCGACATCGCACCTCCGACCATCAACGTATTCGCAACTTATCCGGGAGCAAACGCTGAAACCGTGCAGAAGGCAGTGATAACCCCTCTGGAAGAAGCCATCAACGGAGTGGAAGACATGACCTATATGACTTCCACGGCATCGAATACGGGAGATGCTTCCATCAACATCTATTTCAAACAGGGAACCAACGCGGACATGGCGGCGGTAAACGTGCAGAACCGCGTGAACGGCGCACTGAGCCAACTTCCGGCGGAAGCCACCAAGACCGGTGTCACCACTGAAAAGCAGCAGAATGCCGAACTGATGACTTTCGCGCTCTATTCGCCCGATGACCGCTTCGACCAGACCTTCCTGAGCAATTACGTGAAAATCAATGTCGAGCCGAGGCTGAAACGTATCAGCGGCGTGGGAAAGGCACAGTTGTTCGGTTCCAACTACAGCATGCGACTTTGGCTGCGTCCCGACAAGATGGCGCAATACGGGCTTATCCCCGATGACATCTCTGCCGTACTTGCACGACAGAACATCGAGGCCGCCACCGGCTCCTTCGGTGCCAATCATCCTACCGCCAATGAATACACGATGAAATACCGCGGACGCTTGTCCGGAGCGGAAGAGTTCGGTGAGCTGGTCGTCAAGTCACTGCCGGGCGGCAATGTGCTTCGGTTGAAAGAGGTTGCCGATGTGGAACTGGGCGATGAATACTACAACTATTCCTCCGAGGTGAACGGGCATCCGGCAGCTATGATGCTCATCAACCAGAAAGCCGGGTCCAATGCATCAAGCACCATCAAGGAGATTCACGAAGTGCTTGACGACCTTAGCCGGGACTTGCCCGAAGGGACGGAATTCGTGGTGCTTACCGATACCAACAAGTTCCTGTATGCCTCCATCCACTCTGTCCTCCGCACCTTATTGGAAGCGATACTTCTGGTCATCGTGGTGGTGTATGTGTTCTTGCAGGACATCAAGTCAACGCTTATCCCTACCATATCCATCTTCGTTTCCATCATCGGCACATTTGCCGTGATGTCCATGATTGGATTCTCCATCAACCTGCTCACCCTGTTCGCGCTTGTGCTTGCCATCGGAACCGTGGTCGATGATGCCATTGTGGTGGTGGAAGCGGTGCAGGCGAAGTTCGATGAGGGCTATCAATCAGCAGTTCTCGCGGCTGATGATGCCATGAAAGGCGTTTCGTCGGCTATCCTGACCTCTACCATAATCTTTATGGCAGTGTTTTTCCCCGTAGCCATGATGGGCGGGACTTCGGGAGCGTTCTACACGCAGTTCGGTATCACGATGGCTGTTGCCGTGGGAATCTCGGCAGTCAATGCCTTCACACTCTCACCGGCACTTTGCGCGCTGCTGCTGAAACCCTATATCGATGAGCAGGGCAACACTAAGAACAATTTTGCAGCCCGTTTCCGTAAAGCGTTCAATGCCGTCTTCGACAGTCTGAGCCGACGCTATGTACGTGGAGTGATGTTCATTATCCATCGCCGATGGCTGTTGTGGAGCATCATAGGCATTTCTTTCGGGTTGCTGGTGCTGCTGGTCAATGTCACAAAGACGGGACTTATTCCCGAAGAGGACACCGGGACGGTCATGGTGAGCATGAACACGAAGCCCGGCACATCCATGGCTCAGACAAGTAAGGTGATGGAGCGTATCAACAGCCGTCTCGACAGCATCGGCGAGATTGAATACAGCGGTGCGGTAGCCGGTTTCTCTTTCAGCGGTTCCGGTCCCTCGCAGGCGATGTATTTCGTGATACTCAAAGACTGGGAGGATCGTAAGGGAGAGGGGCAGTCGGTGAATGATGTCATCGGAAAGATTTATGCCGCCACTTCAGATATTCCCGATGCCACGGTGTTCGCCATGTCGCCTCCGATGATTGCCGGGTACGGCATGGGAAACGGTTTCGAGCTTTATTTGCAGGACAAGGCGGGCGGAAACATCGCCGCTTTCAAGGAAGAGGCGGACAAGTTTGTCGAAGCCTTGTCGCAACGACCCGAAATCGGCGAAGTCTATTCCTCCTTTGCCACGGACTATCCGCAATACTGGGTGGATATCGATGCCGCCAAATGTGAGCAGTCGGGTGTGTCGCCCGCAGATGTGCTTTCCACATTGTCGGGCTATTATACCGGACAATATGTTTCCGACTTTAACCGGTTCTCCAAGCTCTACCATGTGACCATGCAGGCTCCGGCGGAATATCGTGTGAATGCGGAATCCCTGCACCACATGTATGTGCGCGCCTCCGATGGCGGCATGTCGCCTTTGAGCCGGTTCGTGCGCCTGACCAAGACCAACGGCCCGTCAGACCTCACCCGTTTCAACCTGTTCAACGCCATCTCGATTAGCGGGTCGCCGGCGCAGGGTTACAGTTCAGGGCAGGTGCTCGAAGCCATCGGCGAGACGGCACGTGAAGTGCTTCCGTCAAATTACACATACGAGTTTGGCGGCATTTCGCGTGAGGAAAGCAAGACGACCAACAATGCCACGCTTATATTCCTGCTCTGCATGGTTCTGGTCTATCTGATTCTGTGCGCCTTGTATGAGAGCGTGTTCATACCCTTCGCGGTTCTGTTGTCGGTGCCTTGCGGACTAATGGGCAGTTTCCTGTTTGCGTGGCTCTTCGGTCTGGAGAACAACATCTACATGCAGACCGGATTAATCATGATTATCGGCCTGCTTGCCAAGACCGCCATCCTGCTTACCGAATACGCCGGCAAGCGGCGGTCGGAAGGCATGACGCTGGCACAGGCAGCATACAGTGCGGCAAAAGTCCGCCTGCGCCCTATATTGATGACTGTGCTGTCCATGGTGTTCGGTCTTGTCCCGCTGATGATGGCGCACGGAGTGGGTGCCAACGGCAGCCGTTCGCTTGCCACAGGTGTAATCGGTGGAATGATTGTCGGTACTTTGGCTCTGTTGTTCCTTGTGCCGTCATTGTTTATTGTATTCCAATATATTCAAGAACGTGTTAAGCATAATTAAATGAAGAAGACAGTAATATATATCATATTGTCAGGATGGATGTTTGCCGGTTGTGGCACATACAGCCGGTATCATCGTCCTGACCTCTCAACGGAGAATCTGTATCGGGACGTACCGGCGGACATTGATACAACGACCATCGCGTCCCTGTCGTGGCGGGAAATGTTTACCGACCCGAAACTCCAGTCCTTGATTGAAACCGGACTTGAACGGAACACAGACCTCAATGTGGCACGGTTACGCGTGGAAGCGACAGAAGCCGTCCTGATGACTGCCAGACTATCATATCTTCCATCACTGGGACTGACTGCCGAAGGTAATGCCAATAAACATGACGGAGCAACGGCAAAGACATATAATGTGGGAGCGTCGGCAAGCTGGGAACTGGACATCTTCGGCAAACTTACGGCGGCAAAGCGTGGTGCAGCCGCCGCGTTACAAGGAAGCCGTGCCTACCGGCAGGCCGTACAGACACAGCTTGTCGCCACTATTGCAGACAGTTACTACACCCTTGCCATGCTTGACGCACAAATGGCAATAAGTAACCGGACTTTGGAGAACTGGCGGACTACCGTACGTACTCTTGAAGCGTTGAAAAAAGTGGGGAAATCAAACGAAGCCGGCGTATTGCAGGCAAAGGCGAACGTGATGCGACTCGAAGCATCCCTGTTATCCATACGCAAGAGTATTTCCGAAACAGAAAATGCCCTGTCTGCGATACTTGCCATGCCGTCACACTCGATTGGACGAAGTAATCTGGCCGAGGCTGCTTTCCCCGATACTGTCTCGATTGGAGTCCCTTTGCAACTGCTTTCCAACCGTCCCGACGTGCGTCAGGCTGAAATGGAACTGGCGCAGGCGTTCTACGCCACCAATGCGGCTCGTGCCGCCTTCTATCCCAATATTACCCTCTCGGGGACTCTTGGATGGACTAATAACGGCGGTGGCGTAATCGTAAATCCCGGACAATGGTTGCTCAATGCCATCGGTTCCCTGACACAGCCCTTATTCAACCGGGGCACAAACATCGCCAACTTGAAGATAGCCAAAAGCCGTCAGGAAGAAGCCAAACTGTTGTTCCGGCAATCATTGCTGAACGCTGGAAAAGAAGTGAACGATGCTCTGACTGCATGGCAGACGGCAAAATCGCAAATTGAAATCAATGCTCGACAGGTTGAAACATTATGCGATGCTGTGCGAAAGACAGAATCGCTTATGCGTCATTCCAATGCCACCTATCTGGAAGTGTTGACCGCCCAACAGTCTCTTCTCGAAGCGGAAGTGCAACAGCTACAAACTCGTTTTGAACGCATACAAAGTGTAATCAAACTTTATCATGTGTTGGGAGGAGGAATGTAACTGCAATAAATAGAAAAATTTGAAATTATTATTAGTGTTATTCATCTCGGATATTTTTCGTGATTCTGCCGCATGTAGATATTGTACGAAAGCAATATTTGGATTGTAAAATATCAAGCCAATGAAAATACTTTTGCAGCATAAAATATTTATAGGATACTTTCTTTTAATGGCGATCATTGGCAGCATGGTCGCTATTGTTCTGCACGAGCGTAGTCGTGTACAGAAAATAGAGAATGAATCAATCGCTATTTTTCAAACCCAGCACAATATCAATACCACACACCGCTATGTGACCACGTTAGTAACTTATGGTGAATCCGTCATGGTATGGAATGATGAGGATTCTGGGTGAAGTATAAGAATATCAGAGAAGGGGAACAATTGCATTTCGATTTGCATTTTCTTAACCGCATAAAGAAACAGTTCCCGGGGATAAAAGCTATTTCGCCTGAAATAACAGGACCTTATTCGCAAGTGATGAATAAAGCTAAAAGCGGACTTTTTAAGATTATAGGAATCAATGAAAACTATATGGGAATTAAGATACTTAAAATCAACGAAGATGGACGATATTTTAATAAAGGAGATGACGAGAATACCCGTAATGTTACCATTATCGGCGAAAATGTCAGTACGACCTTATTTAATAATCAAAAAGCGTTGGGTAAGTCGATCAACATTGCCGGTATTGATTTTAAGGTGATAGGCGTACTAAAGAATGATGATATTTTCAGCGCTTCGGAAATCAATTCGGTATATGTGCCCTTCTCAAGTTACATAAACTGTATTGACAATAAGACTCCATTGCGCGCTTTCTGTTTATATCTGAACAAAGAAGTTGATTCCAAGCGATTTGAGAATGAGCTGAGAGCCTTCATCGCTAATAAATACCAATTTGCTTATTCTGATAAGCAAGCCTTACAGATAATCAATTTTGAGACACAAACATCTGCTTTTGAGGGACTCTTTGATGGATTGAAAATGTTTATCTGGATCGTAGGAATTTGTTTTCTGATAAGTGGTATTGTTGGAGTAAGCAACATCATGTTTGTCGTGATCAAAGAAAGGAGTAGCGAAATAGGCATCCGTAAGGCTGTAGGAGCAACTCCTAAATCCATTCTTGTGTTAATGCTGACGGAATCTGTCATCATAACTGTAATCTCCGGTATCATCGGATTGATATCAGGTGCAGCTATTCTTGAGATTATAAATTGGTTGCTCGAAAGCGCCCGTCACGCGACAATGATAAAGCATGCAGAAATAGATATAAATGTAGCTGTTCTCGCTTTGGTTATCTTGATTTTGTCCGGTGTCATTGCCGGAGCATTTCCGGCTATGAAAGCATCTGTTATACAACCCATTGACGCCATTAGAAACGAAAATATAGGATAATGAAGACATTTAAGATTATATTAATTTGCATCTTTTCCGCCACACTGGCATTTGTTGCTTTTCGTTCTTCGCTAAGAGGTACAAAGGCAATTTACGAAACTACACAACCACAATATCGCGAGATCAAAGAGGAAATAAACATATCCGGCAATGTTTTTCCGATGAAGGAGATCGAAATAAAATCGCAGATATCGGGAGTCCTGGACAAGATTAATGTTTCGATAGGAGATAAAGTGCGCATAGGAGATTAAATATAAATTCAAGCAATCATAGCCCGTAATTCACTGAATTTGGCTATCTTTGCATAACATTTGAGAAAAACGGCGATTGGCAGGAGCTTTTCGCCGCCAACATATAGGATAAGACCGCAAGGCGTTTCAAGCGAAAATCTGGTAAATTGGAACTACGGAGACGATTGCGTGATGCTTATGCTATGCTTACGCATAGCGTGCATTCACGTACTCTCCGTAAAGGCTTTACCAGAGCCATCGCTTGAAGGTAGTGTGAATTGCACGCTACTTTTTTACCCTTGCCTAACGAAAGGAAACGATTATGGGTAAAGTTCAGATTCTCGCCGTACTGACGATGGACGGATGTCTTTCTTCAGAGTTATATGATAAAGCACATCAGGATTTGTGCCTTGACCGTTGCGGTCTTGATGAAATCAGGAAGAAAGCCTTTTACCGTGTGACACCGGACTATTCCATTTCAATGCTGCACGAATGGAGAAAAGACTGCACAAACATCCGTTACCTCGCGGAAGCCACACCGGACACGGCAGACTATATAAACGGACTGCTGCGGATGCACGCTGTGGATGAAATCATACTATACACCGTTCCTTTCATATCCGGAAGCGGACGACATTTTTTTAAGTCGGCTCTGCCAGAGCAACACTGGACGCTTTCCTCTTTGAAAAGCTATCCCAACGGTGTATGTCGCATTATCTATATCCTTGATAAAAAAGCAAGATAGCCAAAATGTGCGGCAAGCATACATTTCTATTTTCAGGAATAGAATAAATGTTCCGATTACAAACAATTTAAGTCGGAGATAATTTGTCCTTGTGAAAAAATACTGAATTTTATACCTCTGAAATCCAGCACTTTGTAAAATTGAGTGTTGGATTTTTTATTTTCTGCCGCGTTTTTTGCCAATTATATTCATGTGCGCACGCAGAAAACAAAGTGTAATTTTCAAAATTGACAGAACCATGAATTATTTCTTGCTGGCGGAAACCGACTTTTTCCGCCTGATAAACGAAGCCGGCGACTGCAATATGGAAACGGCATACACGGCTTTCGCCACCCAAGTGATCGAACTGTGCAACGGCGGCATGGACATGAACCTTACCGTCATCGCGCTTGCCTACATCGAAATCGAGTTGCAGCACCATCCCGTACGTAATCTGTCAGAAGAAAAAAGAGAGATTGCCGCCTACGTCAGCAAGGCTCTGTCTTTCGTAAGAAAGATGCAGAAATTCCTTGCCACGCCCCAAGTGCCACCACTAATATCCGCCAACAACGCAACAGAAACCACCGCCAGCCTTCTTCAATGGACGGGCAATGCCATCGACCTCGTGGAACTTATCTACGGCATAGACGTGATGGGCTGCATCAACAACGGCAATATGCCGCTCAAACAGCTCGCCCCACTTCTCTATAAGATATTCGGGGTTGATTCTAAAGACTGCTACCGCTTCTACACTGATATCAAACGCCGGAAGAACGAAAGCCGCACCTACTTCCTTGACAAAATGCAGGAAAAACTGAACGAGAAGATGCTCCGTGACGAAGAGATGGAGCGTATGAGAAGATAGACTAAGAATCCCTAAAGAATAACGGGCGGAGCAAGTTTGATACTTTGTTCCGCCCGCTTTCATTGCCTCACGTCAGCCCGGTTATTTCTGCTGTAACAGGTGTTTCAGATTGTCGTCGTTGGCAATCCGCTCCAGTTCCTCCTGAACAATCTGCTTGACTTCCTCCTTGATGCGCCTGTAATTCGCCTGCACCGTTTCCTTCATGTGGTCGTTGCCATCCTCGTCCGTGAAGTCGGTAATGACGGGTATCTTCTTGTAGGCTTTTTCCTCGCGTTTCACCTTCTCTGCATCCACGACAATCTCGCAGTGAAAAATCTTCTGTTCAATGCGCTCGTTGAAGTTATCGGACACAGAACCGACAAACATTCCCTGCGTCAAGCCGGAAATCTTGCTGGGCGGGATAAGCGCGTCCATCTGCGTATTGATAGAGGTGGAAACGTCCTGCCGGTTGATGGAAATGGACTGCCGTTTCTGCAAGACCTTTCCGAAGCGTTCGGATAGCGTCTTGGCGGTTTCACCCACCACCTGCCCGGAGAAGATATTACCGACGGTGTTCATCACGACTTTAGCTTCCTTATCGCCATAGTCGCGCACCAACTGGCTGAAATCCTGAAAGCCCAGACACACGGCAACCTTGTTGCTTCGTGCGGTGGCAATAAGGTTGTCCAGCCCCTTGAAATATATCGTCGGTAGTTCATCTATAATGACCGACGACTTCAGCATCCCCTTCTTGTTGATGAGCTTTACGATACGGGAGTTATACAGACCGAGAGCCGCACCATAAATATTCTGACGGTCGGGATTGTTACCCACGCACAGGATTTTCGGCTCTTCGGGATTGTTGATATCCAGCGTAAACTCGCTGTCCGACATTACCCAATAGAGTTGCGGGGAAATCATGCGCGAGAGCGGAATTTTCGCCGATGCTATCTGCCCTTGAAGCTGCTCAGCCGCCCCACCGAGCCAAGCATCCATGAATGGTGAGAGGTAGTTTTCAAGTTCGGGATATGAAGAAAGAATCGGGAAAATATCCTCGTAACGGCGGTTCAGGAACTCAATGGCATGGGGAAACGTGCAATACTTACCACCCTTATAGATTTTGAGATACCATATAATACTGGCAAACAAGATAATAGGTGATTCCACGAAGAAGTCACCCTGCTTCTGCACCCACGTTTTATTGAGATTGAGCATAATCGTGTACGCACTCTCGTAAGCGTCTGTAATATCCTCCATGAAATCCGGGTGAATGGGATTGCACCGATGAGAGCGTCGCGGGTCGTCGAAGTTGATCACATAGAACTTCGGCTTTACCTTGTAGCCGTCCGGGTGGTTCAGCAAATGGTTGTAGGCAATAGTAGATAGGTCGGGATACTTGAAATCGTAGATGTATTGACTAAAGCCCTTTTCAATCTGTTGCTTGATAAAATTGTTTACCACGGCATAGGACTTGCCGCTGCCCGGCGTACCCAACACGATGGACGCACGGAAGGGATTAACTACATTGATCCAACCGTTGTTCCAGCGTTTCCTGTAATAGAAACGTGTCGGCAGATTGACCGAATACTCACTTTCTATGAGCCGTGTTTCCTGCATGAAACTCTCGTTCTCGTTGTTGAATACATCGTCCATGAGGTTGTGCTTCAACAGGCGGCTCATCCACAGACCACCCATCAACAGGCAGACATAGCCCGTTCCAATGGTAAGGACATACAGTCCCGTCACCGCTTCAAGCGGCAGCGGCAGGGGCAGCAACCACCAGTTCAGGAAAAACAGCACGAACCCGACGGCAAATGCTGTCCAGATTCTCCCCCAAGTGATTTTCTCACCCTTGACACCCTTCGTACCCAGACAGGACAAGGCAAGCAAAAGGACGGAAAACAGCTTCGTGTAGAGAATGGAATGGAACAGCCCCGCCGTGCGGTCGAAGTTCAGAAGGATTTTGTCCACCACGCCGATGTTCACGCCCCACAGCCGGATGGCTTCGTAGCAGAACCAGTACACGTTCATGACCACTAAAATGATACTCACGGCACGCAGAAAATCCATGATTTTCGCCAATGCCCTCAAATCGTCTTCTTGTTGTGACATACATTGATTTTTTAATTGTTGATACTCTGATTACATACCCAAGCCCTTGCGTTTTTTCTTCTTTTTGCGCTTCATCGCCCGGATGAAGGCTTCCTCTTCAGCGTCCACTGCCGGACCTTCGGGGGCAAACAGGTTCATGCCGCTGGAATGGCTTTCGTATTCCCCTCCGGAATATCCTTGCCTGTTCTCCAGTTCCTCCACCGGAACGGAGAGCGGAATCGGCGGCTGTCCGGCATAAGGCAGCGTGAAGTGTTCCTGCAAGGCGTTGGCAGAAAGTTCCTTGCCCATGCGTGAGCCGTTTAACACGCAGCCCGTGCGGTGGTCGATGAACGTGGCTCCATAGATGCGCCCTTCCTCCGTGTAGCGTAGCACGGTGTCGATGCCCTTCCTTTTGAGCGTGGCAACAAACTTCTCCTTGTCATACGTGCCTTCCAGCACGGAAAAGACGGTGCGTTTCGTCATGTCAGCAAGTTTCCTGTCCTTAATCTCCTGCTTGGAACGGGCAAACTTCTTCTGTACGGCTTCATAGCCGACGGACTTCCCGAACAGTGAGGACTTGAAAGGATTACCGACCTTGTTACCCTTATCGTCCGTGACGGAATAGACCAGCCCGTGATACTCACGTCCGCGCACATTGCCATGCGCTTCCTCCACCGTCATATTATATAAGGAAAGAAGGGCGCGGTATTCGCCCATCGTCTGAAACTTGTATCTGCGGTTCAGTTCTCTAATCAGATTCCCCGCCTGCTTCTTCACGTCGCCCGCAGAAGCGTCCACTTTGCGCAGCGGCGTATCAAGACGGCGGTTCTTGCGTTCCGCGTCGTGCAGCCCGTATTTCCGTTCCAGTTCGCGTGTTATCTGCTTGCTCCGGTAAAAGTTATTCCGGGTGTCTATGCTCCTGCCTTCCTCGTCCACCCTGACCGTCACAATATGCAGATGGTGGCGGTCGATGTCCTCATGCTTGAAAACGAGATACGGCTGGTTGCCGAACCCCATCTTCTCCAGATACTCCCGTGCGATGTCCTGAAGTTCTGTGTCCGTCAAAATATCGTCGGGATGCGGATTGAGCGAGATATGCACCACCGGTTTCTTCACCTTCGACCGCACGGGCATCAGAGCGAGAAAGTCCTCCATAGCCCGGTGGATATCCACCGTCCCCGAACCGTCATTGTAGATGCGGTTGGTTGTCAGAAGCCGCCCTTTCGCCTCGTTGATCTTTTCCCCGTTGTAGGCAAGTGCGCCGTACAACGAGTTTCCTACACTGATTTTTGCGACCATTTTTCCTGCATCTCTCTTGAAAGTTCCACAATCCGGCGGCTCAGTTTCACGAGTTCGACGGTCTGTTGCTCCAGCTTGTAGAGCAACGCCATCGCCTTTTTCTCGGAAAAATGCAGCCTCAGTTCCTTCACGACTTGGTTGTAGTTCGTGCCTATCGCGCGGAACTGCGCATGAAAATCGGACAGTTTGGTGTAGTAATCCACCAGCGTCTTGTCCACTTTCAGCACTTTGAACGGCTGCCCGAAGAAGTGCGCTTTCAGGAAGACCGACTTGGCGTAAACGCCCGACTTCTCGAACATGGAGAGGAAACGGTTGTGTTCCTCCTCGCTGAAACGGACGGTGTAGCGGAACACCGCCGGATCGAGTTTGGGATTTCTCCCGCCTTTGTTTCTTCTTTTTTCACTCATATTACTTTGGATTTAGCGGTTTGACGGCATAAGCCGCCGCTTCGAGGCACAGCACCGCAGGTTTGAGAGGCTTCCCGACTTCGGAGGGTAAGCCCGCCCCCCTGCAAGGGCAAGGCGTTTTCGTGGCTGCTCAAAATATTTTGAGCGGCTGAAAACATACCTTGCTATGTTCAGGCGAACATAAAAATCCGTCGGGGCCGGATTGGGGGAATGCCTTTCAAACTCCGGGCTGCGCCACCTGCGGCGAACCCTGCCGTTCGGGTGCAAAGTTACGCCCTTAAAGCGGTATCGGACAGAGGCTTGACCCGGACAATCAGTGCCAACCGGCGCAACATGCCGCCACTTGTCGGGGAAGTGATACAGGTTCAAAAATATCCTTGTTTATTTGCAGCATGATTCAAGAAACGAACGATTTGAAGATATGAAAAATGAGGCTTTCAAATACCCGGCAAACCGCTTCGGCGGCTATTTGCCTGACCGGATACCCGAACCTTCGGATACCCGGTTTTACAATGACGCGGTGATTCACGGATTCAATGACTTCATGACGCAATGTCGTCATTCATCAGTTATCCGAATCCCTGCCCCACCGTTGAAGCGGATACGTGACGAACCGGACAGTCAGAGATTCGCGGACGCGGATATACATGTCACCGATTCCGTATCGGAGCAGGAAAACAATTCATCAACCATTAAAACCAACAGAACCATGAGTAATGAAACATTCGTTGCATTCGCAACACAGAAAGGGGGTATCGGCAAATCCACCGTCACGGCACTTGCCGCCAACTACCTCCACAACGTGAAAGGACACAATGTCGCAGTCATAGACTGCGACACCCCGCAGCACAGCATACACGGGTTGCGTGAACGTGAAACGGGACTTATCGGCGGGAGCCTCTATTTCAAGGCACTCGCGTGTGACCACTTCCGCAAGATAAGGAAGAACGCCTACCCGGTCATCGCAAGCGACGCCCTTAACGCCCTCGATGATGCCGAAAGGATGCTTGCCGAAGAAGAGGTGAAACCCGACATCGTGTTTTTCGACATGCCGGGAACCCTGAAAAGCAACGGCGTGGTCAAGACCCTCTCGCAGATGGACTACATCTTCGCGCCCATGAGTGCCGACCGTTTTGTCGTGGAAAGCACCCTGCAATTCGCTGTGATGTTCCGTGACAACCTCATGACGACGGGACAGGCGAAAACAAAAGGGCTGTACCTGTTCTGGACGATGGTGGACGGCAGGGAGAAGAACGGGCTTTACGACCTGTATGAGGATGTGATCGCCGAGATGGGGCTGCCGGTGCTGTCCACCCGCCTGCCCGACAGCAAGAAGTTCCGGCGCGACCTCTCGGAAGAGCGCAAGAGCGTGTTCCGCTCGACCATCTTCCCGATGGATGCGTCCCTGCTGAAAGGGAGCGGCATCCGTGAGTTCTCGGAAGAGATAAGCCGTATCATCAGACCTCAATAATCATGGGCAGCAGGAAAGTGAACACCGAAGGCATTGACGAGGAACTGTTGATAGCCTCCATCGGCAGACGCAGGCAGGACGGGACCCTGTACCACGCGCAGGAGCCGCCCGCGCCTGCTCCCGAAGAAAAAAGCGTCCCTGAAACGGAACCGCCGCCCGCGCAATACACGGCAAAGGAAAAACCGCAGAGGGACACTGTCCGCCGCAAACGGCAGGAGGACGACTATTCCGGGCTGTTCCTCCGCCGCAACGAGATAAAGACGCGCCAGTGCGTCTATATCAGCCGCGATGTCCACAGCAAGATTCTCAAAATCGTGAACGACATCGCCGGGCGTGAAATCTCGGTAGGCGGCTACGTGGACACCGTGCTGCGCCAACATCTGGAACAGCACAAGGAGAAAATAAACGAACTGTACAAGAAACAACGTGAAGACTTGATTTGAATATGGAAAAGAACCAGAAAAACAGAAGTCCGCAGCATGACGGCGGCGGTATGCTTGCCCAAGTGCAGGCGAGTGTGGAAATCCTATCCCCCGTGCCGTTAGGCGGCAAATGCGGTGAAAAGGACTATGAACGGCTGTTCATCCGTGAAGCCGAAGTGAAGGCACGCGAGGGAAAGATGGCGTATGTGCGTCCGGAGTACCACGACCGCATCATGCGCATCACCCGTGTGATCGGGCATGACAAATTGTCGCTGTCCGCCTACATCGACCATGTGCTTACGCACCACTTCAACCAGTGCGAGGAGGCGATAAAGAGCCTTTACGCCCAGAATTACGACGCAGTATTTTAACCCTCAAAAAGAGAACGTGCATGAGTGAAACAATAAGCATGACTGATATTCTGCTGACCGTATCGGTCGGCTGCAACCTGTGGTTCCTGTTCCTGCTCCTTTATGACAGGATCATGGAAACCAGACTTGTCCGCTTCCTAAGAAGCATAGCCGGAGTGTGGCGGTCGTTGGGCGGCACGGCGGCAAAGCCCGAAACGGTAAGGGACACACCGCCCGCAGACACCCCGGACATCATCGGCAAGAGCCGTTTCAGGATGGCATCGCCCCGGACAACCGCTGCCATACCGACGCAAGAAGCCGCCACTTCGGAAAAAGGCATTGAGCTGACGGAGGAAGAGACTACTTTTGACGACGGAAACACGGAAACCGTGTCCCGTCCCGCACAAGTCCCGGAGGATAAACTCGACGAAACCTTCACGAGCCTCACGCCTTCGGAACTGGAGTTCGGGGAGGACGAGCCGGAGGAAGAAACGCCCGACGCGCCGAGGGCATCGGGAAGCAGTTTCGACGAGATAGACGATGCGGTCAGAACCGCCAAGAACCCGGAAGCGACAACGACGGAACGGGAGCGGGCGGCAAAGGTCTTCACCGACATGGAAGGGACGGAGCTGTACGAGAAGCTGATGACCGGCTCGTCTGAAATGAGCATCCGCATCAAGGGACTTATCGAAATCCGGCTGAAGAAGAATAAACCGAAAAAGGATTTTGTCGTCCCGGACAGTATTGAGAACTTCGACATCCGCAACTATGTATAACGACTAAAAAAGAATGAGAATGAAAACGTAAGACGGCATCACCCACGCGCACGGCGGTACAAGGTACAGCCAATTCGCAACGGACACACCCAAGTCCGTAGAAACAAACGGGCAACCCACTAAACCAAAGTAAAGTAATCGAGTATCAACCGCCCGACAAAGGACCATCCACCCTTTGGACGGCACAAAACAAGAACAGTTTATGAACAAGAACAACAGACAGAAACTTATCCTCTCTGCGGCACTTCTGGTTGCCGCAACCGCCTCCGCCTTCGCGCAGGGAAACGGCATCGCGGGCATCAACGAAGCCACCTCTATGGTGAGTTCGTACTTCGACCCCGGCACGAAACTCATCTACGCCATCGGCGCGGTAGTCGGGCTTATCGGGGGCGTGAAAGTGTATGGGAAATTCTCGTCCGGCGATCCCGACACATCCAAGACTGCCGCCTCGTGGTTCGGGGCGTGCATCTTCCTGATTGTCGCCGCCACCATCCTGCGCTCATTCTTCCTTTAATAAACAATGTATGGCTGAATACCCGATAAACAAGGGTATCGGCCGTCCGGTAGAGTTCAAGGGTTTGAAGGCTCAGTACCTCTTCATCTTCTGCGGAGGTCTGCTGGCTCTCTTCGTCCTGTTCGTCATCCTCTACATGGTCGGCATCGACCAGTGGGTATGTATCGGCTTCGGCGTGGCATCGTCTTCCATCCTCGTATGGCAGACCTTCGCGCTGAACGCCCGGTACGGCGAACACGGACTGATGAAATTAGGGGCAACAAGGAGCCATCCCCGATACCTTATCAACCGGCGGCGGATCACCCGATTATTCAAACGGAAACGAAAGGAAGAAACGACATGAGGAATACATCCAAAATGACAACACTGGAAAACAAGTTCCCGCTATTGGCGGTGGAGCAAGGTTGCATCATCTCCAAAGACGCCGACATCACGGTGGCTTTCGAGGTGGAACTGCCGGAGCTTTATACCGTGACGGGTGCGGAGTACGAGGCTATACACGGCTGCTGGTGCAAGGCGATCAAGGTGCTGCCGGACTTCTCCGTCGTCCACAAGCAGGACTGGTTCATCAAGGAGAAGTACACGCCGGAACTTCACAAGGACGACATGAGTTTTTTGAGCCGCTCTTTCGAGCGGCACTTCAACGAGCGACCGTACCTGAAGCACACGTGCTACCTCTACCTGACCAAGACGACGAAGGAGCGTAACCGGATGCAGAGCAATTTCAGCACGCTGTGCCGGGGGCATATCATCCCGAAGGAACTGGACAAGGAAACAGCCGCGAAGTTCATGGAGGCTGCGGAACAGTTCGAGCGCATCATCAACGACAGCGGCTTTGTCAGGCTGCGCCGCCTCTCCACCGACGAGATCGTGGGGACAGACGGCAAAGCCGGACTGATAGAGCGTTACTTCTCGCTCATGCCCGAAGGCGACGCCACGTTACAGGACATAGACCTCTCGGCACGGGAGATGCGCATCGGCGACAATCGCCTGTGCCTGCACACCCTGTCCGACGCGGAAGACCTTCCCGGCACGGTGGCTACCGACACACGGTATGAGAAACTCTCCACCGACCGCTCGGACTGCCGCCTCTCCTTCGCCTCCCCGGTGGGGCTGCTGCTCTCCTGCAACCACATTTACAACCAGTACGTGATTATCGACAACAGCGAGGAGAACCTTCAAAAATTCGAGAAGTCCGCAAGGAATATGCAGTCGTTATCCCGATACAGCCGGAGCAACAGCATCAACCGCGAGTGGATAGACCGCTACCTGAACGAGGCGCACTCCTACGGGCTGACCTCGGTGCGGGCGCACTTCAACGTCATGGCGTGGAGCGACGACGCGGAAGAGCTGAAGCACATAAAGAACGACGTGGGCAGCCAGCTGGCAAGCATGGAGTGCGTGCCGCGCCACAACACCATCGACTGCCCGACACTTTATTGGGCGGCTATGCCCGGCAACGCGGCGGACTTTCCGGCGGAAGAGAGTTTCCACACCTTCATCGAACAGGCGGTGTGCCTCTTCACGGAGGAAACCAACTACCGCAGCTCGCTCTCGCCCTTCGGCATCAAGATGGTGGACAGGCTCACGGGAAAACCGCTGCACCTCGACATCAGTGACCTGCCGATGAAGCGGGGCATCACCACCAACCGTAATAATACCCTATATTTTTACCATTTTTATATTGTTTGAGTTTGTATATAAATAACTGATATTTAGAGATTATTAGGGAAATGATTTGGCTTTTGATTTGCTGTTTTTTCCGATAATCTCTATTTTTGTATGCAAATCGTATGTACAAAATAGACGTATAACAATAAACAAGGCAGCCTATGTTCAAGTATTCAAAAGATGGAATATCCGTACTATCGGTACTGGATGCACGTAGGGCGAAGAAAAGCGGTCTGTTCCCTGTCAAGATACAAGTGATACACAACCGCAAGCAGAAATATTATTCCACCGGAAAGGAATTGTCCAAAGAGGACTGGGAAATCCTTGCCGAAAGCAAGAGCCGCAGACTGATTGAGATACGGGCAAGCGTGGAAAACAGTTTCTCCATCATAAAAAGCCAAGTGGAAGCCCTTGCGGAACGTGGGGACTTCTGTTTCGATGCGCTCAGCATGAGGTTGGGCAGGTGTACGGGTACAACCCTTAACACAGCCATACAGGGGAAAATAGACGCATTCAAACTCAACGGGCAGGTAAATTCCTATTATAACTACCGCAGCACGTTGAAAAGCATAGAACGGTTCGCAGGCGGCAGCGTGCCGTTCTCTGCGGTTTCTGCGGACTGGCTGTCACGCCTTGACAAGTTCCTGCGGAACGAGGGCAAGACCGTCACCACCATAAATTTCTATATGAAAGCCCTTAAATGCGTGGTGAATGACGCAAGACGCAACGGGATTTTAAGAGAAGCCCAATACCCGTTCGGCAGGGGGAAGTACGAGATTCCGAGCGGCAACAGCCGAAAGTTAGCCTTGACGATGGAACAGATAAAAAAAGTCGTGACATACAAGGGCAGCAAGACCGTTGAGAAGTACCGGGATTTTTGGTTTTTCTCCTACCTGTGCAACGGTATCAATTTCAGGGATATGCTTTTCTTGCGGTATGGGAACATCGTGGACGGTGAAATCTGCTTTGTACGCTCCAAGACATCGCACACGTCCAACCATATACGGGAAATAAGGGCGGTACTCACTCCCGAAATGCGGGATATTATAAAACGGTGGGGAAACCCTGACGATGGGAAACCCGATACTTTCCTGTTCAAGTACGCCAGAGAAACGGAGGACGAATTTGTCATTTCCAATATTGTCAGACGGGTAACGCACCGTTGCAACATCGCTTTGGCTAAAATAGCCCAAGCTGTCGGTGTCCCACGTTTCACGACCTATTCCGCCCGGCATTCCTATGCGACTGTCTTAAAACGCAGCGGAACGAACATCGCTTACATATCCGAGAGTTTGGGGCATTCAAGCCTTGCCATCACGGAGAACTACCTCGCCAGTTTCGAGCAGGAGGAGCGGATAAGGAATGCGCAGTTATTAACCAAATTCGATTGAGCCATGCCGAACAAGAAAACCAAGACGGTGAAGATTAGACACCTTGAATGTTTCAGTGCCATTTACGGGGAACTGGCGCAGAATCCCGAATACGCAGGCTACGAAATAGAAGAAGCCGTACTGCAAGTGAAATCATATATTCCCCCTACTGTTAAAGACGTGGACAAGGCGATAGAGAAAATAAGGTTCAGCCATGCCACCCGTAAATACAAGTACCCCGTATTCGAGGGCAGGGAACTGATAGACCAAAAGACATTGGCGAAAATGGCGGGCGTGAGCAGGCAGACCGTAGCCCGGTGGGAGGAACTCGGTTTCATATCCCGTTCGAACATAGGGCTGTCGGGAAACAAATATTTCGTAATAAAAGAAGTCGTTTCCCAACTTGAAAGGTTAAAGGATGTGAAATAGCGGCATTCGCATAATCACTTAACATACATAGGACAAACGGTGTGTTGGAAGGACAAAATCACCAATACATCGTTTGTCCCTTTTTTTATCCCGCTCCAATCTTGCCGGATGTCCTGCATTGTCCCAAGTTGTCCGGTCTGTGTCAAGTGATTAGTAATTGAATAATCGGTTTCTTTTATTCTTCCTTTGCGGCATCAACCGGTTGCAACGGCTATGACGGTAGCCAAGTAATAACTAAAAAAGGAAGAAAATATGACGAACATTATTCTGACAACGCCCGAAGAACTCCGGGCTATCGTGAGCGAAACCGTTTCCCAGTCATTGGCAGGATTCACCCAGCCGAGGAACGAACCCGACAACCTCACGCCCGATGTGGCGGTAGAGGTGCTGGAACGACACGGTTTTCTGATTTCAAAGGCACGGCTCTACAAGCTGACCGCAAAAAAGGAAGTGCCGTTCCGCAAATACGGGAACAAATTGCTTTTCTCACGGAAAGAGCTTCTCACGTGGGCGGAAAACCTTGCAAAAAGGGTGAACGACAAGGACGAGGCGGCACTCGCCATCGCCAAGAGCGCAAACCGGAAAATCCGTAACTATGGAAAATAAGAGGAAAGAAGAAGCCGGGCAGGGTGTTACCATGCAGAAAGAGGATTTCGCAGCCCTTTGGAAAACCATTCATTTAAAGGTGACGGACACTTACGAAGTGCCGCCCGAAATACTCTGGGTGAACGGCTCTACCATTGGCACGCTGGGTAATTTCAGCGCATCCACAGGCAAAGCCAAGAGCAAAAAGACATTCAATATTTCCGCCATTGTTGCGGCAGCGTTGAAGAATGACGAGGTACTGAAGTATTCGGCATACCTGCCACCGAACAAACGGAAAATCCTCTATGTAGATACCGAGCAGAGCAAATACCATTGCCATAAGGTCATGGAGCGTATTTTGCGACTTGCCGGACTGCCTACCGACAAGGACAGGGACGATTTTGTTTTCATCGTGCTAAGAGAGCAGACCCCCGACAAGCGGAAACAGATTATCGGCTATATGCTTGAAAATATGCCCGATGTGGGGTTGCTCATCATTGACGGAATCCGTGACTTGATGTACGACATCAACAGCCCCAGCGAATCAACCGACCTAATCAACCTTTTGATGCGCTGGTCAAGTGGGTATAACCTGCATATCCACACCGTGCTGCATTTGAACAAGGGGGATGACAACACAAGGGGGCATATCGGTACGGAACTGAACAACAAGGCTGAAACCGTCCTGCAAATCACGAAAAGCCAGCAGGACGGCAACATAAGCGAGGTAAAGGCGATGCACATACGTGACCGGGAATTTGACCCGTTCGCATTCCGTATCAATGACAACGCTTTACCCGAAATCGTGGATGATTATGTATTCCAACAACCTAAGCAGGACAGGAACTTTTCGCTTACGGAACTGACTGAACAGCAACATCGGGAAGCGTTGGAGAACGGTTTCGGCAAGCAGGTGGTACAAGGCTATTCCAATGTCATAGCGGCATTGAAACAGGGTTATGCGAGTATCGGTTACGAGCGTGGACGCAATGTTCTTGTGTCGCTTAACAAGTTTCTTGTGAACAAGCGCATGATTGTGAAAGAGGGCAAGGGCTACCGCTATAATCCCGATTTCCATTATTAAAAGTCAGTTTGGTTTAGTCCGGGTGTATATACAAGAGGAACGGACTTACTATTTCCCAATATCGGAACAGGCAGGTTTAGTATGGTACGGGTGTATATATAACGGACTAAACAGGACTGGTGCACTTTTCAACTATTTTTTTATCCCCAAAAAGAAAATGTTATGAACATCGAAGATGTGAAACAAATACCCATCGCAGACTATCTGCACAGTTTAGGTTACTCTCCTGTCAAACAGCAGGGTAACGGTTTATGGTACAAATCACCGTTAAGGGAGGAACACGAACCGTCTTTCAAGGTGAACACTGACCGCAACCTTTGGTATGACTTTGGCGCAGGCAAGGGCGGCAACCTCATCGCACTGGCAAAGGAACTCTATTGTTCAGACAGCTTGCCATACCTTTTAAACCGGATAGCGGAACAGACACCGCACATCCGTCCGGTCAGTTTTTCTTTTCCCCAGCGTAGGAAAGAACCGAGTTTCCAGCATTTGGAAGTCCGTGACCTTACCCATCCGGCATTGCTCCGTTACTTGCAGGGACGGGGTATCAATATCGAACTGGCAAAAAGAGAATGTAAGGAACTCCATTTTACCAATAACGGCAGACCGTTCTTCGCTATCGGTTTCCCGAACATGACAGGAGGTTATGAGGTGCGCAACTCTTTTTTCAAAGGCTGCATCGCCCCGAAAGACATCACCCATATACGGCAGCAGGGAGAGCCGAGAGAGAAATGTCTGGTGTTCGAGGGTTTCATGGACTACCTCTCTTTCCTTACGCTCCGCATGAGGAACTGTCCGACCATGCCCGACCTTGACAGGCAGGATTATGTCATTCTTAACTCTACCGCCAATGTGTCGAAAGCCCTTGACGTGATGTCCCTGTATGAACGCATCCACTGTATGCTTGACAATGACAAGGCTGGATATGAAGCGACACGGGATATCGAGTTGGAATACTCCTACCGTGTACGTGACTTCTCACACAATTACAGGGGATATTCGGACTTGAACGATTACCTGTGCGGCAGGAAGCAGGAACAGAAAAACGAAGCCAGCCAAGTGCAGGAAACGAAGCAGGAAACCGGACAACGTGCCGCCCCAAGACAAAAGAGAGGCAGGGGCATTTAATCCGGCAGGACTATCAACGGCTGGCGGTTTATTTGGAGAGCAAGGTTATGTTTCGGTAAACCGAAACTACCTTGCTTTGCTCACCGCAAAGAAAATTTCTCCCGTTGGTCGCAATTTTTAAGACACCATTCAAACGTAAAAAACCATGACGAATATAAAGGATAAGCCGGGGGGACGTCCGGCAAAGAAACGGATAGAGAAGCAGCAACGGGTTGTCAGTACGAAACTGACCGAGTTGCAGTATTACGCCATCAGGAAGCGAGCCGGGGAAGCCGGGTTGCGTGTCAGTGAGTATGTAAGGCAGGCGGTTGTTTCGGCAGAGGTCATACCCCGGCTGAACAGGCAGGATGCGGACACCATCCGCAAACTGGCAGGGGAAGCCAACAACATCAACCAGTTGGCGCACCGGGCGAATGCCGGAGGTTTCGCACTGGTGGCGGTGGAACTGGTGAAGCTCAAAAACAGGATTATTGGAATCATAAACCATTTGTCGGATGATTGGAAAAATAAAAAAGGGAAGCGGTTTTAAGGGCTGTGTGAACTATGTGCTCGGCAAGGAGCAGGCGGTTTTGCTTCATGCGGACGGGGTTCTGACTGAAAGCCGGGGTGATATAATCCGCAGCTTCTGTATGCAGACCGGGATGAATCCCGATTTGAAGAAGCCTGTCGGACATATTGCGTTAAGTTATTCGACAGTGGATGCGCCCAAATTGACAGACGGGAAGATGGTACAGCTTGCGCAGGAGTATATGCGTGAAATGAAAATCACCAATACGCAGTATATCATCGTGCGTCATCAAGACCGGGAACATCCGCACGTGCATATCGTGTTCAACCGCATAGACAATAACGGCAAGACCATTTCGGACAGGAACGATATGTACCGTAACGAACAGGTATGCAAGAAGCTGAAAGCCAAACACGGGCTTTATTTCGCTGGTGGAAAAGAACAGGTAAAGCAGCACCGACTGAAAGAGCCGGACAAGTCGAAATACGAGATTTACACGGCTGTGAAGAACGAAATCGGCAAATCCCGTAACTGGCAGCAGTTACAGGAGCGGTTAGCAGAAAAGGGTATTACCGTCCGGTTCAAACGAAAGGGACAGACCGACGAGATACAGGGCATATCCTTTTCCAAAGGTGAATACACGTTCAAGGGTTCGGAGATAGACCGGAGTTTCAGTTTTTCCAAACTGGACAAATGTTTCGGGTATGCAGGAATGAATGTTGCCGGAAGCCAACGGCAAATAACTTTCGCGCCCGTTCGGGAACAAGCACCTGTACCGGGCAAGGCTGACAGTCCGTTGATAACTGGTTCGCTCGGTCTGTTTTCCGCTTCTTCTCCCCCAGTGGATGAAGAACCTAATTTTAATTTGAGAAAGAAGAAGAAAAAACGACTTAAACTGTAAAGACATGGAAGACTATTTGATTTTAGAGGGGCTTCTCTCTATGGTTACGGAACTGAAAGGGAAGCAGGAAGCACAGGTAACGCCAGCCAGCCGGGAGGAAACTCTCGAACGGTTGGGAGCAATCGAGCAGGCATTATCGGAACTCCACAGTAGCCCGGCTGTTCCCGAAAAGGAATTGCAGGCTATCCAAAGCCAACTTGCCGACATAAGGAATGCGGAACAGGAGCAGCAGCAATCCATCGGAGAAGTGAGGAAATTTGTAACGGCTACCTACCGTTGTCTGAAAGAAATGCTGGATGCGTTGGATTCTTACCGTAAGGAGCGCACAACTGAAAAAGCGGAAACCGAACCTGCATCGTTGTCCCGGAGGATAAGCGGTTTGTTACATCCGAAACTTTTTGTTTTTTTGGCAGGGCTGGTTGTCTGTTTCGTTTCTTTGTTCCTGAATGTCCGTTTGGCTGGACGAATGCAGCAGTTGCAGGACAACGATATGAAATACCGCTACATTCTGATGAAAGGGGAAGCGGACGGGGGCTGCCTTGATTTGCTGGAAACGAATTTTAGTAGGGAACGGGATAACGCTTTCATCCAAAACCTGACTGATTCGGTGACGGATTTTGAATTCCGCAGCAGGAAGCAGGCGGAAGCGTTGGAACGTGCAAGGCTGCTCAATGAACAAGCCGAGCGGTTGAAAAAGGAAGCCAACCGACTGGGTAAGCCATAAACTGGGAAAACAAAGGATACAAACTGTAAATGTTAAAGCCCGCACAATATGTGGAGAAAAGTGCAGTGCATCTTCGTGGTGTACTGCACTTTTTCTATATTTGTGGATAGTCTAATTTGAAAAGCAAAAATCCCCAATCCGCTGGATTGTTTGGATGATGATTAGGCAATGATTTAATAGTGAATAGGAACTGCACCTGAGGGGGAGGCGTTTGCTAAAGTAAATATGCTTGACAGATACTATTATAAAGACATTAGCAACAATCAAATCATTATCGTTATTATGGACATCTAAAGTAAAAAAGATATTCCTATAATGATTAAAGCAATAGATGCAAATATGTATCTATTGCTTTTTGTAGAAAACATTGCTCCTATACAAGAGATAGATACAGCAAATTGCATACATTTTAAACTTAACTCTGTAGTCTTAAATATACACATAGACAAAAAAGATAATGCCAAAACAAATAGTATAGCATTCAATATATACTTCAGTTTCATATTACTTTGATTTACATTGACCTTATTAGCAGTAGCATATAAATTGTCATCCTATCCCAATAACCAATCCTATGTAAGAGAACAAGGTGAATCTCTTTTCCTTGTATTTCAGCCCATAGACCAGCTCAATAATAGCACATAAAGGAATATTAGATGAATCTGCATTTTCCCCTTTGTTTACAAGGTATTTATATGTTCTTTCATCCTTTCTTTGTTCAATTTGCGAATCTCACGGTTCTCTTTGTTCTGTTATAGCATACATTTATGCAACTTAATGTTCCATGATTCAGTTTAATCTATTTTCTCTAATTCAATCGTAGCTACTTTCTCTTTATCTGGACTAATTTCATTCTGTATAATGGTTATATGTTTTTGGGTATAGCTTTTGATAATCCAAGGGGCTCCACCCAAATATAAAGCATTGCTATTAAATGTGATATATTTCCCTTCTATTGTATAAGTAATATCAATTTCATCGTAACCTTCCCAATTTACTTTCCCTTTCTGAGTATCTACAAATTGCATACCGACCCCCATATTTTGTACTGTCCAAGCCTCACAATGCCCTGTTCCACGCCATGAAGTCTGATAAAGTGCTTCGGGGGTTAATTCATTTGTCTGTTCATTATCATCATCGCAGTTTATAAAACAGAATGTACAGAGGAATAGCATAAGTATTCCAAGAATTTCTTTTGTTTTCATATTCTCTTTTTTATTTTTTGTTTAACTCATTCAATCTTTATTTTGTTTCTTCGTTGAACCAACCAAAGATAAGACAAAGATAAAAAAAAGAATCCTTTGGCAGATTAAGATACTCTTGGAATATTGTTATGAATGTAAATTTCTAAACCTATGTTTATTTTTTGTTGTCAAGACTTTGCTTGCGTCTGATTCGGCTCATGTGTACGGGTGTAATTTTAAGGTAGGATGCTATTTCTTTTAGTGATACCATTTGAAGGATTGCAGGGCATTTTTTTAAAAGTTGGAGGTAACGCTCTTCCGGTGTGAATCTGAATAAATCCAAATAACGTGAATATGATTGGAAAAACATCTGTTCGGCTGCGATACGGGCTATCCGTTGGCTTTCTTTGTTCTCCTCGAATTTTTGCTGTAAGAATGCAGAAGAACAGATGTAAATCTCGCACGGGATTATTGCCTGTATATTCAATTCTGATTTCATGCCATATAAGCAAGTGGGGTAATCGCCTATAAATTCATTTGGAAAGGAAAAACCGACATTATACGGCTTGTTTTCTGTCCGGTTGGTACAACTGTATTTGACTACACCTGACAAGATAAACCCGAAGAAAGAACATGCATCATCTTCATGGAGAATAAACTCATTCTTTTTATAATGTCGTAACTCTCCATGTTTTAGACACAATTCTTTAAAAAAATCTATGTCTATATTGCTCATATATGAATTAAATTCAGTCATCATTTACTTGTCATTGGTGCAAATGTATAAAAAATGCCTGAAATATGCTTGATAGTACTTAACTACATTGTTTAAATATTCAAAAAAGTATGTAACATAACATGTTTGTTATATTTTTAAGTTCAAAGGTTTAGTACGTTTCTTTGTCTGTATATCCAAAACGAACTAAACTTATTTAGACAGCAAATTATATATGCTGGCGAAAAAAGAAAAACAGAGTTTCTTTCTCTTTTTGCCAGTATCATGTCTATTTTTCACTGAAAAACGAGAGAAAACAGATATAAAAACATCTCCTACCACATTTACCCCTTAACAACAAATATCCTTTTCTGTTTTCTTATAATCACTCTATTTGTATGCAAATTGTATGCTTTAAAAATATTAATATTGATGTGTTTTATACTATAATTAACTGATATTCAGTATTAAATAAATAAATGTTGGTACGGATTAATCACCACGAACCGTAACAAGTTCGTATTAGGTCCTTCGGGCAGTGGCAAGTCGTTCTTCATGAACCACCTCGTGCGGCAATACTACGAGCAGGGCGCGCATGTGGTATTGGTGGACACGGGAAACTCCTATCAAGGGCTATGCGAGATGATACGGCGCAAGACGGGCGGCACGGACGGCGTGTATTTTACCTACACGGAGGAGAAGCCCATCAGCTTCAACCCGTTCTATACCGACGACTACGTGTTCGACGTGGAGAAAAAGGACAGCATAAAGACGCTGCTGCTGACGCTCTGGAAGTCGGAGGACGACAAGGTGACGAAAACCGAAAGCGGGGAATTGGGCAGTGCCGTGAGTGCCTACATCGAGCGCATCAGGGCTGACCGGAGCATCGTCCCCTCGTTCAACACCTTCTACGAGTACATGCGCGACGACTACCGCAGGGAACTGGCGGAACGCGACATCAAGGTGGAGAAGGAGGACTTCAACATCGACAACATGCTCACCACCATGCGGCAGTATTACCGGGGCGGACGCTACGACTTCCTGCTCAACTCGGCGGAGAACATCGACCTGCTGGGCAAACGGTTCATCGTCTTCGAGATCGATTCCATCAAGGACAACCGCGAACTGTTCCCGGTAGTGACCATCATCATCATGGAAGCCTTCATCAACAAGATGCGGCGTCTGAAAGGTGTGAGAAAGCAGCTTATCGTGGAAGAGGCTTGGAAGGCTCTCTCGTCGGCGAACATGGCTGATTACCTGCGCTATATGTACAAGACGGTGCGCAAATACTTCGGTGAGGCAATCGTGGTGACGCAGGAGGTGGACGACATCATTTCCTCGCCCGTCGTCAAGGAGAGCATCATCAACAACTCGGACTGTAAAATCCTGCTTGACCAGCGCAAGTACATGAACAAGTTCGACCAGATTCAGGCGTTGCTCGGACTGACGGAGAAGGAGAAGTCGCAGATACTCTCCATCAACATGGCGAACAACCCCTCACGGCTCTACAAGGAGGTGTGGATAGGCTTGGGCGGCACGCAGTCGGCGGTCTATGCCACCGAGGTGAGCGCGGAAGAGTATCTGGCGTACACCACCGAGGAAACGGAAAAGGTGGAGGTGTACCGTCTGGCGGAGCAATTGGGCGGCGACATCGAAGCCGCCATCCGACAGCTTGCCGAAAGACGGAGAAACAAGCAGTAAGTAATCAATAATCGGTAAAACAGATTTATCAACGAAAAAAGAAAAGCGTATGAGCATATCAAGAATGAAGATGCTGCAAGTCAGCAAGTGTCTGATCGGATTGGCGGTCATGGTGCTGCAATCCTGCGACGTGGCGGAGAACCGCCGCGACCTGCTGTGCGGGAATTGGGAAAGCGTGGAGGGCAAGCCCGACGTGCTTATCTACAAGGAGGGCGAAGCCTACAAGGTGACGGTATTCAAACGGAGCGGCATCCGCCGCAGGCTGAAACCGGAAACCTACCTCTTGCAGGAGGAGAACGGCAACCTGTTCATGAACACCGGCTTCCGCATCGACGTGGCGTATAACGAAGCCACCGACGTGCTGACCTTCTCACCGAACGGGGACTACGTGCGTGTGAAGCCGCAGCCGGAAACTCCGGCAGGAAAATAAGAACCGCTAAAATCCAAAGAAACATGAGAACAAGAATAACATTCGTCATCTGCCTGTGCCTGCTTCTCGCGGGCAGGGCTTCCGCCCAATGGGTCGTGAGCGATCCGGGCAATCTGGCGCAGGGCATCATCAATGCCTCGAAGAACATCATCCACACCTCGAAGACCGCCACGAACATGGTGAATAACTTTCAGGAAACGGTGAAAATCTACGAGCAGGGCAAGAAGTATTACGACGCCCTCAAATCCGTGAACAATCTGGTCAAGGACGCCCGCAAGGTGCAGCAGACCATACTGATGGTAGGCGACATCACGGACATCTACGTGACCAGCTTCCAGAAGATGCTGCGCGACGACAACTTCACGGTGGAGGAACTCGGAGCCATCGCCTTCGGGTACACGAAGCTGCTGGAGGAATCCAATGACGTGCTTACGGAGTTGAAGAACGTGGTGAACATCACCACGCTCTCCATGACGGACAAGGAGCGCATGGACGTGGTGGAACGCTGCCACTCCAAGATGAAGCGTTACCGCAACCTCGTGAGCTACTACACCAACAAGAATATCAGCGTGAGCTACCTGCGTGCGAAGAAGAAAAACGACCTTGACCGCATCATGGGGCTGTACGGGAGCATGAACGAAAGATACTGGTAGCCTATGGAGTTCGACAACCTTCACCAGATTCTCCGCTCGCTCTACGAGCAGATGATGCCGCTGTGCGCCGACATGGCGGGCGTGGCGAAAGGCATCGCCGGGCTGGGCGCGCTCTTCTATGTCGCCTACCGGGTATGGCAGTCGTTGGCGAGAGCCGAACCGATAGACGTCTTCCCGATGCTCCGTCCCTTTGCCGTCGGTCTGTGCATCATGTTCTTCCCTACGGTGGTGCTTGGCACGATAAACAGCGTCCTCTCGCCCGTCGTGCAGGGTACGGCGAAACTGCTCGAAACGCAGACTTTGGACATGAACAAGTACCGGGAGCAGAAGGACAGGCTGGAATACGAGGCGATGGTGCGCAACCCCGAAACCGCCTACCTCGTGTCCAACGAGGAGTTTGACAAGCAACTGGAGGAATTGGGCTGGTCGCCCTCCGACATGGTGACGATGGCGGGGATGTATATCGACCGGGGGATGTACAAGATGAAGAAGGGCATCCGCGACTTCTTCCGCGAGATACTGGAACTGATGTTCCAAGCCGCCGCCCTCGTGATAGACACCATCCGCACCTTCTTCCTCGTGGTGCTGGCGATACTCGGTCCGATAGCCTTCGCCATATCGGTGTGGGACGGCTTCCAAAGCACGCTCACGCAGTGGATATGCCGCTACATTCAGGTCTATCTGTGGCTGCCCGTGTCGGACATATTCAGCACCATACTCGCCAAGATTCAGGTGTTGATGCTCCAGAGCGACATCGAGCGCATGCAGACCGACCCCAACTTCTCGCTGGATTCCAGCGACGGGGTGTATATCGTGTTCATGATAATCGGCATCATCGGCTACTTCACCATTCCGACGGTGGCGGGCTGGATCATCCAAGCCGGGGGCATGGGCGGCTACGGGCGCAACGTGAACCAGATGGCGGGACGCGCCGGAGGCATGGCGGGAAGCGTGGCGGGTGCTACCGCAGGCAACATGGTCGGACGTGCCGGGAAACTGCTGAAATAATCAATGTGGAATTATAAACGGAAAAAGTAAAATGGAATTCAAGTCACTCAAAAACATCGAATCATCGTTCAGGCAGATACGCCTGTTCGGTATCGTCTTCCTCTCGCTGTGCGCAGTGATAACGGTATGGAGCGTGTGGAGTTCCTACCGCTTCGCGGAGCGGCAGCGGGAAAAGATCTATGTGCTGGACAACGGCAAGTCGCTGATGCTGGCACTCTCGCAGGACCTCTCGCAGAACCGTCCGGCGGAAGCGAGGGAGCATGTGCGCCGCTTCCACGAGCTGTTCTTCACGCTCTCGCCCGAAAAGAGCGCGATAGAACACAACGTGAAGCGTGCGTTGCTGCTGGCAGACAAGAGCGTGTACAACTACTATTCGGACTTCGCCGAGAAGGGGTACTACAACCGCATCATCGCCGGTAACATCAACCAAGTGCTGAAGGTGGACAGCGTGGTGTGCGACTTCAACGGCTATCCCTACCGCACCGTGACCTACGCCACGCAGAAAATCATCCGGCAGAGCAACGTCACAGAGCGCAGCCTCGTGACCACGTGCCGCCTCTTGAACTCGTCCCGTTCGGACGACAACCCCAACGGGTTCACCATCGAGGGATTCACCATCATCGAGAACAAAGATTTACAAACCATCAAAAGGTAAACGGACATGAAGAAAATCAAGAAATCACTGTGGAGTGCGTACTGGAAACTCCACGACAAAAAGAAAATGCTGGTGGAACGGCTCAAAGGGTATCTGGACGGCTTGCCGCCGAAGACACGCAGGCGCATCGTGCTGGCGATGCTCATCGCATTCGCCGCACTTGCCCTCTACACCTTCGGTAAAGCCGTCTATGACATCGGCAGGAATGACGGCAGCCGGATGGAGATAGACCATGCCGGACAGGTGGAACTGTCCGTGAAGCCGGATAACAATCACAATGTAATACCTTATTTATATGGAACAGACGAAGAATGAACCCAAGAACGAAAACAAGGCGGCTCCCGGCAACGACAAGCCGAAAAAGGAGCGCAAGCCGCTGACCGAAGCCCAACGGCTGAAACGCCAGAAAATGATAGTGCTTCCCGCTATGGTGCTGGTATTCATCGGGGCTATGTGGCTGATATTCGCCCCGTCCTCCGGCAAGGAGCAGGAGCCGGGAACAAGCGGCTACAACATCGAGATGCCCGATGCGGACAAGGAGAACCGCCGGATTATCGGTGACAAGGCGAAAGCCTACGAGCAGGGGGCAATGGAGGAACGGCAGGAGAACCGCAGCCGCGCCATGCAGCAGTTGGGCGACCTGTTCGACCGCGAAACGGTGGAAGCGGATGGGGACAGCGACTTCGACCTTGCCAATCCCGGCGGAACGGAAGAGGCGGTGAAGCCAGCACCGAAGACCATCCAGTCCTCGGCAGCCGCCTACCGTGACCTCAATGCCACGCTCGGCAACTTCTACGAGCAGCCGAAGAACGACAATGCGGAGATGGACGAGCTGCTGGAACGCATCGCCACCCTCGAATCCGAACTGGAAAGCGGAAAAGAGAGAAGCTCCACGATGGACGAGCAGGTGGCACTCATGGAAAAATCCTACGAACTGGCGGCGAAGTACATGGGCGGTCAGAACGGCACGCAGGCGGCAGCGGGACAGACCGCAGAGCCGTCCCCCGTGCAGAAAACCGGAAAGAACACGGCAAAACCCGTCAGGCAAGTGACGCATCAGGTGGTGTCCTCGCTCGGACAGCCCATGAGCAATGCCGAATTTGTCGCTTCCTTCTCGCAGGAACGCAACCGCAGTTTCAACACGGCGGTGGGCGTTACAACCGTACCGGACAGGAACACCATACCGGCATGCGTCTATGGGGCGCAGAGCGTGACGGACGGGCAGGCGGTCAGGTTGCGGCTGTTGGAGCCGATGGCGGTAGCAGACCGGATCATCCCCCGTAATGCGGTGGTGGTCGGCGCAGCCAAGATTCAGGGTGAACGGCTCGGCATCGAAATCACCTCGCTGGAACACGACGGTACGGTTATCCCGGTGGAGTTGGAGGTCTATGACACGGACGGGCAGCCCGGCATATTCATCCCCAACTCGATGGAGATGAACGCCGTCAGGGAGGTTGCCGCCAACATGGGCGGTTCGCTCGGCAGTAGCATCAACATCTCCACCAATGCCGGGGCGCAGCTCGCCTCCGACTTGGGCAAGGGGCTGATACAAGGCACGAGCCAGTACATTGCCAAGAAGATGCGCACCGTCAAAGTGCATCTGAAAGCCGGGTACAGGGTCATGCTCTATCAGGAGAAGAACTGATGTATAATCATAAGAAATCCAATCAATAACAACAACCCACTAAATTCAAAGTAAAATGAGAAAAGTAATCATGATGTTTGCCCTCGCTATGGGCATCGCAACTGCCAACGCGCAGGAAAACGTAACCGTTGAAACGACCAACGGAAGTGAAGAACTGACCTTGACAAAAGAGGTCTATCCGCAGAAGGAGGCGGACGGCGACCTGTATCACGGTCTGACGAGAAAGCTGGGCTTTGACCGCATGGTTCCCCCGCACGGCTTGGAAGTGACCTACGACAAGACCGTGCATGTCATCTTCCCGGCGGAGGTGCGCTATGTCGATTTAGGCTCGCCCGACCTGATTGCGGGCAAAGCCGACGGAGCGGAGAACGTCATCCGTGTGAAGGCTACCGTGAGGAATTTCCCGAACGAAACCAACATGTCCGTCATCACGGAGGACGGGAGTTTCTACACCTTCAACGTGAAATACGCCGCCGAACCGCTGCTGCTCAACGTGGAGATGTGCGACTTCATCCATGACGGCGAGGCGGTGAACCGTCCGAACAACGCGCAGGAAATCTACCTGAAAGAATTAGGCAGCGAAAGTCCGATGCTGGTGCGCCTTATCATGAAGTCCATCCACAAGCAGAACAAACGTGAGGTGAAGCATATCGGCTGCAAGCGTTTCGGCATCCAGTACCTTCTGAAAGGCATCTACACGCACAACGGGCTTCTGTATTTCCACACGGAAATCAAGAACCAGAGCAACGTGCCTTTCGATGTGGACTACATCACATGGAAAATCGTGGACAAGAAGGTGGCGAAGCGTACCGCCGTGCAGGAGCGTATCATCCTGCCGCTCCGCGCGCAGAACTACGCCACGCTCGTGCCGGGCAAAAAAAGCGAACGCACGGTCTTCACGATGGCGAAGTTCACCATACCCGACGGCAAGTGCCTCGTGGTGGAGCTGAACGAGAAGAACGGCGGCCGTCACCAGTCCTTCGTGATCGAGAACGAGGACTTGGTGCGCGCCAATACCATCAACGAACTTCAAGTGCGCTGACCATGAGAAAGTACATCGCAATAATCATCGCGTCGCTTGCCCTGTTCACGGGGCAGGCGCACGCCCAGCGATGCCTGCCGAAGATGCAGGGCATCGAGGTCAGGGCGAATCTGGCGGACGGCTTCAAACCCGGCGGCAACGACGGCGGGTACAGTTTCGGGGCGGCTCTCTCCACCTACACGAAGAAGGGGAACAAATGGGTGTTCGGAGGTGAGTATCTCCTGAAAAACAACCCGTACAAGGACACCGCCATACCTGTGGCGCAGTTCACGGCGGAAGGCGGCTACTATTTCAAGATACTTTCCGATGCCCGTAAAATCGTGTTCGTCTATGCGGGGGCTTCGGCTCTCGCCGGGTATGAATCGGTGAATTGGGGCGAAAAAGTGCTGCATGACGGTTCGACACTGCACGACCGGGACGCCTTCATCTACGGCGGTGCGCTGACGCTCGATGTAGAGTTTTACGTGGCTGACCGTATCGCCCTGCTCGCCAACCTCCGGGAGCGTTGCCTGTGGGGTGGCGACACGAAGAAGTTCCATACCCAATTCGGGGTGGGCATCAAGTTCGTCATCAACTGACACGCGGCATGGAACGGACGGATATAGACACCATGAGGCAAATATCCCTCGCGGACTTTCTCGCGCGGTTGGGGCATGAGCCTGTCCGAAGGAGCGGAAACGAACTTTGGTATCGTGCGCCGTACCGCAGTGAGCGCACGCCCTCTTTCCGTGTGAACGTGGCGAAACGGCTCTGGTACGACTTCGGTTTGGGCAAGGGCGGTGACATCTTCACGCTTGCCGGGGAGTTTGCCCGAAGCGGTGACTTCATGGCGCAGGCAAGATTCATAGCGGAAACCGCCCGTATGCCGTTTGTCGCATCGGAAAAGCCGTTGTACCTGCCGGAACCGTCCGAACCTGCCTTTGAGGGGGTGGAAGCCGTCCCACTGCTCCGCTCACCATTAACAGAGTATCTGGCGGAACGGGGCATCCCTTATGCCGTTGCATCCCGTCACTGCTGCCGCTTGAACTACGGCGTGCGTGGAAAACGGTATTTCGCAATCGGTTTCCAGAACGTGGTTGGCGGCTATGAAATCCGGAGCCGTTATTTCAAGGGTTGCGTGCCGCCGAAGGATGTGTCGCTGGTCAAAATGGAAAGTTCTCCGACTGGCGTGTGCAGTTTATTTGAAGGATTTATGGACTTCCTTTCCGCTGCCACGCTTGGATTGGAAACAGGCGACAGCCTTGTGCTGAACTCCGTCGCCAACGTGGGTAAGGCGGTAAAACACTTAGACGGGTACGGGCGCATCGACTGCTTCCTCGACCGTGACGAAGCCGGGCGGAGGACGCTGGAAGCCCTCAAAGGACACTACGGCGGACGTGTCTGTAACTGTTCCGCACTCTATGACGGTTGCAAGGACTTGAACGAGTATCTGCAACTGACAGCAAAAAAGAAATGAACAATAACTTAAAAATCAAAGGACAATGAACATACTGAACAACAAGAACAAGAGAATATCCATCTTCAAGGCGTTGGCACTCTGCCTGTTCGCCGCCGTGTCGCTCACGCTCGCATCGTGTGACGATGACATGGACATCCAGCAATCCTATCCGTTCACGGTGGAAACGATGCCCGTACCGAACAAGGTCACAAAGGGGCAGACGGTGGAAATCCGCTGTGAACTGAAAAGGACGGGCGATTACGCCAACACGCTCTACACCATCCGGTATTTCCAGTTCGAAGGGGAAGGCACGCTGAAAATGGCGGGCGGCATTACTTTTCTGCCCAATGACCGCTACCTGCTCGAAAACGAGAAGTTCCGGCTGTACTATACGGCTGAGGGCGACGAGGCGCACAACTTCATCGTGGTGGTGGAGGACAATTTCAAAAATTCCTACGAATTGGAATTTGACTTCAACAACCGGAACGTGAAGGACGACATTCAGACCGTCATCCCCATAGGCAATTACAAACCTCTGCCAAGATGATGCGTGTATTCATGGCTATCCTCTGTTCGCTGCTGGCGGTCTGCTCCGTGTCCGCACGGGACAGCCGTCGGAAGGGGACGGACAGGCAGGCGGCAATCTACCGCCTGCCGCCTTTTGAGCGGGCGGTTCGCTGTACGAAGTATTTTGAAGGCTGGCACTCGGAGAAACACCACCCATACGTGGGCTGGGGTCATCAGGTGCAGCCGGGGGAAAGGTATTCGGCACGCACCATGACGAAGCGGCAGGCGGACGCACTCCTGCGGAAAGACTTGCGTAAGTTCTGCGCCATGTTCCGTAAGTTCGGGCGTGACAGTCTGCTCCTTGCCACGCTCGCCTACAATGTCGGTCCATACCGGCTTTTGGGGAGCGGGAAGATACCCAAAAGCACGCTGATCCGAAAATTGGAGGCGGGCGACAGGAACATTTACCGGGAATATATCGCTTTCTGCAACTACAAGGGGAAACGGCACGCCATGCTGCTCAAACGGAGAAAGGCGGAGTTTGCGCTGCTGTACATTCCGTAACATGGCAAATGCCTGACAAATGAAACTCCGATGAAGCCGCAACTTCATCGGAGTTTCCGCTTTTCATACATTCGGGATTTTTCCTTTGCCGATTACTTCACCGTCCCTGCAATGCTCTATGATGCCGGGCGAAAATCCCATCTCCCCGATTGCGATATGCCGGATATACTCCACATATTCCTGACCTTGAAAAATCCTGCCCGTGAGGTTTTTGAAAATCATCCTTATGCTTGTTCCGTCATCGCTGTGCAGGATGATTTTTCCGTTCTGTCTGATTTCTTCCATGATTGAAACTTGTTTTTGTGAATACTATCGTAGATTGGGACAGCGGTTTCTTTGCTACTTTCTTTGTCCGCCGTCATGCTCACCGAAAGAAAGTAGGGCGGCTTTGTCCGCCGCCACTCAAAAATGGGTGTAGAGTCCTGTTACCATCGTGAACATTTCTTCCAGCATATCGCAATATATGCCATCGTGTGTTTCGATGTCCTTCGTCTTGCACTCGAATGTCTTTTTGCTGAACGTCCTGCGGTAGAAACGCATATTGTAGAGGTCTAAGCCGGCATCGTAGATGATGTCAAGGCGGTTGGCACTCGTCTTGTTCCTCGCAAGGCTCATGCGCAGTCCGTTACCCATATCTATAAAGTCCTTGCTTCCCGTCATGGCGGCAAAGCGTCTGCCGCCTATCTGCTGTAAAATAGTCTTCGCTATCATGCTTTTCTTGGTTGTAGGTTGGCGGTGCGGACACCGCCAACTTGTTTAACATTCTGTTATCTCGGCAATGGGTGTGTTTCGTTTCAACCATTCCATCAGGCACTCCATATTGTACTCGCTTGTGATGACTGCCGTATGGCTGTTGATGGCGGTAAACCTGCTGCTCTCGTAGTCGTCTATCCACCCTTTTAGGGTATCAACTCCCCACGCTTCGGCATCGTCAAAGATGCCGTCCAATACTTTGATAGGCTCACTGAACTTCACTATCAGCGTTTGATAGGCTGCGTTCATCGTCTGTCCTCCTTTCCTTCCTTTGCCGTGAGCCACTCATCCCGTGCTTCTCGGCACTCGTCCAATGTGGGTTTGACACAAGAGAACAACTCTCCGTCTGTGGGGTGGCGGTAGTCGTACTGCACAAGTGTCCGCTTGCGTCTGCCGATACCTAATTGGAAACGCTCGTATTTCTCCGTACCTGCTTCCGTGCAGGTGCTTACTCCGTTGATGGTCATCCGTGTTGCCATAATCGTTGATTTTAGGGTGGTTAAAAATGTACTGACAAAACTCTGTTCTTCATCACCATTTCGGGGTCGCTCGTGTAGCGTTGGTGCAGGTAGAAATGGTGGGAACCGAAGCCGTAAAGGAAAAACCTGTCAAGTCCGTGCTTCTCGGCAAAGTTCTTTACACTCCGTCTTAACTGCTCCTCACTCGTTGCAAGAGTGAGGAGGTTCACAAATTCAAGGAACATCGTGGGGATTTTATCGTCCCACAGACAAACCATGCTTTCAATTTTTACTTCCATACTATTGGGTATTATAGGTTGATACTATGCCGCTTCCATCCGCTGGCGGATAAGGTTCACGTTGCTGTTCACAAGGTTTACAATGCGGTCGTGGTACTCGGTATTGGAATTGTGCAAGCCACGACTTTGCACCACTTCCAATGTCTTCAAGGAAACCTCCACCGTTTCTATGCGCTTGCCGTCAATGGTAGCGGATAGGATAAGAGAGTTCTTTTCAAGGAAATAGGAGTTGGAAAACACGCAATGGTGCAGTTCCGTCCCTTCCGCTGCAAACTCCGCAACGCTCTCCAACACACGCACCTGCAAAGTGCCGTCCGTGAAGGCGATGCCGAAGAATATGCCTTTGAGTTTGCGGTATGCCTTCTCGTGTTTCTTCGCTTGGCGGATGCGTTCCTCCAACTTCTTGCGTTCTATCTCCTTGTTGCGCTTGTGCATAAGTCTGTCGTGTTCGGCTTTGAGGTCGGAGGGACAGACGTACTTCGGGCTGTTCGTGTCCTTGCCGAAATGCCGCAGGAGGTCTATGGTGTCACGCCACATGGAGCCGTCAGCAATGGTGTAGCCGTTGCGGATACATATCTTTACGGATGCCCAATACCTCTCTATGTCAAAGGAACTGCGGATATAGTGGCGCAACATGGGGTATTGCCCTGCCTTCAACAGCGTTTCGGCTCGGCTGTCGGAAAGGATAGCCGTGAAAAGGTCGTAAGGCAGTATGTTGTGGTATTCGCCATTGAAGCCGTTGCGTTTCAGTTCGGGTATGAAACGCTGTCGGGGATAGGTGCAGACGGGGTTTATATCGTATGCACGGAGTTTGTTGTTCTTGCGTACCTCCATGTCGCTGTATTCCGCCCATAGGTCGTAGTAAAGTATGGACATTCCACGCAGTCGGGCAATGGTGACGGTTGTGCCTTTGGGCGAAATCCACCTTTGCACCACTTCATAAATGGAATACCCGGCTGCCTGCCCTGCCTTGTATTGGGACTTGACGAAGAAGAAGCGTATCACTTGGTACTGCTTGCAGGTGGTGATGATGCAGAAATACTCGTTCTCGCTGAACACGCTCTTTCGGGTGCGCAACGCTTCCAACTCCATGCCGCAATGCGGGCAGGTGCATCCGCAAACGGTGTCCGCAAGGTTGTGTTCACTCCTCCACGAATGTCCGCACTCGGTGCAGATGTTCGTGCCGTCCGCCCTCTTGATGGCGTAATGTTTGAAGCAATGGCGGAAAGCGTAAGCCCTCTGTGTGGCGGTCAATTTCGGCAGTCGCTCGCTCAATCGTGCGACTTCCTGCTGTATGGGTGTTCTCGGTTTCATAATCAGAAATTGAATAGGTTGGGTTGTTGTACTTCTTGTGCGGTCGCTTTGGTGGCGGTTCTCGGCTTGCTGCGGTTCTGCAACTTGCGGAGTTCCTCCTCTTGGTATCTGCGGACTGCGTTCTGCCGTGCTTCCGCCTTTTCCTCTGCCGTGAGTTCCACAACGTGGTTCACCGCCACTTGGCACTGAATGGGCTTGCCTACCTCTATCTCGTTCTCGTCATAGTAGTGGACGGCTTGCCCGAATATCTCCCCGTCCGTGAAGCCGTTGCAACCGCTCCGCTGCACGTAGTTGAGAATGTAGGTGACACAATCGTCTATGTTCTTGGCAGGGTTGCGGTAGTTCCTCGCAAAGAGCGTATCTTCCGCTGCACGCTGCTCCAGATACATCTGTATCGTTCTCTTGAAATGTTCTGTTCCTTTCATATCGCTGTCTTTTTTAGATTGTCTGTTTCAGTATTTCTCTCCAATAGGTCGGCTCTACCTCGCTCAGAAGGAAGTCTGTAAAGTCCCTCCGTGCGTCCTTGTTCAGTTCTCGGTAGAGTTCACGGAACACGGATATGTTGCCGTTGATGTACGTTTCCACCATGTACACGAAGATGTTGTCCACCTCGTAGTATCTGCACTGCTGCGCTGCCGTTTTGCTGCTTCTCTTTGCCATGTCAGTAGGGGTTAAAGGGTGAATAACCAAAGGATGAAGCCGAAGAAGGCAATAGTGGAAAGGATAGCCACGATTACACCTATCGCCACTCGGAACACTCCGTTTACAATCTCTCTAATAATGCCCCAAAAGATGCCGAACATCCCGAAGGCGGTGCGTACCATCAAGCCGCATATCGCAAGCCCTATGTACTGCGCCATTTGTCTGAAATTTGCCGTTGCCGTCATATCTTCGCTGTTTTTGATTTTTTTGTTTTTTAATGCGGATTCAAGAGCTGAGGGAGTTGAGTTTCAAACTATCTTATCTGCCTCTCGTTTATCCGACATTTTTTTTATGCGTCTTTCTGTCGCATCGGTCGTTTTCGTTTCGGGTGCTTGAAAAGGTAGGGATTAGGGAATGCAAGGTTTTTCGGGAAAAATACTACCCGCAGGGCTGGAGATTTTTTCCGAAAACAGGAGGCTTGACCTTGCATTCCCGTCCAATCCCGGAATTACCTTTGCGCCCAGAACGGAAATGACTATCTGATGCGGCTCACTGAAAGACGCGAAAATGGAGGTAAACGGAAGTGGAGGCAGATTGGACAGGAAAACTTCAAAAGAGAAATCCGTAAAAAAGGGAAAACGCCAAAAGGAAAAGGGACATAGCCGGAGGCGTGAAACCGGGCAAACCACCGGCAAGGAAGTATGATTTTATATGTCTGGCCGAGCGTGTACGGTCGGACGGATAAAATCATTCTTCCCGGTTTGCCTGCCGTGTGTGACGGCTTGTTCCATTTATGGATCGGGCGGTCAGACACGGCTTTCCGCTTACGGCTCAAAGGAACAGTGGAAAAAGAAAAATCGTCAGAAACCCGTAAAAGCACCTCTTTGGCATAAGCACAAAAGAAATGGGCCTTGCATCATTAGTCTAAACTGTTGTTTAGGCGTGAGGCAAAGCCCTTTTCTCCGCTTATGCGTAGTCGGCATACGTTCGACCAAAATCCTTTTGGGCGATGGTGTGCCGACGGACAAAACCGCTTTTACGGAAAAACTTGTATGAGAAGAAAAAATTAGGGAGATTCATTTCAAAATCTCCCGTTTTATTGTTACTTTTGCATACGAAGAGTTCTTTGAAGGTTACGCAACGCGCAGAAGGATGATGCAGTAGATAACTAACTAAATCGTAACCTATTACTATCATGAGCAATTAACCTACGCTCAGTTCCAATAAATTACACTCTTTTCGTAACTTCATGCCACTATGGAACGGATGACGCATTTATCGAAGAACAGTATATGAGAAGGTTGAGATGTTTGTTTGCTATCGGAATGATATGGCTTTGTATAGCCGATTGTTTCCCGCAGGGACTTCTTTTCTATGGAAATGAGAAGCGGATCAGTGAGCGTGCCACTTATTCTGTCCTGCGCGAGGAACATCAGCGTACCTTTACCAACACCTTCTGCATCTCTTTTGACTATCTGGTACGGAATGTGGAGAGTCCCGGTTATATCCTTTATCTGGAAGACCGGGATGCCGGAAAGACCTATAGCTTCACCTATCTTCATAAATCCGGTGACCGCTGTTCTTTTTCTTTTAACGAAGACGGCAAACGTATCTTTTGTACTTTTGAACTGAATAAAGAAGATTATGACCATCGTTGGTTGCCCGTCTCCATTGCGCTGGACATACACAAAGACCAGGCCCGGATAACCGTTGGCAACCAAAGCAAAGAGATCTCTAATCTGGGATTGGAGAAAGGCGGCTTCTCTCCGCATATTTATTTCGGTAAATGTGAATACATTCTGGACGTGGCTTCGTATGCCATCCGTAACCTGTCGCTTACCGACGGAGAAGAGATCATGATATTCCCTTTGAACGAGAGTAGCGGAGAAGATGTACACGATAGCCGGGGACATGTTGTGGGACGGGTTACCAACCCCATGTGGCTTATCAATCAGTCCTACTATTGGAAAGAGCTTTTTACGGATTACTCTTCCACACCCTCCGGTCTGAACTTTGACAAAACACATCAGGAGATTCTTTTCTTTAATCAGGACTCTCTGTCTACGTTCAACCTCTATACCCACGAATTGTCACAGGTGCCTTATAAGAATCCTTTGCCGGTTCAGCTTCGTCTGGGTATGAACTTCCTGGATGAGGCTTCCCGCGAACTGTATACCTACGAAGTAGCCGACTCGCACGGTGATGCCATGGTGGCGGCACTTGATCTTTCCACCAACGAGTGGCGTTCCGCCAGTACCGATTATCTTTGTCAGCAACTCCATCATCATAGCGGATTCTTTCATCCGGCCGAAAAGAAATTCTTTCTGTTTGGCGGTTACGGAAGCCGCAGGTATAGCAATACGTTTCTTGCATACGACCTGAAAACTTGCCGCTGGGATACACTGACTTTCTTAGGCGACCGGGTAACTCCCCGCTATTTTTCCGGTATGGCCGTCAGCCGCGATTACAAACGGGTTTACCTTTATGGAGGCATGGGCAATGAAGCCGGTGATCAGAATGTGGGACGCAACTATCTGTACGATCTCTACCGGGTGGATATGGACACCCGTTCGGTACGGAAACTCTGGGAAGTGAAAGCACCGGCGGTCAACCGGGTGGTCCCCCGCAATATGATACTCTCTGCCGATGAAAAATACCTGTTCCTGTTGGGGTATCCGGAATATCTGCCCAATTCCACTTTGCAACTGTACCGTTTGTCCGTCCGTGACGGAGAGTGTGAAGTGGTGGGAGACAGCATTCCCATTGTTTCGGAAGAGATTGCCACCAATGCCAATCTTTATTTCAATGAAGAACTCGGCGAGTTCTACTGCTCTGTTCAGGAGTTCGAGAAGCACGGTCAGGTGACTACCCGCCTCTATTCTCTGGCCGCTCCGCCGGTGACTCTGGCCGATGTGGAATATTACAGCCGGATGCGGACCACTCTGAACAACAGGCTGACCGGGGGAATCGTTGGCGGGGTATTGCTCTTGATGGCCTGTGTATGGGGAATCATACGTTACAGGCGGAAACGGAATGCGGCATCCCCGGAGGAAACATCTGCCGGGGTTCTTCCCGAAAGAGGGCAGAGTGCCCCGGAACTTTCGGTTATGGAGCTGCCCGAGATCGAGGAATCCGAACTTGGAAAAGAACCTTCTGAGTGGGATGAGTTGCCGGCTGTATTGCCGCCCGATAAGAATGCGATTTTTCTTTTTGGTATGTTTACCATACTCGACAATGCCGGGCGTGATATAACTTATATGCTCAGTCCTAAGCTGCGTGTTCTCTTTTTATATATTCTGTTGAACAGTGTGGGGAAGAGAGGGGTGCTTTCATCGGATATGAATAAGATATTCTGGCCGGACAAACCCGATAGTAACGTGAAGAACCTGAAGGGAGTAGCCATGAATCATCTGAGAAAGATATTGCAGGATGTAGACGGTATCGAGCTTGTATTCCGCAACGGATACTTCTGCCTGGTGTTTGGTGAAGAGTTCTATTGCGATTATATCCGTCTGATTGCTCTTACTTCTCCCGAAAAGAAAAAGAAGGAGAGTCCCGGTGCCATCCGTGCCGAATGGTTGGAAATACTTCTGCGGGGCAAGTTCATATCTACTGTCGAATCCGATCTCTTCGATTATTATAAACAAAAGGTGGAATCTCTGATTCATTCTCTGCTGCCCGAACAGCTGGAACTTGCTTACAAAGATGCCCGGTTCAGTATCGTCATCCGTCTTTGTAACATCCTTTTCATAGCCGATCCTTTGTCGGATATGGCACTTGCCTACACGGTTTGCGCCCTTCGGAAACAGAATAACCCGGAGGAGGCCATCAGGCGTTATGCCGCGTTTACAAAAGATTATAAGCGGATGATGAACGAGGAATACAGCATTGCTTTCGCCGACATCAAAGTTTAAGTATTGTCCCGTTGCCAATTTGTCAAAATGCTAACGAAAGCCTCCCGGTTTTCGTTATTTCGGCCATTGGATAAGGCGGGGGGGAAAAAACGCCGCCATTTCGTTTGTCTGTTTATCTTTCCGGCAGTAATTCTGCCTGTTTTCAATCAGTGGAGAAACGTAAGCGATGCCATCCCGTACCGCCTGTCCACTTAATGGTGGAATACCTGTCCTTTCGATACTTCGTGAAGCCTTCTCCCGGTCATCCAACCAGAAGTAAAATAGTTCCCGCAGACCCTCTGTCTCCGTAACAATATATGTTATCGGCCAAAACATATAGAGATATTTGAAAAAGAAGTAAGCATTTTCCGGGAATGCTTACTTCTTTTCGACCAAATGCTTACTTCTTTTTCGGAAAAGCCCAGCTCTTTTCACTCCCAATCAAGGCTATCGAGGAGAAAAAGCCCGGCTTTTCACCTCCATTTGCCCGGTTTTGCCTGCATGTTTCTTCCGGTTGCTCCTTTTCTGTAAAGGATACAGTCAGTGAAAAAGGCTTTTTACTGTCTTTCTGATAGCTTGGTGTCTCTTTATGCTACCTTTGTGCATATTTTAACTTAGAGGATTCTGTGTCTGGAGCACTGTGGCGCGGGGTTAACAAGAAATACACGAGGTTAATCGCTTCGTTAACCCTTATTTAATCCCTCTCTTAAGACCATAGAGATACATTTGCTTTCGTCTTTAAATAAAAAGAGTCAGCAACGCCTTGCTTGATTCCTAATGTTAATTTTAACTTGTTATTATTATGAGAAAACGAAAATTAGTAGAAAGAGCCGTAAGGGCCTCGGGGATGTTTGTCCTTCTTTCGGGTATGGGACTTCAACCTTGCCTTGCTTCTCAAAACTACAATGCAGAACCTGCCGGAGTGGTGCAGGCAGCACAACAGAAACAGAAAATAACCGGCCGTGTTCTCGATGACACAGGTTTCCCCCTGCCCGGAGCTTCTGTGCAGATCAAAGGTGCTCCCGGTCGGGGAACTATTACCGACATCGAAGGTAACTTCTCGATTGATGCAGATCAGGGTGAACAGTTTGAAATCTCCTTTATCGGGATGGAAACACAGGTCGTAACCGTTACCGGAAAGACCCATCTGGAGATCACCCTCAAAGAAGATACCAAAACACTGGACGAAGTAGTGGTGGTGGGTTATGGTACGCAAAAGAAAGCGAATCTGACCGGAGCCGTAGCCAGTGTTTCGGCGGAGACACTCGAAAGCCGTCCTATCACGAACCTCAGCCAGGGATTGCAGGGTATGATCGGTAACCTGAATATTTCTGCCGATAACGGTGCACCGGGCAAAGGATACGGATTCAATGTCCGTGGTACTACCTCCATCAACTCTTCCGGCCCCTTGGTGTTGGTCGACGGTGTGCAGATGGATCCCAATATGATTAACCCGGCCGATGTGGAAAGTGTTTCGGTATTGAAAGATGCGGCTTCCGCCTCTATCTACGGAACACAGGCAGCCTATGGCGTAGTGCTGATTACGACCAAGAAGGGTAAAGACGAGAAAGCGAAGATCTCGTTCTCGTCCAACTGGTCGGTCAATTCTCCCACACGCAAACCGGAGTACATGGATTCGTGGACATTTGCCAATTTCCATAATCTGACCAATCGTAACTCCGGCGGAGGCGACTATTATGATAAGAACTACATGGATCATATCTATGCTTATTATACCGACCCGAAGCATAATCTGCCGGTATTCATCGACCCGTCCAATCCCAACAAGTATCTGTATTGCGGTAATACCGACTGGATAGACGAAACCATCAAGGATCATACTTTGATGCAGCAATACACGCTGTCACTCAACGGAGGATCGGGCAAGACCACCTATTATGGATCGGTAGGCTTCCTCGACCAGGGAGGAACGCTGAAACATTACGACGATAAGTACCGCCGTTTCAATGTCAACCTGAATCTGACTTCGGACATTACCAATTGGTTGCAGGTTCGGTTAAAAACCGTCTATAATAATACTTTCCGGGATGCTCCCTACGGAAGCAATAACAGTGACGAGACGGCACAGATCAACAGTGCTTTCTACGGTGCCGACCTTCGTCCGATGATGCCGGTTTACCATCCGGACGGAAACTTCTCCGGACAGGGCAGTTGGACCAATATGGTAGCCACTCAGTCCATCTCCGGCGAGCGTAAGAACAAAGAGAACGACCTTTGGCTGACCGGAGGTCTGAAAATCACTCCCCTGAAAGACTGGACCATCAATGTGGATTATACCTATAACATGTATATCCTCTCAAAGAAACAGCATGGCAAGGAGATATTGGAACATACCGCCAATCCGGATATCGTAACCGTATTTCCGCATACCACTCCGAGCCGTGTGAAGTTTACCACCGACGATAACTATTATCAGACGTTTAATGCCTATACCGACTATACCAAGTCCTTGGGCAAACACAACATAAAACTGTTGCTGGGATATAATTACGAAACCAAAAGTTACCGCTGGTTCAATGCCGAGCGTGAAAACCTTATCAGTAATGACCTCCCCGGTCTGGGACAGGCCTACGGAGAGAAGTACAATGGAAGCGGCCAGCACTCCTGGGCTACTATGGGATATTTTGCCCGCATCAACTACAATTATGCCGAACGTTATCTTTTGGAGTTGAACGGACGTTATGACGGTTCCTCCAAATTCCCTAAAGACAAACGGTTCGTATTCTTCCCGTCCGTTTCGGCAGCCTGGAGAATTTCGAACGAAGCTTTCTTCGAACCGGCCAAGAAGATTGTGGACGAACTCAAGCTCAGAGCTTCTTATGGTTCGTTGGGTAATCAGTCGGTTGGCGGCGACTATCCTTATATAGCCACAATGGGTACCAATGGCGAGATGGGATATCTGGTAGACGGAAAGAAAATAGCCAGTGTGAGTCCCGGCGGCATCGTCAGTCCGTACCTGACATGGGAAACCGTGCGCCAGATAGACTTAGGTGTGGACTGGGCATTGCTGAACAACCGTCTTTACGGAACCTTCGACTGGTACATGCGGAAGACACTCGATATGGTGACTAACGGTACACCCCTTCCCGCAGTGCTGGGTACAGGCGCGCCGCAAGCCAATACGGCCGATCTGAGAACAACCGGATGGGAACTTTCAATGGGATGGAGAGACCACGTAAACAAGGATTTCTCTTATGATGTAAGTTTCGTACTGTCCGATTATCAGGCAGAGATCACGAAGTTCAACAATCCGCAGAACCTGCTTTCAACCCACTATGTAGGCAAGAAGTGGGGCGAAATCTGGGGGCTGGTTACCGAAGGTATTTTCCAGTCACAGGAAGAAGTAAATGCCCATGCCGACCAGTCGGAAATCTACGGCGGCGGTTGGTATCCGGGAGATGTGAAGTACAAAGACCTGAACGGTGACGGCAAGATAAATAAAGGAAAGAATACGCTTGATGATCCGGGTGACCAAAGGATAATCGGTAACAGTGAACCGCGTTACAGCTATGGTATTAAGGGCGGATTACAATGGCGTGATTTTGACTTTGATGTATTCTTCCAGGGTATCGGTAAAAAGGATGTAGTGTTGGGAGGTAACCAGTTCTGGGGCTTCGGCAACGAGTGGCACGTACCTTTCAAGCATGCACTCGATTCATGGACGGAAGATAACCGCAATGCTTACTTCCCCCGCTCTACTTATGACAACGTGACCGGTAACCGCGAAACGCAGACCCGCTACCTTCAGAATGCCGCTTATCTGCGCCTGAAGTCCATTACATTGGGATATTCGCTGCCGAAAGCACTGCTGGGCAAATGGAAGATAGACCATGTACGTTTCTACGTAAGCGGACAAAACCTGCTGACGTTCGATCACTTGTTTGACATATACGACCCCGAAACAGTGAGCCTCAGCACCTATCCGCTGACCAAGTCTGTTTCATTCGGATTAAACATTACCCTCTAATACGATAACAATTATGAAAAAGAATAAGATATTACTGATGGCGTCAGTGGCATGTACTTTTATGTTCACCTCTTGCTCTGACCTGCTGGACCTGTATCCTGAGGATTCTCTCTCCGACCCTAAATTCTGGACAAGTGTGCAGGACCTCGAACTTTATGCCAATGGCTTTTACGGAATCCTGCCGGGAGCGCAAGGCCCCGGTGCCGATGACGAATCGGACTGTTACGTGAACGAGAAACCGAAGACCTGGATTTTCAACCTTGAAACGATTCCTACTTCCGGTGGCGGATGGGGAAGCGGAGACTGGGGAAATATCCGTTCCTGCAACTATTTTATGGACCGCTACAAACGCGTGCAAGGTGACGAGGAACAGATAAACCGTTCGGTGGCTGTGGTTCGTTTCTTCCGTGCCTGGGAGTATGTATACAAAGTGAAGCGTTTCGGCGATGTACCTTGGTATGAAACAGAATTACAGATGGATTCCGAGCAACTGTATAAGGGGCGCGATTCGCGGAAAGTCGTGTTTACACACATCCTGGAAGATCTCGATTTTGCCATCGAACATCTTCCCAAACCCAATGAAACGAAGATCGGTAATATGCACAAGTATGCCGCGCTGGCTTTCAAATCGAGAGCTTGCCTGTATGAGGCGTCTTTCCGCAAATATCATGGGCTGGGCGATTATGAAGAGTTATACCGTGAAGCTGCCGAGGCTGCGGAACAAGTGATTGAAGAAGGCGGCTACGCGATTTATAAGACCGACAACCCCACTCTGGACTATTATAACCTGTTTGTACAGGAAGATTTATCTTCCAATAGTGAGTGCATCATGCCGAGGGTTTATATTACCAAGCTGTTGATGCACAACAATACCCGCCAGATGGAAGAGTCGTATACAGGTTTGAGCCGTGCCATGTTTGAGCAATACCTGTGTGCCGACGGTCTGCCCACTGCTGTCAGTCCGGAATACGAAGAGGCAGATATGCCGATGGACGAACTGATGCAGCGCGATCCGCGTTTGCGCCAGACTATTGATAATCCGGAGCTTCCTTTCAAGGTGCTGAGTGACGGCACCCGCCAGTTTAATGCTCTTCCGGTCATAGATACCAAATATTGTACCACCGGATATTATGTAATGAAGTATCACTCGACGGATCCGGAACAGTGGAACATCGGACAGTCTACACTGGATGTGTTTATTTTCCGTTATGCCGAAGTGTTGCTGAACTATGCCGAAGCAAAGGCCGAATTGGGTGAATGTACTCAAGATGTATTGGACCTGACCATCAACGAACTCAGAGATCGTGTAGAGATGCCGCACCTGAAAGTGAATGTCGGCTTTACCGACCCGAACTGGCCGGATTATGGCTATGAACTTTCTCCATTGCTTTACGAGATCCGCCGCGAACGTGCGGTCGAGCTGATCGGCGAGGGTTTCCGTTGGGATGATATTGTACGTTGGAGAGCGGGTAAGTTGCTGGAAGCACCCAAGAGTATGCTCGGAATGAAAGTATCGGACAAGCTGAAAGAGCAGTACGATTCTTTTTCCCGGGAGCTGACCGAGGACAATCTGTTGATTGTTTATCCGGACAGATCGACCCGTAAATGGGACGATAAGCTCTATCTTCATCCGTTGCCTATCGACGAGACAACGATGAATCCGAACCTGTTACCCAATAATCCCGGCTGGGAATAACTACTTAAAACGAAACGAATCATGAAACAGAATATATTGAAGGCAGCCATTCTGGCTGCCGGATTCTGCTGCACAGTGGGATGCAGTGACAATGACAGTGACCTGACCATTTATATTCCGGACGCGGGAACTGCCGTGAAAGCCAATTTTTACATTGAAGACGAGCCTTATGTACAGACCTTCAACGTTGCCGTTACTCCTGAAACTTATCCGCAACTGACGGAGTATGGGTTACCCAATGATGCTGTGGTGCACCTGCAAGCCGATCCGGACAAAGTGAACGAATACAATACGAAGAACGGAACCGAGTATGAACTGCTGCCTGAAGCTGCGTATGACCTGACCGGAGAAGTACTGGTCAAAGCCGGGACATCGAAGTCCGAAGAAGCCGTAATCACAGTCCATGCGAAAGGTAATATCGAGGCATTTAAAGAGTATCTGTTGCCCGTGAGCATTACTTCGGTAGAGGGAGCTGTTGCCGATGACTGTTGCCAGACCATCTACTTCATCTTCAGAGGATCGATGGATGCCAGCAATATGGAGTTGCTCGACCGCACCGGATGGGAAGCCCTGAGCGCTTCGTCCGAAGAGCCGAAAGAAGGAGACTGGGGGCACAGCGGGCTGAAAGAGGCTTGTCTGGATGGCGATCTGAATACTTTCTGGGGAACCGACTGGAGCAACCAGCATCCCCAACCGCCTCACTGGATTGTCATTGATCTGAAGAAAACCACCCATATTCAGGGGTTTGCCTGCCAGGCACGCGAAGAGGGCTATGACGGTCCGAAAGAGGTGACCGTGGAAGTGAGCGAAGACAACGCTACCTGGACAGTCGCCGCCAAGTTTAAAGATATCCCGGCACAGGGTGAGTTCCGGTCCTTCCTGCCCGATGCCGTAGACGGACGCTATCTGAAGGTGACCATTACGGCCGTGAACGGCGGACCGCATGTGACGGTCAGCGAACTTAATTTATTTTGATAACGAACATCTAAAACAGACGAATACATGAATCTAAGAAATTTATTTTTAGCAGCGGGAATCGCTGCCGTGGCGGTGCCCGTATCCGCACAGAAGGCTCCGGAACCCTACGGACTAACCCCCAGTGCACGCCAGGTGGAGTGGTACAACCGTGAGATGATCGCTTTCTTCCATTTCGGAATCAACACATTTGAGGAGTATGTAAACGAAGGTGACGGACGTGCTCCGGCAGCTATCTTCAACCCTACGGCTCTCGATTGCGGACAGTGGATGCGTACCCTCCGGTCGGCGGGCATTCCCAGTGCCATCATCACTGCCAAACATGCCGACGGCTTCTGCCTTTGGCCCAGTAAATATACGGACTATGGTGTGAAGAACTCCGCCTGGAAAAACGGAAAGGGAGACGTTGTACGTGAATTTGTAGATGCTTGCGAAGAGTATGGCATCAAAGCAGGAATCTATCTGGGACCGCACGACCGGCATGAGCATCTTTCTCCGCTTTATACTACGGAGAAGTACAAGCAGTATTATGGTCACCAGTTGGAAGAACTGATGGGTGACTATGGAAAAGTCTGGGAAACCTGGTGGGACGGTGCCGGAGCAGACGAGCTGACCACTCCCGTCTATACGCATTGGTATAAGATTGTGCGCGAGAAGCAGCCGGACTGTGTCATTTTCGGAACCAAGAACTCGTATCCTTTTGCAGATGTGCGCTGGATGGGGAATGAATCGGGTAAAGCCGGTGATCCTTGCTGGGCGACTACCGACTCTGTCTGCATCAAAGATGAGTGGAAAAATTACGAAGGACTGAACGAGGGAGTAAAAGGCGGCGACGCTTATATCCCGGCCGAGACTGATGTATCCATTCGTCCCAGTTGGTTTTATCATGCCGAAGAAGACAGCCGTGTGAAGAGTGTCAAAGAGCTTTGGGACATCTATTGTACCTCTGTAGGGCATAACAGCGTGCTGTTGCTCAACTTCCCACCTGATCGTCGCGGATTGATTCATCCTACCGATTCACTTCATGCTGCCTTGCTGAAGCAGGGATTGGACGAAACCTTCGGGAACAATCTGCTGGCTAAGGCCAAGGTGAAAGCAACGAACGGACGCGGAGGTAAATTCCGTCCGGAATTCCTGACGGACAACAATAAGGAAACTTATTTTGCCGGAAGGGACGGAGCCAAGACCTCAGACATCGTTTTCACCCTTCCCCGGCAGACGGAGTTTGACTGCCTGATGATTCAGGAAGTGATCGAACTGGGACACCGCACGACGAAGTGGAGTGTGGAGTACTCCAATGATGGCCGTAACTGGACCCCGATACCGGAAGCAACCGATAAGCAGACGGTGGGGTATAAATGGATCGTGCGTTTCGAACCGGTAAAAGCCAAACAGGTACGTCTTCGTATCCTCGACGGATTTGCTTGTCCTGCTATCCATACATTCGGAGTGTACAAACAATCGGCTTTATTTCAGTAAAAACAATAGGTAGTTGGGTTGAATATAGGTTTGGGCTGTATCACACAGGCAGACATACGTTTTGTTGGCGGATACAGCCCTTGGTTTTCTTCCCTGCCTTTTCTTAATATCAATAGTATGCTAAATTTTAAACATCTGTTTCTGGTAAGCGTTGCTCTGTGGTCGACAGTAGGAATGGTTCGTGCCCAGGAGTTCGATCCGAAGCAAAGCTACGAGATCCATACCCAGAACGGGCTTGTCCTGGACAATCAGGAGAGTCTGGATTTAGGTGGTAAGATATTTATTTCTAAAAAGGAACCCCATAAAGAGTCGCAGGTCTGGAATCTGATTCCTTGCGGTAACGGCTGCTATTCCATTGTCAGTCCGCTCACTGAACTGGGAATCGACAATAGCGGCAATGGGAGCAAGGAGTGTCCGGTTATCCAATGGGACCCAAATAAAGAAAATCCCAATCAGCAATGGCGTATCACGGCTTTACCCAATGGGAATTATTTGTTCACCAGTGTAGCGAGTGGTTATAATCTGGGCTTCCCGGATGCCGGCCTTGTGGCCGAGCCGGTTTACCAGCTCAAACCAGATGCGCAGAAAATAAGCCAGCAATGGAAAATCGTGAAATCGAATCTGAAAGTGGTGGCTGAGGCTTTTAAAACCCGGAGTGATAATGACTGGGAGAATGAACGGATATTTGCCGTTAACAAAGAAGAAGGGCGTTCCACGTTTGTCCCCTTTGCCGATACGGAAGAGATGAAGGGCGATCCTTCGTACACCCGTCCTTGGATACGCAATCACTCTTCCCGTTATCTGTTGCTCAATGGTGACTGGAAGTTTCATTGGGTAAAGCAACCTTCCGAACGTCCGGTGGATTTCTATAAACCGGGCTATGACGTGTCTGCGTGGAAAGAGATTCCGGTTCCTTCCAATTGGGAGATGCTGGGATACGGCACCCCCATCTATACCAATATCACCTATCCGATACGCAACAATCCACCCTTTATACAGGGACAGAGAGGATATACGGTAGAGAAAGAGCCTAATGCGGTAGGTTCCTATCGGAGGGAATTCTCTCTGCCGGCCGACTGGAAGAATAAAGAAGTGTTTATCCACTTCGATGGAGTGTACAGTGCTATGTATCTGTGGATCAATGGTAAGAAAGTCGGGTATAGCCAGGGTGCCAACAATGATGCCGAGTTCAACATCACACAGTATGTGAAGCCGGGTAAAAACATATTGGCGGTCGAAGTGTATCGTTGGAGTGACGGCAGTTATCTGGAGGACCAGGATATGTTCCGCCTGAGCGGTATCCACCGGGATGTCTATCTGGTGGCGACTCCGAAACTTCGCCTGCGCGACGTGCATCTTACTTCTGTCATCAGTGACCGTTTCGACAAGGCCGACTTATGTGTCAAAGCAGACGTGAAGAACTATGGCAAGTCTGCTGTGAATGCCTCCGTACGCATAGGGCTGCTGGATGCCGATGGCAAAACTTTGCGTACGTTTACAACTGCGGTCGGTAATCTGGCTGCCGGAAAAGAGATCTGTCTGCCTGCAAAAGCAAGTATTCGTGATCCCCAACTCTGGAGCGCCGAAACACCTTATCTGTATACTGTGAATCTGGAATTGCTGGATGCTTCCGGCAAGGTGCTCGAGGCAACTACCCAACAATATGGTTTCCGCAAAATTGAAATACGTGACAATAAAGTGTATATCAATGATGCATTGGTGTTGTTCAAGGGTGCCAATCGTCACGATATTCATCCCCGTTTCGGTAAAGCGGTGCCTGTAGAAAGCATGATAGAGGATATTCTTCTCTTTAAGCGTTTCAACCTGAACACCATTCGTACCAGTCATTATCCGAATGATCCGAAGATGTATGCTCTGTTTGACTACTATGGACTTTACGTGATGGACGAAGCCGATCTGGAATGTCATGGCAACATGATGCTGACCAAGCGGGAAAGTTGGAAAGGTGCTTTTGTCGATCGGGTGGTACGTATGGTGGAACGGGACAAGAACCATCCTTCCGTTATCTTTTGGTCGATGGGGAATGAATCGGGCGGAGGACCCAATTTCGAGGCCGCTTATCAGGCTGCCAGAGAGATTGACGCACGGTTCATCCATTATGAAGGAATGAATGACGTTGCCGATATGGACTCACGGATGTATCCATCCATCGAAAGTATGATAGCTCAGGACAACGAGCCGCGCAATAAACCTTTCTTTCTATGTGAGTATGCACATGCCATGGGAAATGCCGTCGGTAACCTGGAAGAATATTGGGACTACATTGCCAACCGGTCGAAACGTATGATTGGCGGTTGTATCTGGGACTGGGTGGACCAGGGCATCAACAAACCCGGAGAAGGGCCGGACCGTTATTATTTCGGGGGCAGCTTCGGTGATCGTCCCAACGACAATGACTTTTGTTGTAACGGACTGGTGACACCCGACCGTAGGGTTACTCCTAAGTTATGGGAAGTGAAAAAGGTATACCAATATATGACTTTTGAAGAAGTGGGAGAGAACAATGTGGGGTTGCGCAATCATTATTCATTCCTGAATATGCGCCATTTCAACCTCCGTTATGTCATACTCAAAGACGGGGTGCCTGTGGCAGAAGAGGAGTTCGGACTCCCCGATGGCAAGCCGGGTGAGCATCGCACAATTCATATCCCTTTCCTCCGTCATCTGACGGAAGATGCGGATTATCACATCAATCTGGAAGTGAAGCTGAAGAGTGACTGTGTATGGGCCAAAGCCGGACATGTGGTGGCAACGGAGCAGTTCTTGCTGAAGGAGAGGAAACGCAAATCCGAAATGTCGGAACCTTCAGAACCTCTGCAGGTGATAGAAGAGCGGCAGTACATCCGTTTCCGTGCTCCGGGAACCGAAGTGTCGTTTGATTCGAAGACCGGCATGATGATCGCTCTCCGATATGACGGGCGGAACCTGATACATCGGCAGCAAGGGCCGTCACTGAACTGGTATCGTTCTATTAACAATGATCCTCGTGAATGGATTCAGCCGGTGATCGCGCTGCGTGGTTTTGACTGGAAGATGGCAGAGGACGGAAAGTCGGCATCCATCCTTTCGGAAATAGAAGTGAAAGTAGGGAAAGTAACCGTTCCTTATACCGTCAGATATCAGGTTTACAGTAATGGTGTAGTCGATGTGGCGGCCGACTTTACAACAGGAAGTAACTTCGACCTTCCCCGTCTGGCTTTGCAGATGTTCCTCAACCCCTCGTTGGAACAAGTCGAGTGGTATGGCCGCGGCCCGATGGAGAATTACCGTGACCGGAAGAATGCCGCCTATGTCGGGCGTTACCAAACGACTGTCACGGATATGGCGGAACATTATGCGCGTGCGCAGACAATGGGCGGACGCACGGATACCCGTTGGTTGTCACTGACCGACGACCGGGGCAAAGGACTCAAAATCACCGCAACGGATACGGTTGACTTCAGTGCCCAGCACTATACGGACAAAGATCTGTGGCAAGTGAAGTATGGGCACGATTTGCCGGACATTCGCCGTGCGGAGGTTGTTCTCAATCTGGACTGCATTCAGCGGGGATTGGGCAACGCCAGTTGCGGACCCGGACCCCGTCCCCATTATGAGATACGGAAAGATACGGTCTACAGCTATTCCTTCCGGATGGAGCCGTTGAGATGATGAACATCGGTCCGGCTGCAAAGGAAACCGCTCTGCAGCTCCTGATGTTGATTATTCTTGAAGTTATTGCACCCTGCCTCCCGAAGTCGGAACTTTGCGGAGGCAGGGTTTGCTTTTTCCCGGAATCGGCCTTGGGAGGTGTTCTGTGATGGGGCTGGAGACGTCTCTGTATTCAGCTTTCTGTGTCTGCCGTCCGGAGGGTAGGAGAAACGGGATTGGATGATCTGTTTTTATAAGATAATCTAAACCTTACTGTTTGCTGCTTGTTTCTGCTGCATGTGCCTCGATCACAAAACCGGCTTTGCGCAAATCGTCCCAATATCCGGGATATGACTTGGATACGACCTGCGGCTCATCGATCTGTATTGTCGGATAATGAATCGCTGCCGGGGCAAAAGCCATGGCCATGCGGTGATCTTCATACGTCTTTATGACGGGACATGCCTGCGGCTCTATGCGTTCGCCGTTCCAGTACAGAATGCTGTCGTCCTCGTCATGTAACACATACCCCAGTTTCTTCATTTCCGCTTTAAGAGCTTCGATGCGGTCTGTCTCTTTGATTTTGAGGCTTTGCAACCCGGTGAACCGGAAAGGGACATCCAGTAATGCACAAGTGACCACAAACGTCTGCGCCAGATCCGGGATGTCGACGAAATCTTCATCCAGCCGTTTGACACAGCTGCCGTTTTTCCTCAGCCGTATGCCTTCTTCCGTATATTCGGTTTCTATTCCCAGCCTGGCAAATACCTCCGCTCCCCGGCTGTCCCCCTGATAGCTGTGGCGGAACAGTCCGGTCAGTTCAATATCCGCTTCGGAAGACAAGACAGCCATCTGATACCAGTAAGAGGCTGCGCTCCAGTCGCTCTCTACAGTAAACGGGACGCAGCGGTAAGGCTGTGGCTCGACCGAGATGCTTTGGTCCGACGTCCACCGGGCCGATGCACCGAAGTCCTTCATCAGTTGCAGGGTCAGGTTGATATACGGGCGCGAGACGACCTCACCCGTCAGCCGGAGCTGCAAACCGTTTTTCAGGATCGGCCCGATCATCAGCAAGGCCGAAATGTATTGTGAACTCACGTTGCCCTTCAATGTAATTTCGTTGCCGGTCAGTGGTGCCCCTTCAATCCGCAGGGGCGGGAAACCCTCGTTGCGGGTATATTCGATACTGGCTCCCAGTTCCCGTAAGGCGTTCACCAATATCTGTATGGGGCGCTGCTGCATCCGTTCCGTCCCGGTGATGATGTGAGTGCCCGGCGTACTGCTCAGATAGGCTGTCAGGAAGCGCATGGCCGTTCCGGCGGCAAGGATGTCGATTACTTCCCCGCCCTCTGTCAGAGCCTTAACCATGACCCTCGTGTCGTCACAGTCGGACAAGTTCGAAAGCGCGTCATTGCCCTTCGACAGTGCATGGATGATAAGCGCACGGTTGCTGATACTTTTTGACGCCGGAAGCTGGATGGTGGCCTTTATGTGCGAAGGCGCTGAGAGTAGATAACGCATGATCTTTGTTGCTATAGTTATTTTGGTTGCAAAAATAGGAAATCTATTCTTTTCCGTCCCTATCCCTTTCTTAAAATATTAAAGATATGAACGGAATCCAATATACATTAACAGGGCGAACAAACAGATGCGGAATAGGTTGTTTATAGGCTTATAGACATTTTGTTTATAAAAAAATGTCAAGAAGAGCCCCCATATTTCCGTATTATGATACCAAAAGTCTTGTGCGGTAACGGGGTTAGCATAGTTATTTTACTTTTGTATCAACAATGAAAGAATTCTGATGCCAAACAGGGATAGTGAGAAATTGATAACAGATAGTTATGCCACGACTTTATTGGGGGATGAACTCATGGTTTGTGAGAATATGAAGCACATTCGTGTGACCTCTGCTCCTTCCTATACTGAAGCTGGAATGATTATTTTATGTTTGAGAGGGACCGCTAAGGTTTGTATCTTTGACAATATCCACATTCTTACGAAGAACGAGCTGGCAGTTATTCTGCCTGGGCAATTGGTTTCGATAACCGAGTTGAGCAGTGATTTTCTTTGTGATATAGTCGTGCTCTCCCGTGCGCTTTTTGATGATACGTTGAGTGGGTTCAGTCGCTTTTCTCCTCTTTTCTATGTTTATATGAGGAGCCATTACTGGTACGAACTGACCGGAGAAGAGATCGGGCGGTTTAAGCGTTTTTATGAATCGCTCTCAGAACGGGCCAAAGATCCTACCCACTTTTTCAGGAGAGAGTCCGTACTGCTGTTGTTGAGGATTTTTTATCTGGACATCTACAACGACTATTATGGCAAGTCCCATCTGGTGAAAGGAGAGTCGGACTTGGGTAAAAGCAAGTTGGCACATGAGTTCTTTTGTTTGATAATGCAGCATTACAGAGAACATAAAGATGTCGCCTTTTATGCCGACAAATTGTGTATCACCTCCAAATATCTGTCGATGGTGATAAAAGAAGCAAGCGGAAAGACGGCGAAAGATTGGATTGTAGAGTATACCATTTTAGAGATCAAAGCCATGCTGAAGAACTCTACCATGAATATACAGGAGATATCCATCAAGACAAATTTTGCGAACCAGTCGTCATTGGGACGCTTTTTCAGGAAGCATACCGGGATGACACTCACAGAATATCGTATGTATCAATAAATAACGCATAAATGAAACAAAAAGAACAAACCGAACTGTTGCGGACTCAGCAGATGCTGAATGAAGTGAACCGCAAGCTGCTGATGACGCTTGGGGTTGCAGAGGTTTTCCCATGGAAATGGGAACTGGCGGAACGTATGGTCTGGTTTGATGCCCGTCCGTCGGACGATCCCGAAGGGTGGGAGATTATTCATAATGATTTGTTCCCGGTTTCTATTACGCGTGTTTACGAGGGCATATACAAGGAAGACCGCCCCCGTGTGGTCAGGGCCTGTCGCGAATTGCTGGATGGCAAAGCCAAGAAAGTAGTTATTGAACTCCGTTTCTGGGCCAAAAAGAAAGAAGGACTGGTGTTGGAGTGGTTGGAGATGCATGCCATCCCCGGTAAGTACGACGGGAATGGCAAGTTGCTGACGGTAGAAGGCTCGCTGATGTCGATTTCCAAACGGAAGGCCTTGGAAGAAGAGCTGACAGCCGCCAAGGAAAGGGCGGAAGAATCAAACCGGCTGAAGTCGGCATTGATTGCCAACATGAACCACGAGATACGTACTCCCTTGAATGCGATTGTCGGTTTTGCATCCCTTCTTTCCATTGTGGACGATGAGAAGGAGCGGCAGGAATATATCGGCTTGATACAAAGCAATACGGAACATCTTTTGCGGTTGATGAACGATGTGATCGACCTCTCTAACATTGAGTCGGGTGTGATGAATATGGCCGGTTCGGATGTTCTCCTCGACCCGTTGATGAAGGAGATAGAACAGATATACAGGCCCAAGGCGGAATCACGTAACCTCGTGTTGGCTTGGGACGGAGAGCAACTCGGAGGGCATATTTACACAGACCGGGGCCGGTTGATACAGATATTGGAGCATCTGCTGTGTAACGCCATAAAGTTCACGTTGAAAGGAACGGTCCGCTTAGGTTATCGGAAGAAAGAGGAAGGACGGATCTGGTTTTACGTAACGGATACCGGATGTGGTATTCCCGAAGAGAAAAAGGAACTTATATTTGAACGTTTTGTGAAACTTGACGACTTTGTGCAGGGGCTGGGACTCGGATTGCCCCTTTGTAAAATCATTGTCGACCGATTGCACGGAACAATTGGGGTGGACTCAAAGGTCGGAGAAGGATCGACTTTCTGGTTTACTCTCCCCGATTTGTCCGGTAAACTTATTTAAGATCTACGGATGAGAGACCGTGAGGTTCCCTGAAAAGGACTTCTGTAGCAAGTTGGTGTTTGCCATCAGCTTGATGTTTGTTTTGTTTGTGATGAGGTCACCGTTTCAGCGGAAACAAAGACCCCGCGTTGGCACTTCAGCGGATATGTAATTTTGTCTGCCGGGGTGCCAACTTTCTTTTATTTTGAACAGAATGTTGTACAATCGATAGATTTACATTACTTTTGGTTCCGCAATCGGATGTCCGGTTGAATTAACCCTTTTATAACGACACGATATGAAACTTGTTAACCGATTCTTTATGATTCTTGTGGCACTATGCCTGGTTTGTCCCGGCATCAGTGCAGTTGTTAATCCCAAACCTTTTGTGATTCCCGAACTGAAAGAGTGGAAAGGTGCCGAAGGAGCGTTTGTGCCTACCGAAGCTACAAAGATTGTCTGTCCCGCCAATCAGCCGGAACTGTTGCGCATAGCCCGTATGCTGGCCGATGATTGTGAAACAATGTTCGGCTATAAACCCGAAGTGGTACAGGGCAAAGGCGGAGCCGGCGACGTGATCCTTGCCATCCGCGCAGATAAAAAGTTGGGTAAAGAAGGTTATACGGTAAAAGTAACCGACCGTATCTTGCTGACTGCTCCCGAAAGTATAGGCGTATATTGGGGAACCCGTACTTTGCTCCAGATCGCGGAACAAAGTGAAAACCACCAGTTCCCGAAAGGAACTTTGCGCGATTTTCCCGACTATGCCGTGCGTGGCTTCATGATAGACTGCGGACGTAAGTTTATTCCTCTTGCTTTCCTTCAGGACTATGTGAAGATCATGGCTTATTACAAGATGAATACTTTGCAGATTCACCTGAATGATAATGGCTTTAAACAGTACTTTGAACATGATTGGTCGAAGACTTATGCTGCGTTCCGTCTGGAGTCGGATACGTATCCCGGACTGACTGCCGAAGACGGATATTACACTAAACGTGAATTTATCGACTTGCAAAAGCTGGCCGAGAATCTTTATGTAGAGATCATTCCCGAGATCGATGCTCCGGCACATACTCTTGCCTTTACACATTATAAACCGGAGATCGGCAGCAAAGAATATGGCATGGATCACCTCGACTTGTTCAATCCTGAAACTTATAAGTTTATGGATGGTCTCTTTAAGGAGTATCTGGAAGGAGACGAACCGGTATTCCGTGGAAAGAAAGTGCATATCGGTACTGACGAATATTCTAATAAAAAGAAAGATGTGGTAGAGAAGTTCCGTGCTTTCACCGACCACTATATCCGTTATGTAGAGAGTTTTGGCAAGCAGGCTTGCGTATGGGGAGCGCTGACACATGCCAAAGGTGATACACCGGTGAAATCGGAGAATGTGATCATGAGTGCCTGGTACAATGGCTATGCCAATCCGAAAGATATGATCGAACAGGGATATAAGCTGATCAGTATTCCTGATGGGCTGGTATACATCGTTCCGGCTGCCGGATACTATTATGACTACCTGAACACGAAGTATCTGTATGAGAACTGGACCCCTGTACACATCGGCAAAGCAGTTTTCCCGGAGAAAGATCCTTCTGTCCTGGGTGGTATGTTTGCCGTATGGAACGACCATGTAGGCAACGGTATCTCGACAAAAGATATTCACCACCGCGTTTATCCGGCTTTGCAGACTTTGGCTGTGAAGATGTGGACAGGAAAAGATACGTCTGTTCCTTATGCCGACTTCGACAAACAACGTAATGCCATCAGTGAGGCTCCGGGTGTGAACCAACTCGGGCGTATCGGTACAGCACCGGGGTTGGTATACGAGCAGGCCTCTGTTGCCCCGGGCAGCAAGACACCCCATCGCGAAATCGGATACGACTATCTGGTGACATTCGATATTGACGGAGCCGACGAAGCAAAGGGTACAGAACTGTTCCGTTCGCCCGATGCCGTATTCTATCTCTCCGATCCGATTCGTGGTATGTTAGGTTTTGCCCGCGACGGTTATTTGAATACATTTAGTCACCGTATCCACAAAGGTGAGAAAGCAACCATCGGTATCAGTGGTGATAATAAGTCGACCCGTTTACTTATCAACGGTCAGGTGGTAGAGGAAATGAATACTCAGAAACTTTACTATAATGCCGGAAAGGATTCTATGAATTATGTCCGTACTTTGGTTTTCCCATTAGAGAAAGCCGGGAAGTTTGATAGCAAGATTACGAATCTGAAAGTCTATAAGAAATAAGACATTAATCTGAATAAAGAGAGGGAGTTTGGCTGCGTGCCTGGCTCCCTCTCTTGGTTTTCGGAGAGGCTGTATGAAAAAAATAACCTCTTCCGTTGCCACCTGAATCTTGTTTTTTTGTAACTTTGTCCCCCGGATGGAGCATAAAGTTCCACGAGACGAATGAAACAGAAACACAGAAAGCCCCGTTTTGAGTCCTTTCAAGGTATACTAACCAAACTTGCACTCTTCCATCAGTGGGGAAGAGAAAATTCGGATTAGGTAAGTCCCTTTACCTGATTTTTCCTCTTTACATTTTATTATTTCTTAAAATTCATAAGTAACAACGTATGAACAAATTCACTTTGTTCATAATGATGCTCTATGCGTCATTATGTCCCTTGAGCGTGTATGCTCAGGAAGCGGCACGACAAACCATGTCCATTGAAGAGATGTTTTCGCTTGCCGACCAGAACAGTAAATCGTTGCGTCCGTGCGCAACCGGTATCAGTGAAGCACACGAAGGCGTGAGGGTTGCTAAAAATGCCCGTCTGCCCGAGATTGAGGCCTCTTTGTCATTCAGCTATCTGGGAGATGCATTGCTGACAGACCGTAATTTTTCGAATGGGTCCAATGCGTCAATGCCGCATTATGGCAATAATTTTGCAATAGAAGCCACGCAAGTGGTATATGCGGGAGGAGCCATCACGAATAGTATTGCCATTGCCCGTTTGCAGGAAGAGATGGCCCGTCTGAATCTGGATACAAGCCGCGATAAGGTGCGCTTTCTGCTGATTGGGTATTATCTGGACCTGTTCAAACAACAGAACATGTTACAGGTATATGAGAAGAATATTGAACAGACTAAACAGGTTATCGGGGAACTCCACGCGAAGGAGGCTGAAGGAGTCGTTCTGAAAAACGACATCACCCGATACGAGTTGTTGTTGGCCAATCTGGAATTGACCCGTACACAGATTGAAAATACAATCTCCATCCTGAATAACAATTTGACCACCAGCCTGGGGCTGCCGGAAAATGTCAGTATACAGCCGGACACTACCATTCTTTCGAAAGCTCTGCCTGTTGAAGCTAAAGAGAACTGGACTACTGCCGCTTACGCGAACTCTCCCGTATTGAAACAGATGTCGCTTGCAGTCCAAATGAGCAGACATCAGCAGAAGATTACCCGATCGGAGCGGATCCCGAAGGTGGCTCTGTTTGCCGGTAGCAAACTGGATGGACCTATTACCATCGAAGTTCCTCCCATCAATAAGAACCTTAACTATTGGTATGTAGGAGTGGGGTTGAAGTATAATTTCTCTTCTCTGTTTAAGGCTGACAAGGCCGTTGCCAGGGATAAGTTTGCCATCCGGCGGAGTACAGAGCAGTATGAAGATGCCAAAGAGCAAACCGAACTGGCCGTCAATGCAGGACAGGTGAAATATCTGGAAACTTATGTGGAACTGAATACCCAGCGGAAAAGTGTGGAACTCGCCAATCTGAACTATGCCGTTATCCGTGACCGCTATAAAAATGATATGGCACTGATCACCGATATGCTGGATGCCAGTAACTCAAAACTTGCTGCCGAGGTGCAACTGGTAAATGCACAGATCAATATTGTATTTAATTATTATAAACTTCTGTATATCTCCGGAACTATCTAAAATCAATCGTTATGAATAAGAAAACTAAAAAACTGGCGTTTAATATCTCTGTTATTATCGTGTTGCTTCTGGCCCTCGGTTGGGTCTGCTCCCGTTTTATCCATTGGGGAAATGTGGAGTTTACGGACAATGCGCAGGTGCGTCAACACATCGTACCCGTCAACTGCCGGGTACAGGGTTTCATCAGGAAAATCTATTTTACGGAGTATCAGACGGTGCATAAAGGTGATACACTGGCCTTGATAGAAGATGCCGAGTTCCGTTTCAGACTGGCACAGGCAGAGGCTGATTATCAGAATGCCTTATCGGGTAAGACCGTGATGACTTCGTCCATCCATACCATTCAGAACAATATTTCCGTATCCGATGCCAGCATTCAGGAGGCTAAAATACGTATGGATAATGCCGGACGCGAATATAAACGTTATCAGAACTTGTTGGAACGGGATGCCGTTACCCGTCAGCAATACGATGCGGTGAAAACAAATTTTGAAGCATCGAAAGCACGTTACGAACTGTTACTTCGTCAGAAAAAGTCGACAGCACTCGTCAAGCAGGAGCAGACGGAACGCTTGGAACAGACCGAAGCCGGTATAAAACTGGCAGAAGCAGCTCTGGAAATAGCCAGGTTAAACCTTTCGTATACAGTGATTACGGCTCCTTGCGACGGAACTACCGGACGAAAAGAGATCCAGGAAGGTGTATTGGTACAGCCCGGACAAACATTGGTCAATCTGGTAGACGAAAACGATAAATGGGTGGTTGCTAATTATAAGGAAACCCAAACAACCCATATTGGTGAAGGTTATCCGGTCGATATTGAAGTAGATGCTATTCCCGGAGTAGTGTTTAAAGGGGTGGTAAAATCTGTTTCGCAGGCAACGGGGGCAAGTTTCTCTCTTCTTCCGCAGGATAATTCTGCAGGCAATTTTGTGAAGGTAGAGCAGCGTATTCCCGTACGTATCGAGTTTTCGGACGGAAACAAACCCGAAGACATGAAGCGTCTGCGTGCCGGAATGAATGTGGAATGTGTGGTAAACTATTAAAGTATGCATGAAATAACTCCTTTTGCCATTCCGGCAATGCGTGATTTTGTACCGGAGAAGCTGAGGCCGTGGATTGTAATCCTCTTTGTTATCATCTTCCAGTTCTCCGGAGGTGTCTATCTGGCCGCAGTCAGTGAGATGGTCGGCTCGACGGCATTGATGCAGGAAGATATTATGATGGCGGGTTATGCTTCTCTGGTAGGGATGTCGCTGACGTTTGCCATTATGTTCCGTCTGAAGTTCCGTTTTCCTTCGAAAACCACTTTCCTGACATGTGGTATTGCCATTATTTTGTGTAATCTGATATGTATGTATACCCGCAGTGTGCCGCTATTGGTGACGGTTTGTTTCTTTGGTGGAATTTTCAGGATGTGGGCTACCTTTGAATGTAACTCTACCATCCAGCTTTGGCTTACCCCTCAGAGAGATCTTTCTGTCTTCTTCTGTTATATCTATCTGTTGGTGCAGGGCTGTCTTCAACTGTCAGGACTGATAACCGTTTATACTGCTTTCTGGATTAAATGGGAATATATGCATTGGTTGATTATTGCTTTATTGCTGCTTGTGATGATAGCGACTATGATTCTGTTCCGCAATTACCGTTCGATGCCAAAGTTACCACTCTTCGGCATTGACTGGCTGGGCGCTTTGATGTGGGGGATTGTGATTTTATGCATAATCTTTGTCTGTGTGTATGGCGAACATTACGATTGGTATGAGTCAGTCTACATTCGGGTGGCAACCGTGGGAGGAATAACAGTCCTGTTATTGAACCTGTGGCGGGCTTCTTTCATTCGTCACCCGTTCATTGCGTTGGCTACCTGGCGGTTTAAAGCGGTTTATCTCACATTTCTGCTTTACATTGTCGTCGATATCTTATTGGCACCTTCGCATTTGTTTGAACATATCTATATGGAAGCTGTGCTTGGTTATGATTCTTTGAATGTGATTTCGCTCAATTGGATGTTATTATTGGGAACGGTTGTAGGCAGTGTTTTTACGTTTTATACCTTTTCCCGCCGTAAATGGTGTTATCGGACGATGACCGTCATTGCATTTCTTGCTATCACCGGTTATTTGATGATGTTTTATTTTACTATCGACTACGGCTTGTCCAAGGAGGTTTTGATGCTTCCTCTTTTTTTGCGTAGTTTCGGATATGTGATCATTGCCATTTGTTTTATTACAGCACTTTCACGTGTGCCGTTTCAGAACTTTTTTGAAGCGGTGTCTGTCCAGGCGTTTGTCAGTGCCAGTTTTGGTGGAGCACTCGGTGCGGCCGTTCTCGAGCGAGCCTTGAGTGTGGTGATGAAGAAGAATACGATGTTGCTGGGCAGTGCACTGGATGCAGTTCATCCACAGGCAAGCCACATCCCTTTAGGGCAACTATCCGAGATCTTACAACAACAGGCCCTGATGGTTTCCATGAAAGAGCTGTACGGATGGCTTACGTTGATCAGTCTGTTTTGCCTGATGCTGTTTTGGATCAGTCATAATTCTGTTCGTCCGCTCCATGCCTTGCATCCCAGATACCGGGTGATACGTCGTTATATCAAGCACGAATTGAGGGCTGTTAAACGATAGGGGCATTTATACTTTTTATCTTTATATATTCAGAGTTGAGCCCCTGTCCGGAATATACTGGACAGGGGCTCACTGTTATTTGTTTCTACATTAAAAATCTGATCTGATTCAGAGGAACGTATGTCTCTGATTATTAGTTGTCTGATTCAGTATCCTATGGTATTTGCAATATTCCATTTTATAACAGTTCCCATAGCGGATATTTATCCTATTATCCATTTACTGCCCGGGATGAATGAGATGATCTTTGCAGTTACGAAGCAGCAGATGAATGTACTGACAGCGATACATGGTATGGCAGCGACAGTAGGAAGTGCCAGTGTATGTTTGAACACTGTAGCCCATAACCCGAGCCAGAATATGTGCATAAGATACATGCCATAGCTGAGTTTCGATATTTCTGTAATGAGCCGTGGGGCTTTTTGACTGTTTATACATGTAAAAAGAAGGAATGTACCCGCTGTGAGAAGTACACAGTTGATTGTGCAGAAAGCCCATCCTATTTCTATTTCGGGTGTGGGGAGAATTTCTCCGGGTATGGCTTGGACATAGAAAGAGTAGATGGTTAATATTGCTCCGGCGACCATTGAAATAATTCCTACAGTGAGACGTTTGGAACGGTTCCAAGTGAGATGGACATGTATGTAATGTGCCAGTACAAGATATCCCAAGTAACCTGAGAAGTACCACAACATGTGGTATTCGTTCCAAAAACATTGTCCCCATACTTCACCGCACCAACGGTTTAGATAGGGTATACATGTTGATAATAAGAACAATCCGATGAAGAAACGTTCTTCTTTTGCCGTGGCTTTTTTCAGCCATGGCGATATTATGGGTATGAATAAGTAAAGGCTGATCAGAGGGTACATGAACCACAGGTGTCCGGCCAGTGTCGGGAAGTTCAGGAATATCCGTGACAGATCTTTTAAGGAGGTTTCTTCATTTAGCTGCCCCCATAACATTGGCAGGGTACTGTATAGTATCATGAAGATGAAAAATGGTGGTACGATGCGGATGAAGCGTTGGCGGTAGAATTGCCATGTGGTCTGTCCTTCTTTCATCGGCGCAAGAAGAAAGGCTGAGACAATCATGAACAGCGGCACGGCCATGCGTGAAAAGCCATCGTAGACAGCTACCCATAGCCGGTCTGCTTCACTGGGTAGATAAGACTGTGGTCCGGCCATATCTGTGGATCCGGCGGCACCGTAGAAATTTTCACTGGCGTGTACGATCATAACGAGGAAGCACGCGAATACGCGTACATAATCTAAAAAAAACAATGCGTTTCATTTTTGTTTGAGTTTTCTTGTTAATAAGACGATTTTTATTTTGTGTTTTTATGCGAAGTATCCATTTATAGTGGACATACCCCGTTTATTTTCCGGATGCTGTTTTATTTGGGGCAAAGATAGAAAAAAACTTGAGATACTGAGTAATATGTGGAAATAATCAGGGGAATTGCATTGAATATTCAACGTTCTGCTTTTTCTCTATTTGCAGTGTAGGTGTTGTAACGGTGAAAATGGGAATCAAACTATCAGATAAAAAGAAAAGGAGTTAAGTTTGATTCTTAACTCCTTATTTCATTCAATTCGTCGGGATGACAAGATTCGAACTTGCGACCACACGCCCCCCAGACGCGTACTCTACCGGGCTGAGCTACATCCCGAATTGCGGTTGCAAAAGTAGTGCTTTATTTTTAATCTGCAAATAAATCAGATACTTTTTGTTGTACTGAAATTGCTTGTATTGGTACATTGCGTTCATTATTAGTGTGTTGCTATATATATTTCTACTCTTATTTTGGATTGTTTCTAAAGAAGACTTTATCCGTTTAGACTTTTGTTTTGTCTCAGTCATTTGTATTTAACCTATCTACTTTTGTATGGAATAGGATTATTTTGCTCCAAAACTTTAATAAAACTTTAATCGAAGATAAATACAAAACGGAGGTCTATTCTACTACTACATTTCCGATTATTAATATGAGTTGGGAGTATATTGCAAGAAACCTTCCGTGTATTCATTGTTAACAAATCCTAAATATTTAATTTTAACCGTCAAAAATTTAATCGCGGATTGAGTTTTTACGTTGCACTCGTAGATAACTATATTGTTCACTTAAAAAATAAAAGAAGATTATGGCAAAATTTCGTATTGTGATTCACACGAGCAACAAAAGAAAAGACGGAAGTTACCCTGTTTGCTTACGCATCACCAAAAATGGCAAACTAAAATACATCTATTTAAATTTGTCCGCCTTTGAAAATGAGTGGGATAAGAACGCAGACCGATTTAAAAGGGACAAACGCATGAACCCCAACTATGAGTCGTATAACAACTGGTTGATTAGTTGTGAGGAGCGTAAAAATGAAGTGGTGAATAAGTTTATGAAAGCACAGGTGGATTGGACACTAAACCAATTTGAAGAAGAATTTTTGGGAATTTCGAGACAGGGAAAAATCTATGATTATTGGATGAGGCAGGTGGAGGATTTAAAGGCTACAGGTCACATCGGCAATGGAAAGGTTTATGAACGTGACTTGCACCTGTTCTGCAAATATGACTCTAAGGCAAAAGAACGTTTGTTTTCAGAAATAGACGTGAAATACATTAATCGCTTAAATATGGCTATGGAAAAGAATGGTTGCTGTGGAAATACTCGTATGCACACTTTAAAGACATTGCGTGCTGTAATTAATAAAGCCATTAAAGAAAAAGCAGCCTCAAACAACACCTATCCGTTTGGTAAAGGTGGTTTTGAAATAAACAAATTGGCAGAAGAAACGGCAAAACGCTATTTACTGCCAACGGACTTGGAGTTGATAAAGAACTCGCCTCAACAAAATTTTGTATTGGAGCGTGCCCGTCGGATATACCTCTTTTCTTACTATTGCTTTGGTATGAGTTTCGTTGACATGGCAAATCTAACAATAAACAATATTGAAATGCTGGTAACAGGAGCGCATATCGTGTATAAGAGACAAAAGACGAAAAATGCCAAAAATGTAAAGCCGATAAAAATATTCGTCACTCCTGCTATAAAGGAGCAATTGGAGTGGTTTAAGGCAAACACCCCTGAAACGGGCGAGTATTTACTTCCTATTATAACCAAAGAGTACGATGGTGAGCAATTGTACGAGCATGTACGCTGCCGATACAAACGTATCAATGTCAATTTGAAAAAGCTGGGTAAGGCTTTAGGTATTTCATTGACATTGACTACTTACACCGCACGGCACACAATGGCTATGACCTTACAGAGCAATGATATTCCCCGTGAGATAATAAGCCAAGCCCTGGGGCATAGTAATCTTACGACAACGGCTACATATCTTGCAGGTTTCTCTACAAGTGTTTTAGATAAAGTCGCAAAAATGTTATAATTATGTTCATCACTTACAATATGCCTTTGGGTGACTTGATTAACAAGTCGCTCAGAGGGGAAGCAGCAGTCTGTGAGAGTTGGTTATACACCTATATAAAAAGATTGACTGATGGAGATAAAGGAAAGCTCCGGCAGGCATTAAAGGAAGTTGATTCAGTTGTTACTGTGTGGAAAAGCAGATATTTTATTCCTACTTATGAAGTAAAGGTAAAGTCTGTAACTCAAGGAGGGATGAGTATGAGTAGGCAAGATTTGGATGATACCTACAATGAGGAAGTCTATTTGCAAAAAGAGGGAAAGACAGGTTTGGTGGCGGACTTCCTATATGAAGCAATAGCAAAGTACGGTTTCATTAATGAACATCATCGTGATTCTGTGGAAAGCGCATGGTTGTATAATGACATGGAGTTTTTAAGAAACGAGTGGGAATATTATGTTTTGGCTCAAATAAGGTCGCTACGGGAAATAATTTGTACTATGCTGGGAGTAGTATCGTCAGAGGGGAAAAACGAAAAACAGAAGACCAATAGACCGCTAAAACGGATAGAAGATTATCCGGAGATGTTTGGTATTGATGTTTGTAGTGAGTTGATTGGGCAGTCTAAACATACAATTTATAAACTGACAAGCCATAAAGAAATACCTTGTTATCGTGCGGAAAGTGGGCGAATACTAAGATTTAAGCGTGATGAAATAATAACGTGGATGATGGCTAAAAGGCAAGAAACTAAGCAGGAATTCATTGAAAGCATGGAGTTAGGATTTGTTGCGCGTCTTCGTAAATAGTTAATAAGCTCAATTTTGTATAACATTCTATATACATCTAAATTTTATAGTCATGTATGACAAAATCAAATTAATGCTATATGACCTACCAACAGGGTACGACTGGCAGTCGGTATTAAAACGCATAGTTGTGCAGTCCTACTTTGCTGATGGTACAGGAGGTAGTGGGTTATGGCTTGGACGTAAAGTCATAGCCACTGAAACGTATGTGTCATTCGAGGGCAGTCTTCCTAAATGTCTATGGGGGCATAACCTAAAGACCTTGTCATTAAAGGAAGTACGGGCAGTCATTATGCAGTTAAGCGAGGGTTTAGGCGTACCCATGTATGAGGCAGTGGTGGAGTCTGTGGAGTTTGCACATAACTTTAGCATGACAGAGCCTCCTATTATGTATATGCAGAAGTTGGACGCCATGAAAGCATTTAGACCAAATGGATGGAGTGGTACTAAATACATGGATAATAAAGAGGTACGCTGTAAGTTTTATGACAAGATACAGGAGGCAAAGAAGAAGCGTGAGTTACCCAAATATGGAAGAGAGAACTTACCGAGAAATTTATTGAGGTACGAGGTGACATTTAGCACCAAAGGACTAAATAGGTTGTTTGGCAGGGATATAGTAGCAGAGGAGCTTTGGAGTAAACAGATATTTTGGACGCTGGTTGCAGAGTGGTTTGGATATTATGAGGATATGGTGAAACTGCCTAATGACTGTTGGGATGTGGATTACCGTATTTTTGAGAGTGCCAAAGACTTTGCCAAGTGGTGTATTTGTATAGCAAATGCCGACCAAAACCTGTCTTATTATGTAAAGCATGTCCTGTTTAAACTTCGGGCAAATCCGCAGCCAGCCGACCGTGTCCTACATGGGCAGATACAAAAAAAGATTCAAGACGCATTGGAGTGGGGAAAACAGCATTTGACACTTCCTAATCTCACGGTGGAACTGACAGGCAAAATAGAACAATATCTTGCTTGGCTGTTGGAGCAGTCGGCAGACAGGATGAGCATCGCGGAGGAACGACGAATATTCAATGCCGCCTGTTAATCCTCTTCCTATTCAAATAAGGCTTGGTAATCATCAAAGGGTGTAAATTCCACTTTCCTAAGTTTACTCTTCGGGTGATTATCAAGCCTTATCTTTTAAATGAGGGGTCTGTTGGTCGTGCATAGCCAAAAACTTATCAGATACAATAAAAGTATTCAGTAGGATATAAAAATGGCTTAAACGCTCTAATACGAGGTTGTTTAATTCTATGTGATAAGGTGGTTATGCTCGGTCGATAGAATCCATGCAGGTGGTAAGTAGAGAGGATGTAACACTCTCAAATCTACTTGCATAATAGTGATACAAAGTAATAAATAAAGAGAATAAAGTAGAATTTGTATAATGTAGTCAATAGAAGACCAAAAAGTTATACTGAAAAGACTGGATTATCGTAATTATGGATTCATAGAAATAGTTATAAACAAAGTGATTGTTTTATAGATGTTGAAAAAAAATAGTTTGTAAAGATCACATTCTGAATTAAAATCCATATCTTTGTTATCAATCAATGAGTAAATAACAACAGATATGAAAATAAAAATACCTAATACTGAAATTCAAGAGTTATTGTCGGGAAAAGGATATGAATATCCTAAATATTCTACTCAAATAATGAACTTGGCAAATCAAAATGCTCAAGGTACTCGTCCTCGTATTGTAGGGCAGATGAGTGAGCTTATTCAAGAATTTGGAAGTGGAAGTATGAATGAGTGGGAATCATGGTATCTGAATCGATATCCAGATGCCATTGATTTGGCGACTGAACGAGTCTTTAATATGGTTGAAGAACTAAAGAAGAGCATCGTTTTGATTGATAAGAAGATGATTCGGGAATGGGTTGAAGAGCTTATTGTTGTGAAGACATATGCAGGTTTAAAATTCCAAGAGGCTATTCTAAAGAAGGTTTCTGCTGAATTGCAGGTGGAATATAGATTGGCTACTCCGGAAGAAGAAGCTCAAGGTATAGATGGGATGATTGGTTCTCGTTTTGTAAGTATTAAACCTATTACATATAAAACAATGAATGAATTGTCTGAACACATTGATGTTCCTATAATATATTATGAGAAAAAGAAATCTGAGATTGTCATAGAATTTAATATTTGATTTAAATGGAGGAATTTGTAAATACTATCGATTTGCAGAAGTTTGCATCCACAAATGGGGCTTGGAATGACTTAATGCTTAATGACCCTTGGTCTGTTGGATATGTCACAACTCTTATAGAATTGAAACAATTTAAGACGAAAGAAGAATGGGAAATTTTTTATTATACAAGTGGTAAAGAACGCGATGCTAAAATAGAAGGTTTATCTTTAGAACAACAAGAAATAGTTAATGATTATACTTTAGCAAGAAAAGGTAAGAGCTATATATATACTATTCCTTGGAACTTAAAAAATCTTAATTACCAGTTTGGGCGAACCCCAGAACAGCTTAATGTAAAAGCCAGGGAACTGTTTGAACGTATGAAAGCCTTGGGAAAGGATATTACGTATGAAGAGTGTTGTGAATGTATTCGTTTTAGAGTTATTTGTGAAACATGGAATGGTGTTATTTGTAGAGAACATAATACTGTTCAAAAATTGAAAGAATATTTTCCTAATATTGAACTTATTAAGGTCTCTGGTGAAATAGATTATGAGTATGCTGTTGATTATGAGGTTTTTTACAATGGTAAGCTAGTTTGTGCTATTCAGATAAAGCCTGAATCTTATTTCAATGGAAGTGTACAATACCTTGTCAATGCTCGTAATGCCAATCAACGAAAAAATTCGTCATATACATTAAAAACACAAGTCCCAGTTTTTAATATAAAGTCAACTACATTGGGCGAAATAAAAAATCCGGAGATCTTAAAAGAAATAGGAAGTATTTTAAAATAGAAATTATGAGCACTTTTACCACAAATGAAATTTCTCAGTTGATGTCAGCTCTTGGAAAAGGGGAAGTAAATGCAATTCATGCAGCTGATTTAGCTGCGGTTTTAGGATATTCTTCGAGACCAAATCAAGAAGATTTGAGGGAGCTAATTCGTCAAGCTATTAATCAAGGAGAGTTGATTTTAAGTAGTAATTCTGGCTATTATATCCCTGCTTCTTTGCAAGAGATAGAGGAGGTGCTTAACTCTTTAGAAAGAAGAGCACAGGGAACTTGCGATAGAAGAAATAGTTTATTAGATTCTTGGAATAGTAAAAATCCTACCAATCAATCAAGTTTATGTCATGTTGATGTAAAACCTTGAATTAGAAAAGGGTATATTGACCTTGAGTAATATGCCTGTTGTCACAAAAATGATTAACAGGCATTATTTTTGAATATTCTGCCTTGATTAGTTCATTTTTACCTAATGAAATATTAGTGACATAAGAAATTTCTATATCTCTTTCTTGTGATGTCATTACTGGTATTTGGAGATTGGAATTAAAATGTTTTATTTCTGATTTTATGGCTCTTTCTGTAATAAAATCTTTATGACGATTTAATCGAATTGATATTCCTTCATTTATCATATCCGTAGAATAAGATAGAATATTTTCTTTGCAAAAGTCTAATAAATCCTTATATATTTCATATCCAATACTATTTCTTCCTGTAGCAATTGCAGCTATAGAAGTAGTTCCGGTACCCATAAATGGGTCTAATACTGTATCTCCTTGTAAAGAATACATGTTTATCAATCTATATGGTATTTCAAAAGGAAAAGCAGCACTTCTTGCCCGACTATCAGTTTTATCCATCTTTTGTTTTGTTCCTTTAATATTGTCCCATACGTCAGAGAACCATATGTTTCTTTCTTCCCAGAAGAAAGAGCTTTCTCTACGTTTTAGCTTTGCTTCTGGTGTTTTGAATTCTCTTTTATCACCTTTTCTGAATATTAATATCCATTCGTGTTCTAATGTAACATATGCACCTGCTGGCAACATTCCAGAGCCCATAAATTTATTTGGTGCATTGGTCTGTTTCCTCCATATAATGTTAGGTAAATTGACGAAACCATTAGAAATGAAATATGAAAGAATGCGAGCGTGATTAGGGTATAGGGCAAAATTTCCATTAAGAGTTCTTGTCGCATCTCCTATGTTGACACAAGCAATACCACCGGGAATTAGCACTCTTTTAACTTCATTCCATACTAAGTCCAGTTCTTTGTGCATTAATTCAAATGCTAAATTGCCATTATAGTCTTGCAATGCCTCATTTATTTGAGGATTCTGTTGACTCATTATATCATCCCACATTTCAATCATAGGATATGGAGGAGAAGTAACGACTAATTGGACTGAACTATCTGGGATTTTACTTAAATCCTGAGACTTTCCTAAAAATAGTTTATGTGTAGTTGTAAACTGTTTCATATTTCACTTATATATTCAACGCAAAAGTAGTAATAAAAAGTATATTGCCATTGACTTTGAATTAAAAACAAGATAAAGCGATAGAATTATAACGAGATTTGCAGTAGATTTTTTTTTATGCCGACTTGTAAAGCATCAATAAATGAGTAATTTTGTTCCACGACATCCCTAAAAACGTTTGTAGGACGCTGGATTTTAGTTATATTTGCCCCGTCAATAGGCTAAGGTCTGCTGGCGACATATTAATTAAAGGAAGCGTTTAGCTTTATCCCGTTTTTAGAAATCTGGACAATTTCGAACCACACGGGGATAGACGATACAAACGCTCATGCTAATCTTGTATATATCAGTGATATATATGGCTTGGCGTGGGGTGTCGTTTTATCTCGTGTGGTGGGTTTGTCCAGAACCTCTAAAGACAGATAATTCTAACAGCCTCACGCTATCTTTTTATATAAACCTTTCCTGTCGGGGCTGTGGGGAGCAAATTACAGTATTATGAAAAGGACTTTGCTGTTTCTGATGAGCGTAATAATGGTTCTTTCTGCTTATGCTCAAAACTCCAATTCTATTAAGGCTTTTGAATATCCCGATTATCTGTGTCCTAATCCCTATACGGGTAAACCGATATACGGCGGTAATACATTTGAAATTAGCTATTCAGAAAAGAAAAACTCCTATGGAATGGAGTTTAGATATGGCTATGTAAAATATTCGTTAAGCCTCAGTTATAAAGGTATGGATAATGGAAGATATGTTTATACAGGCTTTGAAATCGGGAATATGACGGAAGTCATTGTAATGACTTCTACAAAACTAAGTCGTTTTCTTGACAATTATGGGCAGATGCAAAGTGAAACGTTTGAAAAGGATAAGCTAATTGAATTACATATAGGTGGTTCGGGGAGTTTGTCGGTCTATCCAATAAAAGATACCCCTGAAAGACGTAAAAGGATAGAGGAAAAAGTTGCTAAACAGGAAGTTGAAAATGCAGCCCGAAATAAACTTGAAGAACTTTATCCGTATGGAGTTCAATACCTACAAGACAGTCTAAAACAACAAGTTGTTAAGGAGTTCTTCGACAATGCCGGTGAGGTTAAATCATTTAATTTACAGCCTCATTCTTTCCATACTTATATCGCTGTTGTTGACACTAATAAACGGGTTGCAGTCATTCAAAAGGATGAAGTTGTATTGAATGCAGAGCTGCAAAATGAGCAATCACATGGTGAAATAGAATACGAACCGTCAAGCACAAGTGGGAAGACTGCGAAAGTTGTTAATAGTAAAGTGTTCTTTAGTATGATATTTCATCCGGAGCTAAATATAAAGGAGCATCGTGGTAAGGTTGTATATGATAAGCATGGATTTTCCTATTTTGAAAATGCTAAGGTAAGTTATGCTGCACCTAATCAATTTATTCCTATTGAGGACATGAAAAAGGCGATTGAAGTAAGTATAACTAAAAAAGGGCAATATTCTTTGTACTGGGAAACACTGGATAACAGGCTTGTCTATTTAAACTATAAAAGAATGGGGACGGGTATTCTTAAAGTACACGAACCTGTTGAGGCTTATTCTATATACGAGTAGCAATTGGTAACAATGAGGCTTCTAACGGAGCGTCTAAGACAAGGGTAGGGCGATGGTTGTCCTACCCTGTTTGTTATATTGGGTTTGTTCCTAATAGAGAGGTAAAAGATTTTTTTTATTGCAACTTTCCTATAACAATTCATTTGATTTTAAGATTGTCTTTAGTTTAGTTTTTATATTGATATTTATTAACTTCTAACGTGTGTTTATTAACCATAAATTAACAGAAGTGGTTTTCAATTTCTTCGTTATACGACCGAATAGAATATTGAAAACATGAGAAAAATAAAATTATTTAGCAACAATCGTTTAATACGTGATGGACCAATTCCTTTGCTTTAATGTTTATGTTTCGTTCTAAACGAGATATGCAGTGATAATTTAAAAAGTATAAATCTAAAAATATAAAATTATGATAATAGAAACGTCAAAAGCCTATGGTGTTACAGTTGGTCGTTGTGAGAGTAGGTTGTTTAATCTCATCAAGAATACGGATACAGACCCGGAGGCAGCTTTCAAGTTAGGAATGATGTATTTGAAAGGGCAAAACGTGGAGCAAAATACGCATAAGGCAATGTTTTATTTAAACCAAGCAAGGAATTTAGGGCATGATAAAGCAGACATTACATTTGCGTATCTTTATAAGTATGGAGCTCCCGATTTAGAGAAAGACCCTTTGGAGGCTGCTGAGTTTTTTAGGTGTGCGGCATTGTTTTCTAAAGATGGATTTAAGGAACTTGCATTCGTTGACGAGGATGCATTGTGGGAAGCTTTTAATCTATTTCTTTATGGTGGGGAATCAAGAAAACCATTGTGTGTGCGGTCTGCCTTGAGTGTATTATCTGATTTGAGGGAAAAAAGGAGCCCGTATGCGTTGTATTTAACAGGGGAGATTTACCATAAAGGGTTATATGGTGAAACCGTAGATTTGGAAGTAGCCTATAAATTTTATCATGAAGCTGCTGAACGTGGAAGTAAGGAGGCAGAGGAAGTTCTTGGTGAGGGATATTTTTATCCTTCTTTGTATGGCAAATAAATACAAATGGAATGATTGGGAGAAGTTTTTGGATGAATTTGCACCAATTTGTCCGAAAACTTTAATCAAATTTTATTCGCATGTAAAAAATAAGGAGTTAAGTATTTGCTTAACTCCTTGATTTATATTGCATTGTAATATTTCTAATCTTTGCTCATTTCATTACCCCCAGACGCGTACTCTACCGGGCTGAGCTACATCCCGAATTGCGAGTGCAAAAGTAGAATTTTATTTTTAATAAGCAAAATATTCGGATGATTTATTTCTCCTTTATAGCATTTTTCATGCTCAGAGAGTAGAGTCTTTGGGTGAAACGATCCATTAACATTGTTAATCTGAATATGAGATAATAAAACTCTTCTTTGCAAAAGATTTGTTTCTTGACGTTAGAGAACAAGTCTTTTATTCCCCAAACCTTTGTTTTAACATTGTGTTAAAACAAAGGTTTGGGGAACAGATCACTATCCATTTAAATGATTAGTTAATAATGCATTATGCTAATATTTCCTGATACCCCTTGGGATTGTAAAGGCGGGTGGTCATTCGTATTAGTTGTGATTTTCGCAACCTGCCGATTCGTCTTATGCTTCTTATGTGGTACTTCATTTATTCATGATCGGAAGTGGATACCTCTGTCACGATGCCTGCTTTACATACCCATGCACTCCCGGTAGAAGTCGAACATTTCGAAAATAGTATCTTTGTCCGTTGTCTGGTTGATACTGATATCGCCGATTTCTTTCAGAAGCGTGAAGTTTATGACACCTGCATTGTTTTTCTTATCATGCTGCATGAATCCGTATAGGCGTTCGTACTGTTTGCAGTCGAACGTGAAAGCGCCATAATTATCTTTTATGAATTGGATGGTCTGACGCATCTTGTCTTTCGGAAAACCGGTTTTTAAATGTGACAGATAGAGTTCGCAAACAATTCCCCAGGCTACGGCGTACCCGTGGAGGACCGGACGGTTCTCGGCAAGAGCCAGGCTTTCAAAAGCATGTCCTACGGTATGTCCCAAATTCAACACTTTGCGGATACCGTGTTCAAACGGGTCTTGCTCTACTATGTCTTCTTTTACTTGTACGGAACGTCCCACCAACTCTTTCAGGTATCGATAGTCCATCTTTTCTGTATCGAATGCGAGTAGTTCCGCCCAGTGAGCAGTGTTACTGATCAGTCCGTGTTTCAGCATTTCGGCATAGCCGGAAAAGAAATTGTGTGCATCGAGTGTACGGAGGAACTCTGTTTCGATTAATACACTGGATGCCGGTGCAAAGGCACCTATCTCGTTTTTCAACCCGTTAAAATTGATTCCGGTCTTTCCGCCTACAGAAGCGTCTACCATCGCCAGCAGGGTAGTGGGAATATTGATGTAAGCGATGCCGCGTTTGAATGTGGCAGCGGCAAATCCGCCTAAGTCAGTCACCATTCCACCTCCGAGATTGATAAGGAGTGAGTGGCGGGTAGCACCTTTTTCACTTAACACTTGCCAAACGGAGGCCAGTGTTTCAAGTGTTTTATGAACGTCTTCGGCTCCGATAGTGATTTCAACCGCATCCTTCAGGAACGGCAGATTCATCAGTTGTGACAGACAGAGACGGTGAGTATGATCGTCGGTGAGAATGAACAGGCGGTCGTGTGGGCAGTTTTCGACGGCACGTCCTATACTGCTTTCCAGATTCTCGCAAAGAATGACTTCTTGTTTACTCATAATGGTTCGATGTTTTTTTATATACTGCAAAGATAGGGGTTCGGAGATAAATAGTGAAACTTAGCACTTAAAAATGTAAAACATAGAGTTTCGTTTATGAGAAAAAGCTATCTTTGTGACATTAATTTTAGATAAAATGAAAGCATTATTACCTGTATTCTGCCGTCCGTTAGGATATGTGATTCTTTTTGTATCGTTATTCATTCCGTTCCTGTTAGTGATGCAAGGAATGGTGACAGACAGTAACCTGTTGTTCTATAAGGAATGCACCAAGCTGCTGATGATGTTGGGAGCAGTGATGATTCTCTTTGCTTTATCGCGTAATGAAGGGCGTGAAACGGAGATTATACGGAACAAGGCGACTCGTAACGCCATCTTTTTGACAGTACTTTTTTTATTTGGGGGGATGCTTTATCGGGTAGCAACGGGAGATATCATGACAGTTGATACTTCTTCCTTTCTTATTTTCCTCATTATCAATGTGCTATGTCTTGAGTTTGGTATGAAAAAGGCACAAGTCGATAAAATCTTTAAAAGATAATCGTGTTTAAATTAAACCTTTTGCCTTAAAGGTTGTCAAACAAACGATTGTTATTATTCAACCTACAGGCAAATGAAGAAACTATTGATCTGGATGGTGTTGCTGCTGACAGTTACCCTATCCACTTATGCGCAAAACAAAATTGTAACCGTATCGGGACGTGTAATAGAGGCCGGTACGAAAGAACCGGTCGAACTCGCTGCCGTGCAGTTATTATCTCTCCCCGACAGTGCTCAGGTAGCGGGTATGACCACTTCAGCACAAGGCTACTTCTCTTTATCCAAGCAGAAACCGGGAAAATATCTGCTTAAAGTATCTTTTATCGGATACATCACAAAAGTTATCCCCGTTCAGTTAACGGCTAATGTTCCTGCCAAAAAGATGGGAAATATCGAATTGGCAACCGATGCTGTTATGCTTAAAGAAGCAGTTGTGGTGGCCGAAGCTCCGCAGGTGACGGTAGTAGAAGATACGTTGATGTATAATTCCAGTGCTTATCGTACGCCTGAGGGTGCTATGTTGGAGGAGTTGGTTAAGAAGCTTCCGGGTGCTGAAATAGATGATGATGGTAATGTCAAAATCAATGGGAAAGAACTGAAAAAAATTATGGTCGACGGTAAGGAATTCTTTGGTGGAGACGTAAAGACCGGTTTAAAGAATCTTCCTGTAGACATGGTCGATAAGCTGAAAACTTATGATAAAAAATCAGATTTGGCACGTGTGACGGGTATTGACGATGGCGAAGAGGAAACGGTGCTTGACCTGACCGTGAAGAAAGGAATGAATCAAGGATGGTTTGGCAATGCAGATCTGGGAGCCGGTACTAAGGACCGTTATACCGGACGAATGATGTTGAATCGCTTTATTGATAATACTCAGTTTTCGATTATTGGTTCGGCAAACAATGTAAACGATCAGGGTTTCTCCGGTGGAGGTGGAGGGCCGCGCTGGCGGAGCAACAATGGCTTGAATGCCACTAAAATGTTAGGAGCTACCTTTGCCACTCAGACCAACAAGATTGAACTGGGAGGTAGTGTACGTTATAATTTCCAGGATGGAGATATTTCGAGTATCAACTCTTCCGAACGCTTCCTTCAGAATGGTAATTCATATTCTAATTCGAATAATAAGAACCGGAATAAGGGGACAAATGTGAATGCCGACTTCCGTATGGAGTGGAAACCAGATACGCTGACAAATATTATTTTTCGCCCGAATTTTTCTTATGGAAGAACCAACAATGCTTCTCTTTCGGAGTCGGGAACCTTTAATGAAGATCCTTTCAATCTGGTGGCAAATCCGAATGATTATCTGAATTTTGACAATCTTTCCGATGATCCGCTGAAAGATATCCGTGTAAATGCTACCAACAGTGCTTCGCTGTCCAAGGGGAATAGTCTGTCGGGAAATGCCACTTTGCAGGTTAACCGGAAATTGAATAATAAAGGACGTAACCTGACTTTCCGTGGGGTTTTCGGTTATGGTGATAATGATAACGACCAATATACGCAATCCGAAACACGTTATTACCAATTGTTGAATCATTTGGGGGGTGACTCCATCTTGTATCGTAATCAGTATATTACAACTCCTACACACAATTATAACTATACGGCACAAGTGACTTATAGCGAACCGATTGCAAAGGCTACTTTCTTACAATTCAGCTACCAGTTCCAGTACAAATACAGTAAAAGTGACAAGACCACATTCGATTTACTGGATTATCCCGATTGGACTATCGGGGGGACCCTTCCTTCCGGATACGAAGCTCATGCAGTGGACAGCTTGAGTAAGAATGCCGAATATCGTTACTATAACCATGATGCTTCAGTGGGTTTACGCTTCATTCGTCAGAAGTATCAGTTGAATGTAGGTATGTCTTTCCAGCCGCAGAATTCCACTTTGTCCTATAAAAAGGGAGACTATATGATCGATACGACACGTACTGTGTTTAACTTTGCACCGAATATGGATTTACGCTTCCGTTTCTCAAAGGTGAGTCAGTTGCGCTTTACCTACCGGGGACGTAGCAGTCAACCTACTATGGAGAATCTGTTACCTATAACCGACAACTCAAACCCATTGAATATCCGTATGGGTAATCCCGGGTTGAAACCTTCTTTTGCACATACGATGCGTTTATTCTACAATACATACAATGCAGAGAAACAGCGTGGAATTATGACCCATTTCAGCTTTACTGCTACACAGAACAGTATCAGCAATAGTACTCGTTATAATGAAGAAACCGGTGGTTTGATTACGCGTCCGGAAAATATTAACGGTAACTGGAATGCTTTTGGTTTGTTCGGTTTCAATACAGCTTTGAGGAACAAGAAGTATACGATTAATACTTTTACCAACATCAATTATCAGAATAATGTAGCGTTCCTCTACAATCAGGATACGAAAAACAATGATAGAAATACAAGTACCGGTTTGATGTTGGGCGAGAGGGTTACAGGCTCTTATCGTAATGACTGGTTCGAGTTTTCGTTGAATGGTTCAATCAATTATACAGCAGAACGTAATAGACTCCGTCCGGAGAATAATCAGGAACCTTATACATATTCTTATGGGGCAAGTACCAATATAACGATGCCCTGGAAGATGACCTTGGCTACTAACATCACTAATCAAAGCCGTCGTGGTTATCGTGATTCGAGTATGAATCGTAATGAACTGATCTGGAATGCACAACTTGCGCAGTCGTTGCTGAAAGGTGCAGGTACTATCAGTTTTGAAGTATATGATATCCTTAGGCAGCAGAGCAACATCAGCCGTTCGTTGACAGCCGATATGCGTTCGGTATCCGAATATAATGGTATCAATAGTTACTGTATGGTACACTTCATTTATCGCCTGAATATCTTTGGTAGTAAAGCGGCCCGTGAAAAGATGATGAATAGCGGCGGACGTAGAGGATTTGGCGGACCCGGCAGAGGTCCCGGCGGTTTTGGAGGCGGACGTCCTCATTTTTAATAAAAGACTAACCTGATAACTCCCTCCGGATAGATTGCAAAATCTCTTTAATTTTGCATCTGTTCGGAGGGATTGTCGTTTTGAATCGGGACAGTTGTTGTCCGTATCCGATATTTTCCATACATTTGTTGTTTGTATAATACGCGGAGGGTGAATATGATAGATTGGAACTACATAGCAAGCGTAATAGCTACCGTTGCTTTTGATATTATTTATTTCGGGGCTATTATCGGTACGATTGTCATCGTGATTCTCGACAATCGTAATCCGGTAAAGACAATGGCATGGATTCTGATCCTTATGTTCCTTCCGGTTGTAGGGTTGGTTTTCTATTTCTTTTTCGGGCGCAGCCAGCGGCGTGAGAAGATTATCGGTAAGAAAAGTTACAATCGATTACTCAAAAAGCCGATGGCAGAGTATCTGGCACAGAACTGCTGTGAAACGCCGAAAGAATATGCCCGTCTGATACAACTGTTTCAGAACACGAACCAAGCCTTTCCGTTCGAAGGAAACCGGGTGGATATTTATACTGGCGGATATTCTAAACTTCAGGCTTTATTGCGAGAGCTGCAAAAGGCCAGATTCCATATTCATATGGAATATTATATCTTTGAAGATGATCCGGTGGGGCGTCTGGTGCGTGATGTATTGATAGAGAAGGCACGCGAGGGAGTTGAGGTACGTGTGATTTATGATGATGTAGGGTGCTGGCACGTTCCTCATAGATTCTTTGAAGAGATGCGTGATGCCGGAATTGAGGTGCGGAGTTTTCTGAAAGTACGTTTTCCCCTATTTACGAGTAAGGTCAACTATCGTAATCACCGAAAGATTGTAGTGATAGACGGTCGTATCGGATTTGTAGGAGGAATGAATCTTGCCGAACGTTATATGCGCGGTTTCTCTTGGGGAATTTGGCGGGATACGCATATAATGCTTGAAGGAAAGGCCGTACATGGTCTGCAGACTGCCTTTTTGCTGGATTGGTATTTTGTAGATCGTACCTTGATTACGGCTTCACGTTATTTTCCTAAGATAGAGGCCTGTGGCAACTCTTTGGTACAGATTGTAACGAGTGAACCGATTGGACCTTGGAAAGAAATCATGCAGGGATTGACGGTTGCCATATCCGGTGCCAAGAAATATTTCTATATGCAGACTCCTTACTTCCTGCCTACCGAACAGATACTGGTTGCTATGCAGACTGCGGCATTAGCCGGGGTAGATGTCAGGTTGATGTTGCCTGAACATGCAGACAACCGAGTGACGCACTTAGGTTCCTGTTCTTATCTGGCAGATGCTTTGCGGGCAGGAGTCAAGGTCTATTTTTATAAAAAGGGATTCCTGCATTCCAAATTGATGGTTTCAGATGATATGCTTTCAACCGTGGGGTCTACCAATCTCGATTTTCGCAGTTTCGAACACAATTTCGAAGTAAATGCCTTTATGTACGATATGGAGACTGCCCTACAGATGCGGGAGATCTTTTTACAGGATCAACGGGAAAGTACCCAGATCTTCTTGAAGAACTGGGAGAAGCGTTCCTGGAGGCAGAAAGCGATGGAGTCCGTAGTCCGTTTGCTCGCTCCTTTGCTGTAAAGTGTATCTTCTGCAGTTTATCTGAAAAAAGAGAAGTTTACACTACCGTATACTCTTCTTTCAATGAAATGGGGATTATCCTCAAAGTTATTCTTTTTGCCATGCTCCAGGACAAAAAGTCCGTTTTCTTTCAACATATTGTTTTCGAAAACCAGATCCGGGATTGTTTCCAGTTCTTTCAGTTCATAAGGAGGGTCGGCAAAAATAAAGTCGAATTGCTCATGACTGCCATTAATGAATTTGAATACATCTCCACGTATAGGCAGGCATTTATCCGTCTGCACTTCCTTCATTATTTTACTGATAAAAGCATGATGGGCACCATCTTTCTCTACACTGATTACACGGTCGCAACCGCGCGACACCAGTTCAATGCTGATGCTGCCTGTACCGGCAAAGAGGTCAAGGGCAACAATGCCGTCTTCGAAGTCCATGTAGTTGGATAAAACGTTAAACAGATTTTCTTTGGCAAAATCTGTTGTGGGACGTGCTTTGAATGTTCTGGGCACATCAAATCTTCTTCTTTTATATATTCCGCTGATTACTCGCATGTTAATAAGGCTTGCATGTCAATATTGCTTGCAGGGTTCATTATGAATACTTGTTGAATGTATTTACGTAATTCCTGCGTTAGTTTCTCTTTATCGTCAAATACACCTGTCAGGTGAAGTTCGTCTCGCTCCTGGTCGAAATTCAGTTGTTTCCAAAGATAGAGGAGATAGTAGATTCGGTCATCTGTTTTGCGACATTCAAATGAATTGGCAAGAAGCAGATGTCCGCGTTCGTAACAGAAAAAGTCGATGGCATTGTGGCGGATAGAGGCATATATCTTTTTACTGTTGCCTAATCTGCTTTTTGTTGAAAAATATTCTGCTAATGGGGCTGCCTGTGAATAAAATCTTGCCTCAGGGTAGTGATCGGACAAGAATTGATAAGTGCTTTTGTCCATACCGAAGATGACTACGGCATTATTCTTTTTTAAAATATTGTATTTTATTGTTTCATTTTCTTTGGGAGTGTGGTTGTGGTAGAATACCATTTCGGACTGATCATCCTCAAACAGTTCAAGGGGGATTAGTGTGAAACGTTTGTCCGCCATCAGGATGTTTACCCGTTTGTAAGTATGATTCAGAAAGTTTAATTCACGAAAAGCCTTTTTGAGGTTGGCTGTAAGAGATAATGAAGGCTCGACCTCTTTCTCAAAGAAAGAGAGCGAACTATCGTGAATCGGATTGTAGATAGAAAAAGAAAATCCATCCGTACTAAGACGGATGGACAATGTATATTGTTCCGATTTACTAAAGTCAATCGTTTCTGCAATTGCTCTATCGGGCATATTCGGATTATTCCCAGTTACCTGCGCCGTTGTTCGGAGTGTCAATAGAACCTACCATCAAGCCTGGATATTTACCCAGTTTGGTTTGAACATCTTTCAAGTTTGCGATTTCTTGCTTGTCAAGTCCGTTCAAGTATACATCATACGGAGTATTAGCCTGGAACAGGAAGATAGGAGCTCCTGATTTAGTTGTATCGTTTCTGGTGTACATTTCAAACTGTGCACCGCCACCGAACGGAACGTATCTCAAAGAGTCTGCATTGAATGACTTATCGTAGATAGTATCTGTTACGGCAACCCATATTGTATCACGTTTGAAGCCCATCAAGCCGGCAGCTTCAACTTCTTTCCAGTTGTTAGTCTTTTTAGCCTTGTTGATCATAGCCATAGCTTTCTTTTCAGTCATACCGTCTTCCAGCTGCTTGTCGCTCAATACGCCTTCTTTAGATACGAAAGGAATCTTTTGTGTCTTAACGAAATCGATCAGTGTGTCAAAGCTTGCAGTGTACTGCTTGTAGATATTACGATATTCTGCCTGAGCTTTACGAATATCGATCAAGCGGGCAACAACTGCTTTGTCTCTGTGCTTTTTAGCATTTTCGAAGTTGATAGGACCCATGATGCTGGCATAGCAAATGTAAACCAAAGCAATTACGCATAGACCTAGTACGATATTAAATACTGTTTTCATGATAAATATGTTTTTTTTAGTTTATATTCGTAGCGCAAAAATAAAATAAATAAATCTAATTAACGATAGTTCTTGTAACTTTTTTCTCGTACAAAAATGATAAATAACTATTTAGAGCGGCAAATTAAGGAAAATTTTTCTTATCAGCCAACTTTTGAGCAAGAAATAGCTGTAAAATCTCTTTCAGAGTTTCTACTTTCTACGGCTAATGAGACGGTTTTTGTGCTTCGTGGATATGCAGGAACCGGAAAGACTTCTCTTGTCGGAGCCTTGGTGAAAGCGATGGATAAGTTACAACAGAAATCAGTATTGCTGGCGCCTACGGGGAGGGCAGCTAAGGTATTTTCTGCTTACGCGGGACATCCGGCTTTTACCATTCATAAAAAGATATACAGACAGCAGGCATTTTCGAATGAAGTAAGTAATTTTTCAATCAATGATAATCTTACCACCCATACATTATATATTGTAGATGAAGCTTCCATGATTTCGAATGAAGGTTTGTCGGGATCTATGTTTGGTACGGGGCGGCTTTTGGATGATCTGGTCGAGTTTGTTTATTCCGGTGCAGGATGCCGTTTGCTGTTGATGGGAGATACAGCCCAGCTGCCTCCGGTAGGGGAAGAGCAAAGTCCTGCACTTGTTACAGAGGCATTGAAAGGATACGGACTGAATGTGACAGAGGTCGATCTGACACAAGTGGTGCGTCAGGTACAGGCATCTGGTATATTATGGAATGCGACTCAAATACGCCGGTTAATTGCTGAAGAGGAGTGTTACTCGTTGCCTAAGATAAAAGTGAGTGGATTTCCGGATATAAAGGTAGTACCCGGTGACGAGCTGATTGAGACCCTGACCGGATGTTACGAAAAAGATGGCATGGACGAGACGATTGTGGTATGTCGTTCCAATAAGCGGGCCAATATATATAATAAAGGTATACGTGCCCAGATTCTTTACCGGGAAGATGAACTGAATACGGGTGATTTGCTAATGATAGCGAAGAATAATTATTACTGGACTGAGAGGTATAAAGAAATGGATTTCATAGCGAACGGAGAGATTGCCGTGGTTCGCCGGGTGAGACGTACTCGTGAACTGTATGGTTTTCGGTTTGCCGAAGTGGTTCTTTCATTCCCGGATTATAATGATTTTGAAATTGAAGCAAACTTGTTGCTGGATACACTCCATTCGGATGCCCCTGCCTTGCCCAAAACAGAAAATGACCGGCTTTTTTATTCCGTACTTGAGGACTATGCGGATATTACTGTCAAGCGGGAGCGAATGAAAAAGATGAAAGCAGATCCGCATTACAATGCTTTGCAGGTAAAGTATGCTTATGCAGTGACTTGCCATAAGGCACAGGGCGGGCAGTGGCAGAATGTTTTTCTCGATCAGGGGTATATGTCGGATGAATATCTGACGCCGGATTATTTCCGCTGGCTATATACAGCTTTCACACGTGCATCGAAGACACTCTATTTGGTGAATTATCCGAAAGAACAAATAGAGTGACAGGAGTATACATAAAAACAGGGAACCCATCTCGGGCTCCCTGTTTCTCTTGTGTAACCTAATCTATTGTCAGTGCATGAATATTAATCTCGTTGTTTAGCGGAAATTGTTTGGAGTAACGTAATTGCCTCCATCATCATTGGTGTCGGCTACGTCCCACCATAAACGAGTTCCTTGTGTATCTACATCTTTCGGACGGTTCGGGTTGGACACTTCGCTATCCGGGTATCTCAGGCGTTTGATGAACTTGCCGTTTGCGACTTCACCCCCTGAGTTGTTGTCTCCTTTAGGTGTTTTCATGTAGCGGGGATAGTCTGTACGGCGGAACTCTGCCCACCCTTCATTGCCATTCGGATATACGGCAATCCATTTCTGGGTGATGATCTGCTCCAGTTGTGCTTCTCTGTCACCACTCTTGAAAGCTTGTAATCCTTTCAGTCCTTCCATATACTTGTTGATCTTCTCCTGACCTTCTTCGTCAGCGCCAATCTGATAGTAGTTGAAGGAAGCTTCGATGCCTTCCTTATATAATTCTTCAGCTGTTCCATTTGCACCTGCCCATCCGCGGAGAGCGGCTTCTGCCCGAAGGAATAAACTCTCGGAGTAACCCAGCCATACAATTTCACGTGCGTAGCACCACCAATGTTTACGGTCGAGTTTCTTCTGGTCTTGCTTGATGAATACGCGACTCGGAGAATAAGTGGTTGTATAGCTACCTCCCAATGAAGTTTCACCATTTTCACAACCATTGAAATCTTTCGTCATATCCTCTTTGGGTTCGGTTAGATTAAGATTTTCAAGGGCAGTCGGTCTCCACCACAAGATTTCGCAACGCGGGTCGAGAATGGTGGATTGTTCTTTGTAAGCTCTTTCCATTTCTTTGGATAACACTACGTTGGCACTCCAGTTGTACAGAAGTGTGTAGATGTTTTCGTTGCCACCCGTTATGTATGAATACTTGGGAGTCTGCTTCATGTTGTCGTCATCGTTTTGCATCAATCCGGCAGGATCAGTCATTGCTTTCTCACCCTGTTCTTTAGCCAGTTGAGGATCTACATTCGATACACGCAGTGCCAATCGTAAGCGAAGGGTATTGGCAAAACGAAGCCATTTGTCTTTGTCACCTCCAAAGCACTTATCGTTTTCACCCAAGCTGTATTGTGCGGCAGATGGGGTGTTATGGAGTGCAGTGATGGCTTGGTCGAGCATCTTAAAGATGACGTCATATACATCTTTCTGATCCATATACTTCACATTTTCGTCTGTAGGCATTGCACCCTTTACGTAGTATTCCAATGGAATGGCTCCATAAGTGTCTGTCTGCATAGAGATCAAGAATGCGTAGTAGATGCGGGTGATATAGAATGCGTTATGATAGCGTTCCTTTCCACAGAACCAGAATGTTTTGATCAACTGGCTGTACTCTTCTACTGTACGATTATCGTAGAAGTGTTCCCAACGTTTTTTGGACCATCCGTCGTTATATCCGTAAGTAGGTGAGTTGGTTACGAATCCGCTGACATTGTTTGCAAAGTAAGCGGCGTAGATGTCATGGGTCAGATTGGTAGTAACCTGATAGTCGTTATACACTCCTTCGTAAGTTAGGTTGGCAAATACTGAACCGATGGCACTTTCCGTTCCTTGAAGGCTTTTCAGCGCGCTTGGTGTCAGTTCGTAGTCAATATCGATTCCGTCGGGGGTGGCACCGATTATTTCCGGATCGTATACCGGCGCATAGGGGTCGGTATTCATTTCTTCGAAATCATTACATGCAGCCAGTCCTAAGAGGAGGGTGCACATGGCAAGTGATTTATATATTTTGAATTTCATACTATATCTTTATTTATAAAATTAGAAACCAAGGTTAACTGAGAATCCGAATGTACGGGTATAAGGTACGGCCATAAAGTCGATGGCCTGTGAGAACATGGTCGTATCGTAACCACCTTCAGGACTTGTTCCCGGAGTGTGTTTCAACAGATAAGCCAGGTTGCGTGCCACGAATGATACATTCAGCGAGTTGATCGGTGTCTTTTTCAACATGCTTTTAGGGAACGTATAGCCGATAGCCAATTCTTTCAGTTTGATGAAAGAAGCGTCATAGATAAAGTCTTCCGCGTTCAAAGCACCGTAATAGTTGGAAGCTGAAATCTTTTGGGTATTCGGCGTTCCGTCTTCATATACTCCGGGGAATATCATCATGAAGTTGTCGCTTTCACCACGATTCATGGTACGTTTGGCCATACCTGAGCCTGTAGCGTTCATTTCAGAAATAGAGATGATGTCACCGCCGAATTTCATATCGAACATGGCCGATAGTGTAAAGCCTTTGTAGGTGAATGACGGAGATACGGACATCAGCAAGTTGGGTTGGATATTTCCGATGGGTTTTGCCAGGCGTTCGTCAGCGTCAGTAGTAGTCATAGGCAGACCGTTTTCTTTGTTGATGATGATGTTGCCCTGTTCGTCACGTTTGTAAAGGGTCTTAGCATAAATTTCACCCAGTTTATGACCCGGACGTGCACCTACGTTGATCGGGAAGTTTGAGTCACCGTTGAAGTAGATGTAATCTACACCTTCAGCCAGTTTCTCTACGTTCGATACGTTTTTGGCCAGATTGACATTTAAGTCGAAAGAGAAGTCTTTCAGTTGTACCGGTGTCGAGTAAATCATCATTTCGAAACCTTTGTTGGTAATTAAACCTGCATTTACCCATTTCCCGCCACTCCAAGGAGCTGCGGCAGGCACTTTCATGATCTGGTTTTTCGTACGGCTGTAATAATAGGTAAAGTCAAATCCCAGACGGTTGTTGAGGAACTTCATATCCAGACCTGCTTCGTAGGATGAAGAGATTTCCGGTTTCAGTTGGTCGTTCATCTTCACGTTCGATTTGCTTGGGATCAGTTCACCCTTTTCGAACTTGAATCCGTAGGTGTTATACAGTTGATACGGATCTGTATCCTTACCTACTTGTGCTGCGGACAGACGTACTTTGGCAAAAGTTAACCAGTTTGGTAATGTCTTGTCCAGTGAACGAACAAAATCAGACACGACGAAACTCAAATTGGCAGACGGATAGAAGAAAGAGTTGTTCTTCTTTGGCAGTGTGGACGACCAGTCGTTGCGGGCAGTCAGGTCCAGTGACAGATACTCTTTCCAGGAGAGTTGCAGAGATCCGAAAACAGAGTTAGTAGCACGTTCATGGCCCGTTTCTCCCGCTGTGTTCAGCATATTGGCTGCATTGAAAATCCACTGTCCTTTATCAAGCATATTGCGTACACCGGCATTCAGTGACTCGTAGTTCTGGTACATGAAGTTACCGCCTACAGTGAAGCCCAGACGGAAATTGTCCGTCAATTGTTTGTCACCCATCAATACAATTTCCGCGTTCGATTCGAAGAAGTTCTGTTCTTCACGGTTCATTTCATCGTCTGTGATATCTTTGATACTGCTTTCGCCGTTGATACCGTCACCCGCATTAGTTTCTTCGATTCGGGTACGATAATAGTCGAATGCATACTTGGCGGATAGGTGCAACCAGTCGGTAAAGTTGATTTTCATTCCATAATAACCGAAGGCTCTCCAACGTTCGTCAGAGTTGTGGCGTTGGTTCAGAACGTAATAAGGATTGCGGATACCGGCAGTAGGACCTGTCCAGTTCACGTGTGCATTGTCGGCTGTGGAGTATTGTTTCAGATCGTCCAGACGGATATTGTTAGGAATACCCATCAATTGAGCGATGGCTCCGTATGTACCGAAATAGGGGCGGTCTTCTGCTTTGGTGCGTGAAAGTGAAATCTTTCCATCCATAGAAAGATACTTGTTCATTTCCATTCCGGCATTCAGGTCAAGGTTGATTCGGTTCAGTTTTTCGTTCGGGAATACGCCTTTGTTGTTTGAACTACCAAAAGAAGCGCGGAAATGTGATTTGTCTGTAACGTTACTTACAGATACATTGTGGTTCTGTGCGAAGCCGGTATCGAAATAATCTTTCAGTTTGTTTCCGTATTTGGAGAAAGCATATGTGTCGCCGTTCCAGGCTTTCTGCATGCTTCCGTCCAATACCGGTCCCCAGCTTGAGGAGTCTGTCGGATCATATTTCGCGTAATATTGAGACAGCGGATTCTTGTTCTCATCCTGGGTCACAATGTGTCCCTGTCCATAGCGATCCTGCATCTCGAGGGTTTCGGCTACTTGACTCCAAGTGAAGTTACCGCTATAGCGCACTCCGAAACCGTCTTTCTTGCTGCCTTTCTTAGTAGTAACTAAGATAACACCGTTACCGGCACGTGAACCGTAAAGAGCGGCGGCATTCGGACCTTTCAGTACAGAAATCGATTCGATGTCTTCGGGGTTGATATCGACGGAAGAACCACCGCGGTCAACACCGCCGTAGTAAGTAGCATCCGAGTTATTGTTATCGCTAAACGGCACACCGTCTACAATCCAGAGTGGTTGGTTGTTGTCAGCCAGAGAAGAGTTACCACGAATCGTGATCTTGGTAGAACCGCCAAGACCTGTACCGGCCGTGTTCATTTGCAGACCGGCTACTTTACCTTGCAATGCACTGGTAACCGAAGGGTCTCCGGTCTGGTTCAGTTGGTCACCTTTGATTTCCTGTACGGCGTATCCCAACATTTTCTTTTCACGTTTGATACCTAAAGCTGTCACAACCACTTCACTGATCATCTGGGTATCTTCACTCATGGTTACGTTCAGGATGCTTTCCTTTGCAGGCAGTACTTGTTGTTTGTATCCGATATAGGAGAATACGATTTCAGCTTTCGGATCGTTGACCGTCAGGGTGTATTTACCTTCCAAATCGGTAATGGCTCCTGTGCTGGTACCTTTTACGGATACGTTTACACCGATCAGTGCTTCGCCGTTGGCATCTACAACCGTACCGCTGACCTGCCGTTTGATCGGGGTTTGTGCCGGATCCTGCTGTTTGGCAGCCTGAGACAGATAAACAATGTTATCTTCGATTTTGTATGTCAGGTTTTTGCCTTTAAGTGCAGTGTTCAGCAGTTGTTCCAGACTTACATTCTTTACTTCCAGATTCTCAATCGGCATGTTCGACGATTGATCGTCATAAAAGAATTGATACTTAGATTGGGATTGCACTGTCTTGATCACTTGCCCCAATGTAGTGCGGGGAGTCGAAAATGTGAATTGTGCGAATGACCACTGAATAGGAGCAGCAGCCAAAAGAATAACCAGCGATGCTTTGAGCAGCTTGGGTCTTTGAAACAGAGTTTTGTTTTTCATTGACTATAATTAAATTAATTAGTTAACTTTAAAAACATACAAGGTTTAAGCATGGTATTTATAATATAAATCAAGTGGCTTTTGTGCCCTTGATGTTAATAAAACAAGTATCCCGAAAGAAACACTTACTTCAGTTGCTGACTTTTTTGAGATTTATTTAGGAGGGACTTTCGAAGGGGGCTTTTCTCCCCTTTATTATGGGATGGGGGCGACTCAGTTTAATGAGTAGGAGGATATTCAGCCTAATGAGTAGGGGCATTCCCATTGGGTTGAGTCGATCCACCATTTAAATGGAGGTGGATCGACTGCCTCTAAGACAAGTGGAGTTGCTTATTTCTCTTTTGAGAATGAATACGGAGCGTCTTCTTCGCTAATACCTCTGTTGAGATTAGGCTGTGATCCCATCTTGAACTCAAGGATTCCACCTTTCAGCAAATCGTCGTGCTTCAAATAGTTCCGTGATGATTCCTTTCCATTCATACGGAGCGATTCAATGTACAGGTTTTCTTTACTGTTGTCCGGTGCATCTATCACGAGATTATTGCCGTTCTCAAAATGCAGAGTTGCCTTCTTGAAAAGGGGAGCTCCTAAGACATACTCGTCTGTACCCGGACATACGGGATAAAATCCGAGTGCGGAGAATACGTACCAGGCAGACGTCTGCCCGTTGTCCTCGTCACCGCAATAGCCGTCAGGTCCCGGAGTATACATGCGGTCCATCACCTGACGAAGCCAGTATTGTGCTTTCCAAGGTTGTCCGGCATAGTTATACAGGTAAATCATGTGTTGTATCGGTTGGTTGCCATGCGCATAGTTGCCCATATTCATCACTGTCATTTCACGAATCTCATGAATCACTTGTCCGTAATAACTGTCATCGAACACCGGCGGAACGGCAAATACGGAATCGAGCATTGTGATAAACATCTTTTTACCTCCCATCAGATCGATCAGGCCTTGCGGGTCATGAAATACCGACCAGGAATAATGCCAACTGTTGCCTTCTGTAAAAGCATCACCCCATTTCAGCGGAGAGAACGGTGACTGGAACTGTCCGTTTTCATTGCGGCCACGCATCAGTTTGCTTTTTTTGTCGAATACATTCCGGTAATTCATGGCACGTTTGGCAAACTGTTCGATTTCTTTTTGGGGGCGGTTCAATGCTTTACCCAATTGATAGATACACCAGTCATCATAGGCATACTCCAATGTACGGGCGGTGTTCTCATTGATTTTCACATCATAAGGGACATACCCCAGTTTGTTGTAATATTGATAGCCCAGACGTCCGGTAGAAGAGACCTCCGGATGCACGTTTTTCGTACCGTGAATCAATCCCTCGTACAGGGTCTTCACATCATCTACCTTCACTCCTTTCAGATAAGCATCTGCCAGTACTGATGCCGAATTATTGCCAACCATGCAGCCTCTATGTCCGGGACTTGCCCATTCCGGGAAGAAGCCGCTTTCTTTGTACGTGTTGATGAGTCCCTCCTGTATCTCTTTGTTTACCGAAGGATACATCAGGTTCAGGAATGGGAACAAGCAACGGAATGTATCCCAAAATCCGGTATCGGTGTACATATATCCGGGAAGCACCTGACCGTTGTAGGGACTATAATGAATCGGTTGACCGTCCGCTGTCAGTTCATAGAATTTACGGGGAAACAGGAGAGAACGGTAAAGACAGGAGTAGAATGTACGGTACTGATCCAGATTGCCGCCTTCTACTTCTATTTTGCCCAATACATGATTCCAGGCATCATTCCCTTTCTGTACCAGTTGTTCAAAGGAGTCGTTGCCTAACTCTTGCAGATTCTGAGTCGCTTGTTCGAAACTGATGAACGAAGAGGCTATGCGGGCATGTACGATTTCGCCTTTCCGGGTGCGGAAACCGATGACAGCTCCGGTATGATCGGCTTTCTGTTCCAGACTGCCTTCTTCCAGTTTTTTATCAGCGAAAGTGCCTTTGTAAGAGAAAGGCTTATCGAACTCGATGACAAAGTAATTTTTGAAGTTCTCGGGTACTCCGCCACTGTTACGGGTGGTATAGCCGATGATTTTATTTTCTTCCGGAATTACTTTTACGTAAGAACCCTTGTCGAAAGCATCTACAACAACGTACGAATGCTCGTTTTCGGGAAAAGTGAAGCGGAACAGGACTGCACGCTCCGTCGGGGTCATTTCGGTCACGACATCATGTTCGGCCAAGTATACTTTATAATAGGCCGGAGTGGCAACCTCGCCTTTGTGACTGAACCAACTGGCACGTTTTTCTTCGTCAAACTCCGGTTTGCCTGTTATGGGCATGATGGAGAACTGCCCGTAATCGTTGATCCAAGGACTGGGTTGATGGGTTTGTTTGAATCCCTTGATTTTGTTGGCTGTGTACGTATATTGCCATCCGTCTCCCATCTTACCGGTTTGTGGTGTCCAGAAATTCATTCCCCACGGGCGGGCAATGGCGGGATAAGTGTTCCCGGTTGATAACTCGAAAGAGGACTGTGTTCCCATCAAGGGGTTAACATATTGGGTCCAGTCTTTGGCCTTAGCCATCAATGAGCAAGCTACAAGGCAAGCGGTCAAAAGAATTTTTTTCATGGTGTGAATAAGAGGTCTCGGAGACGTGTCAAATCTTGCCACAGAAGACACAGAGCAAAAGCAAAGTCATGGATGATTCATATGAACACTCCGTGCGACCCTGTGGTGAAAAGGCTTTTGATATAGCTCCGGACCTTTTTTATTAAATGAATATTATGTAATTTCTATCTACTATGATTACATGGGGCTGTGTTAAAACTCTTTTTACCACGGAGTAACACAGAGTATCGCAGAGCTTTTTGCTAATAATCAGTAACTTAAATCACCTCTGTGCTACTCTGTGTCCTCTGTGGTGAGTTTTGACACACCCTCTCTGTTCCCTCTTCCTGAGAGAGATTAGGGTTGCGGTCGCCGATCTGTCATCTCAATTTCCAGTGTACTTCCCGCCACAATGTCATCATGTGTGAAGAAAGGCTTTTCCAGCGGTTCCCCGTTCAGCTTCATGCTTTTGATATACTTATTCTTTTTAGAGTTATTCTTGGCTATTACTATAAATTTCTTTCCATCAGGCAGATTGACCACAGCTTTGTCAAATGCAGGGCGTCCTATGGAATAAACCGGTTTACCAGGACATACCTGATAGAATCCCATGGAGTTCAGTACATACCAAGCGGACATTTGGCCGCAATCTTCATTACCCGATAGTCCGTCTACGGTATTGGCATATTGACTGCGGTATACACTGTCTACCAATTCCTGAGTTCGCCATGGGCGGTTCACGTAGTTGTACATGTGAATCACGTGATGGCTTGGTTCATTTCCATGTGCATATTGGCCGATCAGTCCGCTGATATCCGAAGAGATCGTTTCGCCCTCCAGTGAGGAGTCGGCGGTAAACAGAGAATCCAGTTTGCCGACAAAGGCATCTTCACCTCCCATCAGTTTCACCAAACCTTCGATATCGTGGGGGACAAACCAGGTCCACTGCCAGGCAGTTCCTTCGCAATAGTCGTCGTTGCGGTGAGTAGATGAACGTGGGTTGAACGGAGTGCGCCATTCCCCCTTACTGTCCAGTCCCCGCATAAAACGGGTTTCCGGGTCGAAGTAGAATTCATAAGCTTTCGCAAAGCGGGCATATTTATCCCGGGTGTCATAGTCATTCAGTGCATCGGCAAAGATTGAAATGCACCAGTCATCATAAGCATATTCTAATGCTTTGGCAACCGATTCGTTTTCGCGGTCGCATGGCACGTAACCGATCGAGTTTTTATAATATTTTGCTTTCGGCATCAAGTGAGGCAGCACCAGGGCAGGACATTTGATTCCTGTCGTATCATATTCAGCCGCACGTACACACGCACGATAAGCCTCCTGAATATCGAAGTTGCGGTCACCTTTCATATACGCATCTACAATAACAGGAACAGCATGGTAGCCAATCATTGTACCGGTATAATTGGAAGCCATGTCCCACATCGGGAAAATCCCACCTTCCTGTTGCTTTTTGATCAGAGAACGTATAAAGTCATTGTTCAGGTCCGGATCGATAATGGTCATCAACGGATGAAGTGCACGGAAAGTATCCCACAGTGAGAAGATGGTATACATCGGATTAAGCGTGTCACCTTGATGTACTTGTAGGTCCATGCCCAGATAGCGTCCGTCTACATCTGTAAACAGGTTTGGGCTGACGGCAGTGTGATAAAGTGCGGTGTAGAAAATGGTCTTATCATCCTTGTCATTCGTGGTGATATCTATCTTCGACAAAGTTTTGTTCCATGCTTTGCGTGCTTCCTTACGTACTCCGTCAAAGTCCCAATCGGGTATTTCTGCTTCCACATTTTTGCGTGCGCCTTCTATATCCACGGCGGATATTCCGACTTTTACAAATACTTGTTCGTCTTTTGCCGTGTTAAAGTGTAGCAGTGCTTTGCAGGTCGGCAGTAATTTACCTCCTTCGTCAAGCGCCATCGAGTCGGTTACCAGTGTATAAGTGAAAGGTTTTGAGAATTTTGCATAAAAGTTGATGTATTGGTCGAAGGCCCAGTACATTGTTTTCTTTCGTCCACAAATTTCGGTAGGGCTGATGACTTCTATCTCCATCTCTTTATTGGTCTGTCGTTGCAGGCTATAGTCAAAATCGAGGATGAATCCGGCTTCTCTACTTTCCGGGAAAGTGTATCTGTGGATGGCTGCCCGTTTGGTTGCAGTTAGTTCGGCCTTTACCTGATAGGTGTCCAGGAAAACGGAGTAATAGCCCGGTTCGGCAGTCTCGTTCTGGTGTGAAAAGCTGGAAGCATAAGCCATCTTCTGGCTCTGTGAACCTGTTGGGAGATATTTCTGTTCGCCTACCGTAGGCATCAGCAGCACATCCCCATAGTCACAACAACCGGTTCCGCTCAGGTGGGTGTGTGAAAATCCGTTGATGGTAGAGTCTGCATAGTAATAGCCCGAACAAGCGTCCCACCCATCTATACGGGTGTCCGGGCTGGGTGAAATCATGCCATGGGGCAGGATAGCGCCCGGAAAAGTGTGGCCGTGTCCGCCGGTACCGATAAATGGGTTGACATAGGCTGCATAATCAGTCATGTCCGGCGAGTTTGTGCAGGAGTTCAGAGACAATAAGCCTCCTAAACATCCCGCCAGGAATGTTCTAAATCTCATGGTACTATATGTTTATTTTAATTAGTTGTTTACTTGTTACGTGAAGAAATAAAAATATTATCTCCCACGATCTTATAACTGATTGGTATAGAGTTGTCCAGTGATTGGAGTACAGACTCTATATTATCTTTCTTTTTCAGTACACCCGAATAAGTTTTGTCTGACTTTATATCGGGTGAGAGAATGATCTTCACATCATAAAAACGTTCCAGTGTCCGGGTGATGGCAAAGATATCGGCTTGTTCAAACGGAATCAGGTCATTGTGCCATACGGCATCCAGTTTGGCATCTACCTGCTTCACTACCAGTCGGCGGGTTGTTTTATTCAGTTCGGCTTTTTGTCCCGGCGAAAGGATGATCATTCCTTCCTCATTGTTGCCTTTAACCTCTATTTCTCCTTCGATTAATGTCGCTTCCGCCAGTTTGTGGCTTTTGTCACACTTGAAGTTGAAAGTCGTGCCCAATACTTTGATGCGCATTGCTTCACTTTCTACGATGAAAGGACATTGGCGGTTTTTAGTGACCTCAAAGTAGGCTTCTCCGTCAAGGAATACATCTCTTTCGGTATTGGAGAACTCTCGTGGATACCTCAGCGTTGCCGACTGATTCAGCCATACCTTACTGCCATCGGGCAGTACTATTTCCTTCACTTTTCCGTCCGTAGATGAAGCTGTTATCATATCCCGGGTGGGGTCAGCCTGGTAATATAAATATCCGCCTCCGGCACCGACCATCAAAGCCAGTACGATGATGGCTGCATATCGCATCCATTGGTGCATTCTGATAACTTTGCGGCTATGTGCCTCCTCCTGAGCCAGCTTTTTGCATAGTCGTGCTTCTGCCCGGGCTGTTCTTTTCTGATCCGGGAAGCTGTCGTGTCTGCCCAGATGATATACCTCCTCCATCCGGAAAAGTCGGCGGGCATTGTCATCTGATTCCTTGATCCAAGCGTTTACTCTGGCAAAATCTTCGTCAGAACATTCGCCCGTCAGATATCTCATCAATATTTCTTCGCTCAGATTATTCATCTTTTCTTTTTCATTATATAATAGAAACAACTAATTCTTTAAAAACACTTATCTATTTGATAAAAAATAATAGGAATAAAAGCCATAAATGGCTAAGACGGCTGCGTAAGAACTTCAGCGCCTTGTACATGTGGGCTTCTACCGTGCGTAAAGATACTCCCATTACGTCAGCTATCTCTTTGTTTTTCATTTCGTGCAGGTAGCTCAGTTTGAATACCTCCTTACATTTGTCCGGCAGTTCATTGATGGCTTCGTAGATTTCGTTCCGCAATTCACGGTCTTCTATTCGCCGGATAACTTCGTTGTTGTCCGGTTGGTAGAATTCAGCCCGTTTCTGGTTGATTTCTTCCACAGCGGCGCAGTATCCATCCTCTATACTGCGATGTTTCAGCACATTCAGCGCCCGGGTATATACCGCCCGGTAAAGGAAGGCCTGGATTTGGTCACCTATCACCATGGAGTCTTTTCGTCTCCACAGTTCCACAAATACGTCTTGAACCACGTCTTCTGCTTCTTCGTCACCCACCAGGCGGGTGGCGTAGAATATCAGGTTCGGATAGTATTTGCGAAACAGTGCTTTGTAGGTTATGTCAAATGTATCGTCCATCTTTTTAGCTACAGATTACCTCTTTTTCCCCATCTCAAATTCAAGGGTTGCACCACTCATGATCTGTTCATGTGTAATATAACTCTTATCATAGGGCTTCCCATTCAACTTGGTTGACAGGATATAAATGTTTTCCTTGTTGACTGCGGGAGCTTTGACAGTGAATGTTTTTCCGTTGCCGAGGTGCATTTGTATTTCCGGGAAAAGGGGAGTGCCTATCTCATATTTACCGCTTATCGGATCGACGGGATAGAATCCCATAGCGCTGAATACATACCAGGCAGACATTTGCCCGCAGTCTTCATTACCACAAAGTCCGGCAGGAGTGTTCTGATAAAGTTCGTTCATCACTTTGGCTACATACTCCTGAGTCTTCCAAGGCTGACCTACTGCATTGTATAAGTAGATGACGTGGTGGCTGGGTTCATTGCCGTGTGCGTATTGTCCGATCATTCCGGTGCTGAACAGAGGAAGTTCGTCATCAGCCGAGGGATGGAAGGTGAACATGCTGTCCAGCTTTTGGGTAAAGCGTTCTTTTCCTCCGACCAGGCTGATCAGTCCGTCTACATCGTGTTGTACTGACCAGAAGTATTGCCAGCCGTTGCTTTCACAGATGTGAGGAGTATAAGCGTCTGCTTCAAAACCTTTCTGGAATTCTCCTTTGTCATCACGTGGCTGCATAAACGAGGTGGCAGGGTTATACACATTGCGATAATTCTGCGACCGCTTATAAAATTCGTCCGCAATCTCTTTCTTTCCCAGTTTTTCTGCCATACGGGCTATGCAGTGATCATCGTAGGCATATTCCAGTGTTTTAGACAATGACCAGTTTTCGGCATTATAACTGTCTTTTTCATTGAAGGGGACATAGCCCAGTTTTTTGTAAGCACCTATTCCGCGATAGTTGTCCAGATTGGCGGTAACTACACAGGCTTCCAGTGCTTTTTCGGGATCGAAATTGCCTATACCTTTTAAATAAGCATCCACAATTACGGGAACGGCATGATAACCGATCATCATGTCGGTTTCACTTCCATAAAAGTTCCAGACCGGTAAACGCCCGTTCTGTTCGTAGAATGCAAGAAATGATTTCACCATGTCGTTCACTCGTTCCGGTTCGGTATACGTAAACAGAGGATGTGCGGCACGATATGTATCCCACAGTGAGAAAGTGCTGTAGTTCACCCATCCGTCTGCTTGATGTATCTTTTTATCCGGTCCGTAGTAAGCACCGTCCACATCGCTGTAGATGGTGGGGGCAAGCATACTGTGGTACATCGCAGTGTAGAAGTTTACCCGGTCGTCTTTGTTGTCACCTTTGATTTCTATTTTAGAGAGCTGCCTATTCCAGTTGTCACGGGCAGCCTCACGGTATTTTTCAAAATCATTTTCAGGCACTTCAGCTGTCAGGTTCTTGGCGGCACCTTCCATGCTTACGCCTGACAGTGCTGTATTGACAAGAATCTGTTCACCGTCTTCCGTGTCAAAGTCGAAACGGGCTACAGTAGCGGTACCTATTCGTTTACCGTCTTTCATAATGGCGGTAGTATCCATCTGTACGGCAGCAAAAGGCTTGGAGAAGCGGGTGCGGAAGTATACGTGTTGATTTCGTGCCCATCCGTCGGAAAAGCGATATCCCTGAATAGTCACCGAATCTATTACTTCTATGTGAGAGTCGTTGGTGAAGTCCCAGTTCATAGCCTTTTTCAGGTTGAGGAAGATAGCGGCTTTCGCTTCGGGAAAAGTGTAACGCTGAATGCCACACCGTTCGGTGGCTGTCAATTCTACATTGATTCCATAATCTTTCAGCAGTACCTGATAATATCCTGCCGTGGCGCTTTCGTCCTGATGGGAAAATTTGGAGTAGACGCCCAACGGAGCTTCTGCTTCTTTGTAGGGCAAGGTGACAGGCATAAACGAAATGTCATATAAGTCTCCGGCTCCCGTACCCGAAAGATGAGTATGGCTGAACCCGGCAATTGTGCTGTCGGGATAGAAATATCCTGAAATGCGGTCCCAGCCGGGCAGTCCGTTGTCCGGACTAAGCTGAACCATGCCGAAAGGTGCTTGCGCTCCGGGATATGTGTTACCGGTGAAGTCTGTTCCGATAAATGGGTTTACATATTGTGTGTAATCAGTGGTTGTCTGCTTGGGGGCAGACGTACAGGCTGTGAATACGAATAAAAGAATAAATGATAAATGAAAAAATGCTTTCATGCGGCTTGGGTTAGAATTTTAGTAATTGATTGATTCAGTGTACAAAGGTAGAGAATATAAATGTAAAACGAAAGAACTTATGTGTGGATTGATTCGTCTTTTTGTTTTTCGGCTCGTTATTACGGGGTAGGAGGACTGCTATTCTAAACTGCTGAGTGTAGACAATACATTTTCCGTTTCGGTTATCTCTTCTTTGTGTTTTGAAAATAGATATGTATAGATAAAATACTTCTTCCCCCTGGGCGATCGAATGTATAAGTGTGATTTGTGCAGAGTTCCTATAGGTGGTTTAAAGGAAGGGAATCATTGGTTTAAAACCGAAGGGGCATTGGTTTTAAAGGAAGGACCTTTTGCTTTTAAACTAATGTTTGGGCAGTTAAAGGTCTGTTTATAGGTGAATTGTAATTTATGCTACGCTTCGACTTTATCTTCTGTAAGTCGTATTGGATTTGGAACTTCCTTTTGACGTTTGTCAGGAAAAGATATTTGAATGTGAAAGCTTTCAATGATATAGCAGTCCGGAGGGCTGAGCGGATCGTGACAATACATATCGCGTGCACGCATAGGTACAAACAGAACCTGCTAAAAACAATATTCCGGTAGAGGTCATCATATCTCCTAAACTTACCAGGGGCGATACGATACCTCCGAATGCAAACCCGGTGGCTCCCAAAAGTGCCGAAGCAATGCCTGCATTCCGTCGCTCACACTCCATGGCTAACGTGTTGGATGCCGTAAAAGTCATGCCAATCATGGAGAGTAGAGCGAAGATCAATAACTCGTAGATCCAAAAATCACAACCCAGAGGCAAGAACACCATTGACAGCGCAGATACTAACAACATGCCCCGGCTTCCTATATATAAAGCCCGTTCCATAGTAGGCAATTTTATCGATATTGCTGAAGAGATAACCATTGCTATCGCATTGATTCCAAAGCAGAGGCTGAACGATAGGGGAGAGAGTCCGTAGTGTTGCTGCATGATGAATGGTGCAGAAGAGATATTGGCAAACAATATTCCCATGGTAAAGCCATATTGCAGGACGTAGCCTACATAACGGCGGTTGCGGAGGACTTCCCCAAAACGATGGTATAGGGCTTGCCAACTCACAGCCTGTCTGTGTTCTGTCGGAAGTGACTCATTCAGGTGCAGACTTCCGGATAGGAGAGCCACTCCCATAAGGAATAAGCAGATAAAAATGCCTTGCCAGCCTGTTATCTGGGCCAGAATACCTCCTCCGATGGGGGCAACGACTGTAGCAATTCCATTTATTCCCCCGATAATGGCGAGCATGCCGGCCAGTTGGTGTCCCGAATACTCGTCGGTAGCTATGGAGCGGGAAATCACGACGCCACCTGCTCCGGCAATGCCTTGTAAGAATCGGGATAGCACAAATAGTGAAATGGTGTGTGAAAAGATACATCCCAGCGTAGCGAGCAGGAACAGAATCATAGCCAGAAGTAATGGAGAACGCCGTCCGTACTTGTCACTCAGGGGACCGAAGATTAATTGTCCGGCAGCCAAACCAATCATACTGGTTGTGAGTCCTAATTGTACCATGGAAGATGAAGTCTGGAAAAAATCTGCCATAGCCGGCAGGGTAGGCAAATACATATCCATTATAAAAGGACCGAAGGCACTTAATACACCTAAAAATAATAATAAGAACCGTCTGGAATTCTGTCTGTCAGTCATTGCTATTCTCTTTGATCAATACAGTCGCAAAATTACTTCATTTGTTAGGAACCGGACGTAGGCTAATCTGTACAAAATATGTTGTTTTCAGAACAAAATAGTCCGAATACAAAAAATAAACCTACATTTGTTGCCTAAAACAGACTTTTATGAAAACAGACCAATTGCTTGCCGATACGAAAACGATCCGATATGAAGAGACCGATCTGACTTCTTTGATATCGACTCCATATCATTTCCGGTGTGGTATCTATCTGATTTGTACGCGGGGGGAAGCCATTGTCTCTACCGGTGTGCAGAAATATATATTTAATGAACAGACAGAACTGATCTTCCTGACCGGTAGCCTGCTACAAGTGCTTGAAGCTTCCGAGGATTTGCAGGTGAAAATGTTGATGTTTCCTAAAGAAGCATTTCTAAATGCCATGTTACCTATTGATACACCCTACTTTAATTATACTCACGAACATCCCTGTTACCGTCATACTGCTGACGAACGAAGTCAGAAGACTTGGCGCCAGATCAATTTGTGGATGGATATGGCACAAATGTTGTTTACCGAATTGATGCCGCAGTTCAGAGGACAACAAGAGCACAATTTTTTGCAAAGTTTGCTCATGTGGCTGTTTAATACGATTCCGGAAAAGTTGGCTGTCAGCAAGCAATATAGCCGTACTCAATTACTCTGCCACCGGTTTATGCAATTGATCCGCGAATATAGTATGCATGAACATCAGGTAGCTTTTTATGCCGGAAAACTTTGTATATCGTCTCGTTACCTGCATAAAATTACAGTTCGGCATTTAGATGGAAAGAAACCCAAGCAGCTTATTGATGAACAGTTGGTGGCTGAAATAAAGGTACTGTTGAATGAACCCCGTCTATCTGTAACAGAGATAGCTGAGCAACTGCATTTTCCGGATCAATCCTATTTGACACATTTCTTTAAGAAGAATACAGGTATCTCTCCAAAAGAATTTCGGGCGATAAAGAATCTCGGATGAGGCTGAGTCTGCCCACTCTTCTCCGTTATTGTAATAGTGGGAGCATGGCTCTTTCATTTAACAACCGTCTTCTTCCCTTGCCCCCCCCCACACACAAAAAAACTTCCATTCGCACACAGCGATGTGGAAGCAGTGCTTTGTTGTTTCTTTTTTAAGAAAGAATCCGACCGACTATTACCGAAGAAATCCAGCAGATTAACCATTATCATACAACTCTTTATCCCATCCCGCATACCTGGGCTGATGAGCCCACATGCCCGGGCTGATGAGCCCGTATATCCGGGCCGATGAGCCCGCATACCCGGGCTGAGATAAAGATCCGACCATTTGCACTAAAGAGAGTAAGGGAAATGAAATGCTTTTAGAGAGATAAACGGATAAGAAATTGGATATATCCATTTGTTTTCCAAACAGTTACTACTGAAATTTCCCCTAAAACAGCGGGTGGAAGATGGAAGATGGGGGTGGAAGATAAATGGTATAAAAACCGCATCTTCCATCAATCTATACATCTCACAATCAACGATATGCATTCTAAAAGGTGGAAGATGGAAGATCGAAACGTGTTTTTTGTATGAGAAGAAGGCGGGGTATGAAAGAGCCAGGGCGGACGCTCAATAAGTATAACATCTTATCATTTTCTATATTTTTTCAATACCAATGACTTTATCTCTTATTTTCTCATCCCATCCACATGCTTTCCTCTTTCCTGCCATTCCCAGTTTGATG
>NZ_JADKYL010000012.1:0-162863 GCF_019633785.1 Bacteroides sp. FSHCM14E1
CGGTCGCCAGCAAAGAAAGCAAGCTTTCTTCCTGATGCCCCTCGACTTGCATGTGTTAAGCCTGTAGCTAGCGTTCATCCTGAGCCAGGATCAAACTCTTCATTGTAAAAGTATTGTTATATATCCCAATAAGGGACAATATTAGCTCTGTTCAGGATGTCGAAAATTTATTGACGGTCATTTTTCATATACCTATATAATAAGTATTGACGGTTCTAAATTTACTTGTACTACTTGTATTGTTTATCAATTTTTCAAAGAACTCTTCTTTTCGATTGCGCTTCGTTTCAAAAGCGGGTGCAAAGGTAAAAGGTTTATCTCAAAACACCAAATGTTTTTGGAAGTTTTTTTTTTAAAATGTTTCTTTCGAAGGGAAATCTTAAACTATCTATAGATAGGAAAAGAACCAAGAAAAGAAACTGCCTTTTCTTTGCGAATCGGACGACAAAGATAACTACTTTTTAAGTATATAACCAAATAAATTCGGAAATATTTTTCGGGGTAGATCTCTTAAGCGGATCCGAGCGCTTTTGCAACATGTCAATTTCAATAGGCTTTCCCTCTCTTGGAAAGCGGGTGCAAAAGTACGCGATTTACCAATACAAGACAAATTATTAAAGGTCTTTTTTTGAATAAAAAGTGAATTTTATTGTAAGTAACTGAGGAATAGAGCTATTGTTAAACATGTTTTTTGAAGAGGGAGGGAAAGGGAAAAGGGGGACACATTATTATAATATAGAGGGAAAAGAAGAAAGAAAGAAGACCAGGAGGACAGAAAGGGGAAAAGCGGGATACGGACAGACGAAAAAAGGGAAAAACAAAACTTAGTCAAGGGATTTTATTACTCTCAGAAACACCTGTAAGGAATCAGACGAAAACATAAAAAGTTGCTGGCAGGGTTGTATCCTTGTCAGAAGTATCTGTAAAAAAGAGGAGGATTTCACGGGATACAGTCTTTTCAGTACTCTCCGGTTGCGACAAGATTGAGTAGAGAAATCAGAAATCCAGCGGCTTTTGGCGTTAACATTGTTAATTGCGATTGAGGGAACATTTGTTTTAAAAGCGGAAATAACAAGGCTCTTACATTTAAAAGGTTTGTTATTTGAAGACAAAAGACTTGATTTAACACAGCGTTAAATCAAACGACGGAGAAGGAAGAGGATAAAGGTAGGAAAGTATTGGAAATGAAGAAGATGGAGAGAAGAAGGATTGTTTATCGAAAAGAGGGATACAAGGCGGACGGAAAGGGATAGTTGCGATTTGGGTAAGTATGGTTGCAAAGGATTTTCAAAAATGCTACGGGAAGTGGAAACCAGAGGGGGCAGTACCTTTAAAACAAAAGGCGAGCTGGTTTTAAACCAAATAAAGTGAGCGTACAGGGGGCTGTGGAGCCGATTTTTGCCAGACAAGGAAACGGTTCAGAAGAAAAACATCAAAAAAAGATATACGGATTTGAAAAAGAGAGAGAGAGCAAGCAAGAAAGGAAGAGAGAGGAAGGGATAGCGATAATATTACCACATATCCCCTACTCCATTTTCTTCCTCCGACAAAAATTCCTATCTTGTTCCAAAGAAAAAACTAGGAACCAAGCAACACTTACGTATGAAAGAGAAGAACTTTACCCGATTCATGGATACCATGATCGAAAATCTAAAAACGGGCAATGCACTGGGAACAGCCCACATTTACCAAGCGAGTAAAAATGCATTCATTACTTTTCTGGGAAAAGAAGAAATCTATTTCCGACAGATAAAACCGGAACTACTGAAGTGCTTTGAGTACTTCTTGAGAAGCCGAGGGAATAGTTGGAATACAGTATCGACCTATATGCGAGTCCTGCGGGCAGTTTATAATCGGGCTGTAGACCGAAAGTTGGCACCATACATGCCCAGACTCTTCAAAAAGGTATACACCGGCACTCGAACAGACATCAAACGAGCACTGAAGCCGGAAGACATGGGACGATTGCTCAATACACAGTCTACCCGGAAACAGACTGAAACCTTGCGACGTACCCATCAATTGTTCGTATTGATGTTCTTATTGCGAGGTCTTCCGTTTGTAGATCTGGCTTATCTGCAAAAAACTGACTTAGATGGAAATACACTCACTTATCACCGTCACAAAACAGGCAGTCCACTCACCGTCACTGTGCCGAAAGAAGCCATGGATATCATCGACGAATGGAAGAATACAGATCCGGACGCTACTTACCTATTTCCAATATTGGAAGAAAACGAGAAAAGTCAAGATAATTATAGAGTATATCAGCAAGCATTACGGACATTCAATTATCAATTGGCAAAGTTGGCGGATCTACTTGGATTCAACAGCAATATCAGTTCGTACACCGCACGCCATACATGGGCAACACTTGCCTACTATCTGGAAGTGCATCCGGGGATTATCAGTGAAGCAATGGGACACTCCTCCATTAAAGTGACGGAGACTTATTTGAAGCCTTTCAATGTTAAGAAATTAGATGAAACAAATAAGAGCATAATTAAATATGCGAGAGAGGCATATACCAAATTAAATTACTGATTAACAGCTCTGTTACTTTATAGGTAACTCTTTTGTAAGTGTTTGGCAAACATATACCTTTTTTCACAAAAAAGCAAATTAAGAAACATTTTTTTTCAAGACAAAGAGAAAATAATTCCTTCATAGATAGAAAATGATTCCCACAGGCTCCGGTTTGTTGTGAAGTTGTCTCAAAGAATTGCATGCTTCTTCCCCTCTTTGCTTATTGTGGAAGCAAAGAGTCACTCTTTTATTATACCTTATTACATATAAGATTCACTTTCCAACTCCTGGATTCCCCTACAAGACGCTTCTTACGTCCCAAACGATTCATTTACTGTTACCTATAAAGTAACGGTAGATAGAGGTATTATACAGATAGAGGCAAAGCCGGAATTGGCAAGAGAGAAACATTGATTTACTTACATAACATTTTTTATTAACACTTAAAAACAGAGGTATGAGAAAATGGACTTATCTCGTAGCTGCGCTCTTAGTGGGAGGGGCAACTACAACATTCACCGGATGTATCGATAATGATGAACCGGCAGGAATCGAACAACTTCGCGGAGCGAAAGCGGAATTCATTAAGGCAAAAGCCGCCTATGAAAGTGCATTGACCGAAATCCAACTGGTCAAGGTAGAACGGGAAAAAGTTAAGCTTGAGAAAGATCAGGTTGACTTGGAACTGAAAAAATGCAGTTTAGAAGCAGAACAAGCTAAAACAGCAGAACAAAAAGCTTATTGGGAAGCTGAAGCTCAAAAAAGAACTGAAGAGTTCAAAGCAAGGATGTTCGAGCTACAGACACTTACCGCACAAGCTGAGTATAACAACAAAAAAGCCTTGATGGAAATCGAAGTGGCTTTGCTGACAATGAAGGATGATGTGTATACCAAAGAAATCCGGAAGTATCGGAACTTATTAGTTGGATTTACATATAAATCCGAGTCTACCACCAATGGAGAAACAACTACTACAACAAATTCCAGCTATGGTGCATTAGCTGATTTAGCGAATGCAAAATCAGAGTTGATGAAAGCAGAAGTTGCCGAGATTAACTACTTATCTCAAAACAAATATTATCTGGAAGAATTGCAATTGGATAAAACACACGCCACTAAAACACTGGAAATCCAGCAAAGTTTATTGGAAGAATACAAAGCACTGGACGCAACAGGTACAGACAGCAAAGTTCTCGCAGATAAGCTGAAAGGCTATAAAACCGATTTGCAGGCTCTTGACGCTAAAGAAGACGAAGCCTATACCAAAATCGAAGAAATGAGAAAACCGATCTTCCCTATTAATCAACAAATTATTGAAGAAAAGATAAAGCTGGACGCCCAATCCTCTGCTTATACTTTGGCTAAGGCAGATGTAGATCCTGCTTTGGTGAGCGGATTATACAGCGCATTGTCAGTCGAAGAGGGTGAAGACGCACTCGTTGAAGATCTTGATGAAATCTTTGTTGAGGATGCTTGGGACGCAGAATTGCTGAAATACCAATACACCATGAAGAAAGATGTAGTGGTTAAAGATCTTAGCCTCAATGAAAAAGCAACTAAAATAGGAGCCATCGCCAATGCTATAAAGGCATATTATCAAGGAGAGAATAGCGAAGCGTTCGATGCCAGCGGAAAATTACTGGATGCATACAAAGCTAAATTTGAAAATGAACTTAAGCGTTTAGAAATTGATAAGAAACCGGCTTACGCCCAGTTCAAAGCTGATTCTATCACATGGATCGACGCATACGCTGCTTATGTAGGAGCACTGAAGGCTTATAATAACTATAAAGGAGCCAACACTTATCAAGCGATTAAGAAAGAGATCACAACTTATAACAGCTTAAAAGCTGAAGACAAGAAGTTGGAAACAGCCAACACACTGCGTACCTCCATATTGGGATACCTTGAAAAGAGAAAAGCGGTAGACGGTCTTAACGTAGAATTCGCTACTAATTATAAAGACGCTTTAACGGACGCTAATCTGGCTACTTTCAATGAAGCAATTGCAACTGCAGTAAGTAACGATATAAGTTCATTAATCGGCAATGAAACTCTTGCAACATCATTCAATGCTAAAGCTGAAGGTAGCACACTCTCTGCCTTCTTGGAGGCTAATCAAGCACTGTTCGGTGGTTCAACGCTTAATCTTGAAAAGAGCATCGAACCTAAAGAAGTATCAGCAAATAAATATGATATGCCCAAAAATGTTTCTCAGTTGATTGAAGATCCCGACGAAAATTCAGGTTCATTCATTAAATACTCCAATTTAGCCCAGGAATCTAACTATCTGGCTAACCTCGACAAATGGCAGGCTTTGTATGCCAAGATCAAGGCAGAAGCAGATCCTGTACTTGCAGAAGTGGAAGCTATCAACGAAAACATAGAAAAACTGGAAGCACAGATCAAAGATGAAAACGCCGCATTGTGGCAGGCAGAATTGGCTTGCTACCTGATTAAAGGTGATAAGTCGAAACGTAAAAACAATATTTTCTCTGAAGGTAACCCTTACAAAGACTACTATACTTCTAACGAACAAAAACCACTTTTGGGTAATGTCGTAACTGAGTATTCCAAGATTGAAGCCGAAATTGCCCTTGTTGGAAGAGCTATGGAAGATGGATACTTCTACTATACGTATTATGATGCCGACAGCCACACCTATAAGGTAAGCGAAAATAGCAAGACCTTGAAAAGTTTACTTGAATATCAAGAAGGAATTATTACCAAAGCGAAGAGCGCTGTAGAAACTATTGACAACAAAATTGCTTTGTTTGAGAAATTCGGATATACCAATAACGAAGGCAATGAACAGTATCTTGACCTGCTTAAACAAAATATCGAAAAGGCTCAAAGAACAGTAGACGAAATGCAAGCAGCAGTGGATGGCTTGAACGCAACCCTGAAGAAACTCTTGGACGCTTACGCAGCTGAATAATAAAAAATTAAAGAAGAATATATATGATAAAGAAACTATGCATAATCCTTCTGTCTGTATGTACTGTTGCGCCTGTGATGGCGCAGCAATACAGCAGCAGCGATGATGCGTCGTTTGCTCCTAAAAAAGGTCAGTGGCAAGTATCCATGATACTGGGTAGTTCGCAGATGTTCAACAACAATACGGAGAACTATCTGTTGCCTACCTACTGGAACGGACAAAACTATAGCTTTCCGAATGTAGGATTAGGCAATACATCCGGACACCAGTCATCCGATCCGGCTACTTACCTTCAACTGGGAGATTTGAATTCTAATAATTTGGTCAATATCATCGGTATACAGGGAAAATACTTCCTGACAGACCGTTGGGATGTTAATCTGATGTTCAGCATGAACATCGGTGTAACCCCCAAAAAGGATTATATCGAGGGAGACAAGACGGTTACCGATATGCAGATTCCGGCTCTTCAATATATGGAAGGCAGAATCAAAAACAACTGGTCGGTTAATATTGGCTCAAACTATTACTTCAACACAAAAAACGAACGCATCAATCTGTATGTAGGTGGCCTGCTGGGCTGGCAAATGGGAAGAATAGAAACCACACTTCCGTATACCGGAGTCATGGTAAATGATAAAGATATGGACACAGATGGAGATGATACCAATTTACAACCGAGTCAAGATCCGAGCGGACAGGACAATAGTCCGGTCGTAGACGATGGAGACGTCACAGGTACTCCCCTGGAGGTTTATATCCCCAACAGCAAAGCCGGACAGATATTCGGTTTACGCGCAGCAGCCGTTGCGGGTATCGAATACAGCCTCAGCAAAGGACTGATCCTGGGATTTGAAGTTCAACCGGTAGCTTATCGCTACGACATGATTCAGATTATCCCGAAAGGAACACCCGTCTATAAGGTAGGACATCACAACATCAACTTGTTTGCTCTGCCCAACCTGAAAATAGGATTTAGATTTTAAATAAGTCCAGAATACTACGAAAGATCACCCCGTTCTACCTTCGGGTATGTATGGGGTGATTTTTTCTAAACCATAGGATAGATAAGAAGAAGATGAAAAGAGAACTCACAGGAATTTTGTTGATAGTCCTCATAATGGGAGCCTGCAACCATGCACCCCAAGAAGGGACTTACCACCTCAGAGGAATAGTGACCAACGAGAAACTGGAAGGCAGAACCATCTATCTGCAAGATGCTGTCAAAGGCACAGTGAGATATGACAGCGCTACGGTGAGTGAAGGACGCTTTGTGTTCAGTGGAAAAATAAATGCTCCTGAAGTGAGGGAACTCTTTATTCAGGAAACTGACAGCGACCGGTTCCCCATCACTCTACCCATAGTTCTGGAACCAGGAGAGATCAACACAAAAGTAGGAGACATCGTACTGGTGGAAGGCACCGGACTGAACGAGGAGATGATGCAGACCTTGGTAGCCATCGACCGGTTCAAAGACCGGGATTTCACCGGGAAAGAGATAAAAGAAATCAAACAAGCTTTTGCGGGATTTGTGTTGGAACAGATTGTGAGACACGCCGGCAGCCCTGTAGGAAAGTATTTATATAAAGCCTATCAAAACAAACTAAACGAAAAGCAACAAGCCGAAGCACGAAAAACACTCGGTATCGGTTAGGGAAAACATACCGGAACACACTGGCAGGAGTTTTACCTAGTTCTCTGCCTGCCCGGTACTTTTAGTGTTGCACCGGAAAGCTCCGTGAGGAGGTTTCCGGTTTCTTTTTCTCTCCCTTGCCCCAACCGGTACAGAAAGTATCAGAACTGGAAGTAGATGAACGGCTGAATTTCACTACTCTTCATTTGGATAACCAGATAGATCATAGCCACCATCACAAGGGCCTTGCCAAGGAAAGGGAGTTTGATAACTCCACGACAAACAGCATTTTCCCAACTATCCGGAGCAAAATGAAGCAGAAACCCGACTACCATCAGTGCAAATACCCGCCAATATCCCTCAATCAGTTGCGGAAAAAGCTGGGGACGAAAAGCCGTAAAAATCTGGTTCAACATATCCATTGAATTATGAAAATCGGCGTTACGGAAGAAAATCCAGCAGAAACAAACAAAGTGGAAGGTAATAATGACACCCAATACCCGCCGAATGCCGTGACTGGTCTCCCCTTTCTTTCTTCCGGCGATAGACATCCACGCTTTGTGTAGAGCAAGTGCCACGCCATGAAAAGTGCCCCACAATACAAAATTCCAGGAAGCCCCGTGCCACAATCCACCGAGAAACATGGTAATAATCAGATTGAGATACTGACGGAACTTTCCATGTCGGTTACCCCCCAAGGAGATATAAAGATAATCGCGCAACCAACTCGACAACGAAATGTGCCAACGCCTCCAGAACTCGGTGATCGAGGCTGACTTATACGGAGAATTAAAATTCAGATTGAAATGAAAACCAAGCAAAAGGGCGATACCGATTGCCATATCACTGTATCCTGAAAAATCACAATAAATCTGCAAGGTATAGCCATAAAGTCCCATCAGATTCTCAACTCCCGAATAAAGCGTAGGATTGTCAAAAATGCGCTCCACAAAGTTGACACTGATATAATCGGAAATAACCGCTTTTTTGAACAATCCGGCGACAATCAGGAAAATGCCTCTACCGAACATCTCTTGTGACACATACAGCGGTTTACGAATTTGCGGAATAAAATCGCGTGCCCGCACGATAGGGCCTGCCACCAACTGAGGAAAGAAAGAAACATAAAAGGCATAGTCCAGTAAACTGGTAAGGGGCTTGATCTCTCTCCGGTAAACATCGATAGTATAACTTAACGACTGGAAGGTGAAGAAAGAGATGCCGACAGGCAAAAAGATATCGAGTGCGGTGAACTCTCCCCCCATCAGCGAAGCAATGACACCACCAAGAAAATTAGTGTATTTGAAGTAGCAGAGCAATCCTAAATTGACCGATACACTAAGTATTACCCATAGTTTACGCTTCCAGCGGACATCGGTCCGATCCATCAGCCAAGCTATCACAAAATCGGTAACGGTGACAATGGCGAGCAGGAAGAAATAAGTACCACTACTCTTATAATAAAAATAATAAGAGAAAAGAGCGACAAATAAAATACGCGCTGTGTTGCGGTGCTGCAACAGTGTATAGATTACCATGAACGCAGCGAAGAGCCAGAGGAAAATTCCACTGCTGAATATCATCGGAGCATCCGGATTGTATTTAAAGGCCTCCAACAGGCGGCTAAAATCGATATCAATGGGAAACATACTCATTATAGGCTTTAATAATGGCTTCATATAATAATTCTCCCTGAAGTGTATAACCTTCGGGAAGATAGTGCACATGATCCGGACGCATCAGTCCCGCATCTATCCAGTTTTTGCAGGCACGCAGGCTTCCGCCTACGATATTGTACATATCCCACACCACCAACTTGTGGCGGCGGGCAAAATCATGGATTGTATTCACTGCTGTTACCGTACGGGGATTGACAGCATAAGTACGACGCCGGCGACGTTGACGGAAACTCTCGTAAGATCCCGGAGGAGTAGTCAGCAAGATAGGTACATTTGGCAAACTGTCGCGCAACAATCCGAGCAGTTCCTCCATCTGTCGGTAATGCACATTCGAGTTGTACTTCCGGTTATGACTTTCATTCGTTCCAAACGAAAGAACCAACAGCTCGGGTTTCAAGGCTGCAATAGCCGCAATACGGTCAGGATGAGTAAACGTCAGGCAAGTAGCTCCATTGACTCCCATATCCGTATAGGACACCGCTCCAAATGTTTCTGTCAGCCGGGCACCGGTAGTACGGGGAAAGATGTGTCCGCGTATGTGGCTGTCACCGATATGAACAATACGTACGGTATCCTCCGAACTTCCGTTTTGCACCAGCCGTAAACGCTCAAGTATGGGAGTCAGCACTCCCAGGCTATCTATGATTTCATTTCTCCCCACTCCTCTGAAGGCTACGGGAAAAGTAACTTTCACAGAAACAGTATCTCCCAGCGACCCCGGTTCACGCATCGGCTTGCAGGCTTTCGTACCCTTGTCCATCCGCGGGCAGGCAGGCAAAAGATCTTGTGCCTGAACCGAAAAAATTCCGGAAAACAAAAGGAGTAACACCCCCAACCGTTTATTCAGCCTCATAGGCCTTTCTCCTTTCATACTGTTCTTTTCCATAAATCAATGTTTCGTATAGTAGTCCTGCCAGGTGACGTCCACCCCGGAAGTTGATGTGTGTATAATCATAATTAGCCAAAGAAGGCTTGGCATGTACCAACCCTGCCATACTTCCGTCACCTCCCATAGCCTCAAACATGTTCCAGAAAGCAATTCCGCTTTCCGCTGCTATGCTTTGCTGATAGCGAATCAGGTTTTTCACACCGGGCATCGTGCGTAATTCGCCGGTATCGGTCTTATAATCGCGGTCACCCACACTCAGCAACAAAAAACCGGATTGTGGAAAACACTCTTTCAAGTGGTTTATGGCCGTAAGAAGGCCTTTCTTATAAGGATCGTAGTTCCGTCCCCGCTCGGTCGCAACATTCAGACCATATTCCAGAATAATCAAGTCGTAGGGACGCTGGGCATTAAACTCTTGCAGCATCTTTGACGGAATGCTGCGAAGCGAGAGTCCCGAACTGCCGCGCAACGAGAAATTGTCGACAATAATCCCTTGCGTACCATCCATTGCCAATCCATAAAATAAAGTAGAATCTGCCTGATTGATATCCCAGCGCACCGAGCCGATGCGACCGTTTACCTTCATCTGCTGCAAACTGCCGGTAGAAGGGAATTCCCGTGTATCAGTCTCACCACGGTTGACACGAACGGAAAGGCTGACTTCACCTTTGTTATAGAAAAAGATGGAAGCTGTCTGGCAAGTATCGAGCAGGGAAGCATATTTATTCTGCCCCCGGAGTTCGACATAGGCCCCTTCACGAGGAACGAAGTAGTGTCCGGAAACTCCTTGCTTCTTTTTGTCGAAATAAACGCTATCGGTCACCGCATGACTGGACCATCCGCCAAAAGAATGACGTACCGTCGGACGGTATCCACTGGTCATCGAAGTAATGGTAACAAAACCGACACCACACCCACCGAAACGTTTCTGCAACATCTCACGAAGATCGGCAGTGAAAATATCTGCCTCAATAAAAGAATCGCCAAATACCGCTATCCGCACCAACCGGCCTTTCGATTGAATCTCGTCCAAGGCACGATAAAAAGGAGTCATTCCCCGCATCGTAGAGTCACTATAATCTTCGATACAGGTCATCCCACTGCGACACGTATCTACAAATGCAGGTTTCACTACCGGGACCGGAGGCAGGCTGTCTGCTTCCGCTTCATCTTTATCAGGTTCAGGCATACGGACATCACTCAGCAAATCTACCCGTCTCATTGTATGTCCGTCGATCGTTATAGCCGGCAGCCAGTGCATTCCAATCAATGCAAACAAGACAATCAATGTCAGCCACAACGAATATTTCAAATAATTTTTCATGCACGCTCTTAATTTAATAAGAAGTTGCAAAGATAGATAAAACCCATAAAAAGAGAGGAGAATCTACATTAAATTAATGAGATTCTCCTCTGATGTTATCTGTCGGCAGGCGTTAAATGCTCCGCTCCACGTTGGTGACAAAAGCTCTCAGGCCAAGCTGCTCTGTCTGCATGTCCATCTTATGCAATGCATCCAGCAACGGGTCAACCTTCTTGTCGTCCACCACCGTGATGATGGCCGAACACATACTGGGCCAGGCATGGCTGCCGAAGTGGGGATCGCCTGTCTTCGAGCCACGTCCCTGCACCCGTTCCAAATAGGTGAAACCACGGCAACTCAAACGGTCCAGCAAAGCAATGATACGTTCGAAATAAGCCTGATCGAATGTGATTAATACTGATTTCATATCTTGATTTCTTCTTTATTATTTCTTAATCATTTCATCTTTATGCTCTTCAAAGTAAGCTTCCAGCTCACGTTTGCGTCTCAACACTTTACGCTGATGCTTGATACCTGTACCGGCAAACACACAGTATAAAGTAGGAATGAGAATCAAGGTCAGAATGGTAGAAACCGTCAAACCGCCAATTACGGCAATCGCCATCGGACTCCACATCTCCGAACCCTGTCCACCACCGATTGCCATCGGAATCATACCGAGGACAGTAGTAGCAGTGGTCATCAATACCGGGCGAAGACGGCTCTTGCCGGCTGTTACAACGGAGTTAAGCACTGCCAATCCACGCTCACGGCAAAGGGTGATGTAGTCGATAAGCACAATACCATTCTTTACAACGATACCGATCAACATGATGGCCCCCAACAAACTCATCACACTCAGTGTGCTCTTTGTGAAGAAAAGGGCCATCAATACCCCACTGAAAGCAAATGGCAATGAGAACATAATGATAAACGGATAAGTCAATGATTCGAACTGCGCTGCCATTACAATAAATACCAGTACGACAATAAGGATAGCAAGTGTACCCAAGTCGCGGAACGAATCTTGCTGGTCTTCGTATGAACCGGCTACCTGAATTGTTACATCCGACGGAATATCCATCTTATCGATAATGGCGTTACCCGCATTCACCACGTTACCCAATGCTTCGCCGGAGATAACCGCCGATACGGTCACAATACGTTCACGGTCTTTACGCTCGATGGTAGGTGGCGCAAAACGTTCGACAACCTTTCCAAGCTCTTTTACGCGTACGGCTTCTCCACGACTGTTATAAATAAGGATATTCTCGATGCTTTCAATACTTGTACGGTGTTCCGGCGCATAACGCACTTTAATGTCATATTCGTCTCCATCCTCACGGTATTTAGAGGCAATGGCACCATTAATACGGTTACGCAGATAATTACCGGCGGTTGCCAGATTCAATCCGTGCAAAGCCAGTTTCTCACGATCGAAGTCTACCTGATACTCGGGCTGATAGTCACTACGGCTGATGTTGACTTCCGACACACCTTTCACATTGAGCAACTCACGTTTCAGACGTGCAGCTACGCTATCGGTTTCCTCCATACTATAACCATATACCTCAAAATCGGCACTTGCCTGAGCAGACATACCTGTGTTACTACCACCCAGGATGACCTGCGCTTTGCTGAACTCCGGATATTTCTTCAGATCTTCACGCATTTCGTCACAGACTTGTTCAAGGCTGATATCACGATCACCCGGATCGACCAGACTGATGTTGAACGATATAATGTGCGAACCGTTATCCTGCATAGAGGCCCAGGTATTGTCTGAGTCGGCCTGTCCTACCGTATAGTTACATACAGTCATTACACCTTTATATTTGTTCAGCCATTGGTTAGTCAGTTTCTCCGAAATCTCTTGTGCCAGCTCTTTGCGTGTTCCGATAGGTAACTCCAGCTGAACTGCGATACGGGCATTATCCTGCGCCGGGAAGAATTCAGTACCGATGCTCTTGGCACAGAACAGGCTGACGACAAAGAACACGATACAACCAAAGATAACAATCGGACGATGCCGAACTGCCCAGTTCAACATATGGGCATAGCCTGTATCCAAAGCATCCAGTCCTTTCTCAATAGGGCCGAAAAGGAGCTTGAAGGTCTTCGATTGCTTCTTCTGTAAACGCAACAACTGCGAACAGAGCATCGGGGTCAATGACAAAGCAGCCACAGTAGAGATAAACATGATGGCACACATCATCCATCCCAACTGCTTAAACATCACTCCGGACATACCACTTACCATCGTCAACGGGAAGAACACCGCAATCATGGTCAGTGTGGAAGCAATAACGGAGATAGCCACCTCATTGGTTCCGTGCACCGCAGCCTGTTTCGGATCGGAACCACGTTCGATGTGGGTCGTCACATTTTCAAGTACCACAATCGCATCGTCCACCACCATACCGATGGCAATAGAAAGGGACGAAAGTGAGATGATGTTAATCGTATTTCCGGTGACGGCCAGGTAAATAAACGAGGCAATCAGCGAAAGCGGAATAGTGATACATATAATCAATGTCGCACGCCAACGTCCCAAGAAAAGGAACACCACGATGACAACGAATAAAAGGGCATACAATACGGTCTCGGCCAAACTGTCGATGGTGTTGAGGATGTTGTCCGATGTATCGACAATCACTCCCAGCTTCACATCACTCGGCAAATTCTTCTGCAACTTAGGCAGGGCCTCGGCCACTTTCTTGGAGATATCTACGGAATTGGCTCCCGATTGCTTCTGTACGACAATCATGGCACCTTTCACTCCATTATTATATGTTTCCTGAGCGCGCTCTTCTACCGTATCGACTACCCGGGCCACATCACGCAAATAAATATTTGCCCCATTGTAACTACCTACTACAACATCTTCCAGTTGGCGCGAATCGTCAAACTCTCCTTCAACACGCAGCGAATAAGTCTCGTTACCGATATCGAAGTTACCACCGGGGATATTTTTGTTCTCGGCACCAATAATCGAACTGATTGTTTCAATGGTCAGATTATAGGCTTCCAGTTTGTTAGGGTCACAATAGACCTGAATCTCACGTTGGGGCGCACCACTGATGGATACCGTACCCACACCGGGGATACGTGCCAACGGGTTAACAACACGGTCGTCCAGAATCTTATATAATGCCGACTGGCTTTCATTAGCTTGTACCGACAGCAGTACAATTGGAATCATGTCGGTACTGAACTTGAAGATGATGGGGTTCTCCACATCATCCGGCAGCTGAGAGCTGACCATATCCAGTTTGTCGCGTACATCATTTGTCAGTACATCGATATCGTTACCATATTCAAACTCTAATGTAATCAGAGACATATTTTCGGACGAACGGGAAGTGATATGCTTCAGGTTGCTGACAGCATTCAGCGTATTCTCCAACGGACGAGTCACGTTGTTTTCTATATCCGAAGCACTTGCTCCGGGATAGGCGGTCATTACCATGATCGTATTCGTATCGATATCCGGATACAAGTCGATAGGCAATTTGGACAAAGAGAAGAGACCAAAAATCACCACTGCAAGAAAGCAGAGGGAGGTCATAATCGGTTTTTTTACCGCTCCTTCGTATAAACTCATTTTTCCTAATTATTAAAAGTGGATAATGTACCGGTATGCCGTAAATGGTGCCCCATACGTTATAAGGAAACACACGGCATACGGTTACATTGATTCATTATTTTTCTACTTCTACCTCAGTGCCGTTGATCAATCGGGTTTGACCGGCAATGACTACCTGAGAATTGTTGGGTACACCGGACTTCAACTCATATTCAGCACCCATGCGGCGTCCCAGTTCGACCTTATTGTATGTCACCTTTCCATCTTTGTATACATACACATAGCGGTCACCGGCACCTGCCTGTTTCACAATCGCCAGATCGGGAACAACCACATTCTCTTCCGTACCGAAGTTCAGACTGGCACGGGCAAACATTCCCGGACGTACTTTCTGATTCTGATTAGGCAACTGAATCTCTACCTGGAATGTACGGGTAGTCGGATCGATTGTCGGATAAATCAGGCTGATTTTGCCTTCGAAAGCCTCATCGCCATAAACATCCAGTTTCACATCGACAGGAGCACCTTTTTTCACTTTGGTAAAGTAAACCTCGGATACGTTGATCAGCAGCTTAACCGGAGTGATCTTCTCGACGGTCAGCACCGGATTGCCTCCGCTGTACATATCACCGCTATCATAATTGCGGGCAGTCACCACACCGCTGATAGGACTCAGCAAAGAAGTATTCTCCAGCAAATTCTGGTAAGCCGTTTTCTTTACGTCATAGGCCATCTTCGCAGCATCCCATTCCGATTTGGAAGCACCACCCACTTTATAAAGTTCGTCAATACGCTTGAACTCCACTTCCTGGTTGTCCAGTTGCAGTTTAGTCTGTTTCAGGTTGGCAGCATCCATCTGTACCAGTCTCTGTCCTTTGGATACATGATCGCCTACCTCTACAAAGATTTTATCAATACGCACCGGTGATGAAGGCGCAATGTTATTCTTCACTTCAGCTTCTACAGTTGCCGTGTATTCCTGTATCTGTTCTACCGGGCGCGCTGTTACATCAGCCAATTTTACTTTTGGCTTTTCTTCTGTTTTTTCAGCGGCACCTTTGTCTTTTCCTCCAGTGCACGAGCCCAATAGCACAACGGCGAGCAGGGCTACTAATTGGAAACATCTTTTCATATTCAAATTTTAATTGTTGTGTGTTTAGTTACTCTGTTACCTCTTCTCTTCCCAATACCTGATCAAGATCAGCCTTTGCAACCAGATAGTCGTAAATAGACTGATTGTAGGTCAACTGGGCCTGTGTGAGCGCCACTTCCGAATCGTTCAGTTCAAGGATAGTCCCTTTTCCCACTTCATAACGTTTCTGGGCAATGAGACGTCCCTTTTCTGCTTGTACGATTCCTTCTTTATTGCTGACCACCTGTTCAGTGCTTGCGGCCATATTGTCCAGATAGCTGGTGGCCTGCATAGTCAACTGACGCTGTACGTTGGTACGGTTCTCGGTCAATTGCTGCATCTGAATCTTGGTCTGCTTCACCTTCGTAAAGTTACTTGCCTTAAACAAAGGAATACTCAGGCTCAAACCGACAGTAGAATATGGAAACCACTTATAGTGTGACATCTTAAAGTCATTATTCAGTGATGTATACGAATAGTTGAAAGATGCAGCCAGCGTCGGCATAAAGTTAGTCCGCTGAACAGCCAGCGTCTTCTTCAACAAATCGGCATTTAAATCCAATTGCTTCAAATCGCTGTTATTGTTCAGGTTCAGCTGGTTGCTTTCCATCTGGCGACGGAACATCACCATTTCATAATCCTTCAGGTTACCGTCAGCGGCAATAGCTACATCGGTATCCATCCCCATCAGCACCTGCAACTGCAAACGGGCAAGATTCACCCCGTTACGGGCGGAAACAACCGAAGGTTTCAGGCTGCGCACCTGTACATCGGCGCGAATCTTATCGTACTCGCTAACCGTACCTTGCTCGTATTTGGCTTTCACCACTTCATAGTTAGCCTCTGCCTGTGCATAGCTCTGCAGAAGCACCTCGTAGCTGTCCTGTGCCAATAGCAGTTGATAATACGCCTTGGTCACTTGATTCACCAGATCGAGTTTTGACGAGCGTGCCTTCTCAACAGCCAGTTCTACATCCGATTTAGTCAGATTAATACTCTTGTAAAGTGCCGGAGCAAAAACGGGCAGACTCACATTCAGTCCTCCGTTATACGAGTTGTCCGAACCTACCTGGATGGTCTGCGATTCTCCGCCAAAGTCCATCACCATTGTCTGTTTTTTCAGTGTCCGCGAATAAGAACCTGTCAACGAAATCTCCGGAAATAATCCTCCGTATGCCTCCTTCTTAGCCTCTTTTTTCAGCTGAATCTCTTGGCCGGCCACTTTCATTGTGGGGTTTTCACTCAACGCAATTTCCAGTGCTTTGTCAAGCGTCAGTTGCAAGGTGTCTTTAACCTCCTGTGCCTGTACATAACCCACCGAGAGCAGTACAGCCACCGCTAAAAGCATCTTTTTGCTTAAGAAACATTTCATTTTGTTCATACAATAATTTTAGTTGTTTATCCTGGGAACTTCTTTGTGCTTCCCTATCTTAGTGTATTCTTTGTTTTCTATATTCCGTTATGAAATCTTCCAATACCCGTGCTCCTTTCTCTGTGGAAATTCCACGGATATAGGTAAACATAATCGCCTCGTAAACCTCGAGGAAAGAATATTTATTGCAAATATCCGTATTCATCAACAGGTCGAGCTGCTCGTGAACCAACAGGTTGACAATGGCAAAGTTTACATCATCTCTGAATATCCCCTGTTTAATGCCCATCTTGAAAAACTCAATCGTACTGTCTGAGTCTCTTTCCCGGTAATTCTTCAGCAAGCTGTGAACTTTCGGATATTTCTTTATGTCCTCAAAAAAACGTTTGTTCGTTCGATGGAATGTCTCAATGCTCCGCTGATAGCATACAAGTATAACTTCAAGAACATTTTTCGAGTTAGCCAAAGTTTCCGCCAAGAAGGTATTCATCTCCTCCTGACGCTTTAAAATACACTCGGTCAGCAAGCTCTCTTTATCTTGAAAGACCTCATAAAGTGTACGTTTCGATATACTTAAGGACGCAGCAATGTCGTCCATCGTAATACTTTTGATACCATGTGCAGTAAAAGCTTCCGAAGCTGTCTCAATAATTCTGTCTCTTAGTTCCCCTCTTTGTGAGTTCTCTTTCACATTCTCAATCATTAACCCGTTCTTTTGTTGTTAGACTATCGATTATCAGCGTTTTCGCCTAATAGAAACGAAAAACTGAACAAAGATAAGCAGAAAACTCGACGGGATAAATCAGTTTCCTAATTATGCATACATATTTGATAAATATTATAACTTTCCAAACGAAAATCGAAACAAGTGTTAACAGAAAACAATGATGCAAAGATAAGGCTAAGAGATACTTTCAGAAAGGTATTCCCGCCCACCGAAAGAGAAAAATCGATAAACGACGGATATATTCCGATGAATAGGGAAGAAGAAAACCCCTCTCCCGCCCCTCTTCCGTGGAGGGAGAAGGGCAGACATTCAGAGGGGTGCTCTATCTATATCGCCTGCGGAATATAGACAGCATGTAGAAAACGGACTTAATACTCAGACCTTGTCCGGTTGAGGAAAGCGACCGTTTTATGAATTTCTTTGTACATCACGATATCGTCTTTCACAAACGGGACTTCTTTACGATATGCAGCCAGATATCGCTCAAGTATAGGTGAGGTTTTTGCCGGACGTCGAAACTCTATTCCTTGTGCGGCATTCATCAACTCGATGGCGAGAATGTGCTCCAGATTATCCATCACCCGAAAAAGTTTAGTGGCGGCATTGGCTCCCATACTGACATGATCTTCCTGACCGTTGGAAGAAACGATAGAATCGCTCGAAGCCGCATAGCAGTACATCTTATTCTGGCTGACCATGGATGCGGCGGCATATTGGGGAATCATAAAGCCGGAATTAAGTCCGGGATTGGCAACCAAAAATTCCGGCAGCCCACGCAGCCCCATGATTAATTGTGCCACACGCCGCTCAGAGATATTGCCCAATTCGGCCATCGCAATGGCAAGGAAATCGAAAGAGATGGCCAATGGCTGTCCGTGGAAATTTCCACCGGATATAATCTGATCTTCGTCCGGAAAAATAGTGGGGTTGTCCGTCACCGAATTAATTTCGGTCAGCAACACAGAGGAGACATACCGGATGGCATCTTTCGTTGCCCCGTGTACCTGGGGGATACAACGAAAAGAGTACGGATCCTGCACATGCTTTTCGGGACGGGCTATCAGCTCGCTTCCCTGCAACAAACGGCGGAATATTTCTCCTGTCTCAATCTGTCCCTGATGGGGCCGGATCTGCTGAATACATTCCATAAAGGGATCAATACGCCCATCGAAAGCTTCAAGCGAAAGGGCGGCAATCATATCTGCTTTCTTTGAAAGCCGCTGTGCTTTGAGCAAGGCAAAAACTCCGTTGGCACTCATAAACTGAGTACCATTCAGCAAGGCAAGCCCCTCTTTGCTCATCAGCCTTACAGGCTCCCAGCCAAACTCGTCGAGCACACTGATGGCTTCACGCTTCTTACCTTTATAATATACATCGCCCACCCCGATCAAAGGCAAGAAAAGATTGGCCAGCGGTGCCAAATCGCCCGAAGCCCCTAAGGAGCCACGGTCATAGACAATGGGCATCACGTCATTATTGAAGAAATCGAGAATGCGCTGCACAGTGATGACTTGCACTCCGCTATGCCCCAAAGACAGGGCATGTGCCTTGAGCAACAGCATCAACTTGACTATAACCGGACGAATCTCCTCGCCTACACTGCAAGCATGGCTTTTCACAAGGTTCTCCTGCAAGGTGCTGAGTTCATCGGGTGATATGCTTTTACTGCACAACGAACCGAATCCGGTAGTGATACCATACAACGGTTCAGTGGAAGCAGCTATTTTCCGGTCGAGATAGTCACGGCATTTCCGAATGCGCTTTTGGGCTTCCGGAGCCAGTTCCAGTTTCAGATTTTCGTTAATAATGCGTTCGATGATTCCGAAAGTCAGTTCACCGGAGCCTACGTAATAGACATTATTCATTGATTCAGTTCTTGGTTGACAACTTCAAGTAATTCTTTCTCCCGCGTACAGGCCAATTGCTCCAGACGGCAGGCTTCCCGCTTCAATTCGTCGACAAAGGCTGTGTCTTTGAGCGAAGCCAGATTGATGCGGACATTCAGCAAAGCCCCCAGTACCGCCGAACGGGCAGCCATCATGGCTACGCAGGCATCGGTAATGGCATTCCGGTTACCCAGACGGGCTACATCGGCTATAATCTCCATCAACTCGCAGGCATTGCGTGCCACCTGCATCGGGATGAGTGCCGCAAAACGTGTGGCTTCCTGAATAGCAGCGCTCCGGGCAGCTTTCTCTTCATCCGTGGTCTTAGGCAATTTAAAACAACCGAAAACACGATCATACGCCTCGGAATCACGATCGATGTATTCGACAAAAAGCTCCTGCTGTCCAATGCTCAGGCGGGATATATGCTTCATCAGCTCCTCATGTTCCTCATACCCTTTCTTTCCAACGGTCAGTCCGGCTACCATGGCAGTCAGCGCCGAAGCCACAGCACCATTGAGAGCCGCTATACTACCACCTCCGGGTACAGGATCGCTACCGGCTACTTTATCTAAAAACTCTTTTACGGTTAATTCTGCTAACATAGTTCTTCTGATATTATCGGGTTTATATTTCAGACAGACGGATAAAGCACTCCGCTTTTGATAGTCGTATTTACGCAATTCATCCCTACATAATAAGGTAGAATATTATAATCGTCGGAATCGAGCACTACGAAATCGCCCTTTTTACCCACTTCGATGCTGCCAATGGAATCGGCACGGTTAAGGGCAGCCGCACCATTCAGAGTAAGAGCCGTAATGGTCTCTTCTACAGTGAACCGCATATGGATGCAAGCCAAGGCAAACGTCAGAGGTATGGAGCCGGAGAAACAACTTCCCGGATTCAGATCTGTAGCCAATGCCACGGCACATCCGGCATCGATCATATCCCGTCCGCGGGCATAGGGTTCCTTCAATGCGAAGGCAGTGAGCGGAAGGAGCGTGGCAACCACTCCCTTACGGGCCATAGCTTCGATACCTGCATCGGAAGCATGCAACAGATGGTCGGCAGAGACGGCACCTAACTCAGCAGCCAGTTCGGCCCCTCCCAAAGAAACGATCTCGTCGGCATGAAGTTTCGGTAAAAGCCCGTAATCTCTGGCGGCTGTCAGCAAACGACGTGACTGTTCAACGGAAAAGACACCCTCTTCACAAAACACATCGCAAAACTCGGCCAATGAATCCCGCTGAATGACGGGAAGCAGTTCACGGATCAGGAAGTCGATATAGTCATCGGGACGATCTTTGTATTCGGAAGGCAGCGCATGTGCTCCCAGGAAGGTAGGCACAATATCCACGCGCGTACATTCATCATTATTCAGGCTACGCATCACTTTGAGTTGCAGCAATTCCGTTTCACGGTTCAGTCCGTACCCGCTTTTACCTTCAACGGTGGTGATCCCCATGGAGGTCATCTTCCTCAAAAGTCCCTCTGCCCTGGAACGCAGGTAGATGAAAGAGAGTTTCCGGGTAGCTTCCACTGTACTGGCAATGCCACCGCCCCGCTGCATGATAGACATATAGCTCTCTCCTTTAAGACGCCAAGAAAACTCTTCGGCACGCTCACCCCCAAAGACAAAATGGGTATGTGAATCGACAAAACCGGGCAGCAGACATTTTCCGCGGGCATTGTAGTGCCAGAAGTGATGATAATACCCGTCACGTATTTCTCCCCGGTTGGGACCGACGTAAGTGATGGTGCCATCCACAACTTCGACTGTCGCATTCTCCAAGATTTGGAGTTCCGCCATCTCCTTTCCTTTCCGGGCTGAAAAGCCGAGAGGAGTTACTACTTTGGCATTAAATATGATTAAGTTTTCGCTCATGGTCCTTTATTCCATTATACGTAATTCGAGCACCTGCTGCATAGAAAAATTCTCCAAACCGAGATAATAAGAGGCGGTATCGATCAGTGCTTCCATCGGGACAAGCCCCACAATCTCGCTTCCAATAATAGTCACCCCATAACGGCGAGCCTCGATACGCACCAGTTCAAAGGCACGATAGAGGGCCGTACGGGTGTAATCGGTCATATTGATGGACACTTGGGTAATGTTCCGCTCTTTCAGTTCCACTCCCATCGCCTTGACATAACGCAGACCACCGTTGATGTGACGGATGTTCCTGGCAATCTTGGTCGCTATCTCAAGATTATCGGTACTTAGGTTGATATTATAGGCAACCAGAGGCATACGGGCACCAATAGCAACTGTACCGGCCGTAGGATGCCGGTCTGCCGGACCAAAATCCGGCTGCCACTCGGGAAGTTTGATTTTCACGGCCATTCCTTCGAACTCACCTTTACGCACGGCAGCGAGATTTTCACGGTGGGGAGCAGTTGCCGACTTCTCATAAAGAAAAACGGGAAGATGATAGAGTCCGGCTACTTTCTCCCCCACCTCGCGGGAAAGAGAGACGGCTTCATCCATCGTCACGTTTTTAATAGGGATGAAAGGCACTACATCGACTGCTCCCATACGGGGGTGCTGTCCCTGATGATGATTGAGATCTATCAGTTCCACCGCAACACCGATAGCTTCGATAACGGCATCCCGCAAGGCTTCCGGTTCACCGACAAGAGTCACCACCAGCCGGTTATGATCTTCATCATTGCTATAGTCGAGCAACTTTACTCCTGCACGGGCACGAAACGGAGCAACAATACGATCTATTTTTTTAAGATCACGCCCTTCACTGAAGTTGGGAACGCATTCCACGATTTTATTCCAATTCATAACTATACGGTTTTGGGTTCACCACAGATTACACGGATTAACACAGATATTTCAATTTAACTCTCAGTAAAATAAATTATTAATCTGTGAGAATCCGTGTAATCTGTGGTGAGTTATATTCATTTCTAAATAATTATTCTCTTTATCAGCTCTTCATCCACCAGATAGGGCATCGTAATGTGATAAGTATCTCCATGCGACAGATTGAAGGCCTCACTGGTTTCCATCGCATGTTCATTGCGTGCCCACGAACGGCGGGCTACTCCTCCCATCACATCCCAAAGCATAGAAGAACGGAGAATCTCGTCTACCCTCGAACTTCCGTCACATACCATGCCGAAACCACCGTTGACAGCTTTGCCGATACCCACACCTCCACCATTATGCAGCGCCACCAGACTCATGCCCCGGGCACAATTTCCGGCAAAGCATTGCACAGCCATATCGGCCATCACGTTGCTGCCGTCTTTTATATTGGAAGTTTCACGGAAGGGTGAGTCTGTCCCGCTCACGTCATGATGGTCGCGTCCCAGCATGATGGGACCGACTTCACCGTTACGCACCATTTCGTTAAACCGGAGGGCGATCTTTAAACGTCCGGCAGCATCCTGATACAGAATGCGGGCTTGTGTGCCCACCACCAGTTGATTCTTACCGGCATCCTTTATCCAGTTATAATTATCAAGATCTTGTCCGCGGCGCTTCACATCAATGCACTCCATTGCAGCACGGTCAGTCTTGGCAAGATCTTCGGGCTTACCACTCAGGCATACCCAACGAAACGGACCATATCCATAGTCAAAAAGTTCCGGCCCCATAATGTCTTCCACATAGCTCGGCCAGATGAAGCCGTCTTTTTCATCCACTCCATTCCGTGAAATCTCTTTGACCCCGGCATCATAGATGGCTTTCATAAAAGAGTTACCGTAATCGAAAAAGTAAGTACCACGGGAAACAAGCTTCTTTATCACCGCAAAATGACGGTGCAGGGATTCGTTGACCAATCGGCGGAACGTTTCAGGAGATTCGTGCAACAACCGGGTACGATCTTCAAATGTGACTCCGGCGGGGCAATACCCTCCTTCGTAGACGGCATGACAAGAAGTCTGATCGGACAAAAGATCGATCGGAATATCTTCCTGGGCGGCATATTCAAGCAGGTCAACTACATTACCATGATAGGCCACAGAACAAGGTTCGTGCCGTTCGGCAGCACTCAATGCCATCCGGAAAGCTGCATGAAGATCAGTAGTGATATACCCCACCCATCCTTGATTGTAGCGGGTCTCGATGCGGGAACGATCCACTTCGGCTATAATTGAAACAGCACCGGCTATTTCGGCTGCCTTGGGTTGTGCACCGCTCATACCTCCCAAACCGGAAGAGACAAACAGATGTCCGCTCAGATCCTTATCCTGAGGAATACCCAACTTGAGCCGACCGGCATTCAGCAATGTATTGAATGTACCATGCACGATGCCCTGCGGACCGATATACATCCATCCACCGGCCGTCATCTGCCCATAATTGGCAACTCCCATCTGGGCTGCTTCGTGCCAATCATGCTGATTGTCGAACATGCCTACCATCATCGAGTTGGTAATGATAACACGGGGTGCATCCGGACGGGAATGGAAAAGCCCTAACGGATGTCCGGACTCAATGACAAGGGTCTGTTCACGGGTCATCACTTCAAGGTATTGCTTTATCAGCCGATATTGCATCCAGTTCTGACACACCTGCCCGGTCTCACCATAAGTAACAAGTTCGTAGGGATAAAGAGCAATATCAAAACAGAGATTATTGTCAATCATCACCTGAAAAGCTTTGCCCTCGATACAGTTCCCCCGGTATTCGTCAATGGGTTTAGCCTTGAGATCACCGGCCGGACGAAAACGGTATCCATAAATACGTCCGCGTGTTCGTAACTCCTCCAGAAACTCAGGAGCCAGTTTTTCGTGCAAGTCTACAGGGATATAACGTAATGCATTCTTCAAGGCCGTGACGGTCTGCGCCGGAGAAAGGGTGTATCCACGGTCGGGTGCCCGGCGAATACCTTCTACGAATGCCGGATATTCGGGCAACTGATTGCTGAGAGTCATTTTCATAATAAATGGAATTAAGGATTGCAAACTGTCAGCGTTACAATTTGATAACTCTTCGCAATATAGAAAAAAGGAAAGAATCTACAAAGATTTCGGTAGGTTTATTAACAAAAGGTTAGAAGAATAAAAGAAACCGGATAGCTAACGGCCGCTATTTCTCTTCTGCCTTCAACAGACGTAGATATTTATCGGTGACTTTGGCCGATTCGCTATTTTCATTCAGATAGGCAGTCTTCCAGTCCGGATGGCCTTCGAGCAACTTCTCCATCCGCTCTTTCCCGACAAATCCCACCTTATTGGTTTCAGGATCTATCTCATAATATACCCGTTTGGATATTAAAGCGGAAGCGGCAATGGCATCACCAAACTTACCGCCGAGCATTACATCCATTGTAGCATCGCTACCTGCGGCCACAGAGCCAAGGGGTATGGCACTAAAATAGATATGATCTCCTATACGCAGGGCGGGAGCATACCAACCTCCGAAACGAAACTTTTTATAACGCAACCGTTTACAATTGATGTAAAGGGAGGTATCTGCCTGTACGGCATAACAACGGGACTTCAGATATTTGCACATGGAGTCGTCTGACCCGACACTGATCTTATAGTCAGCGCCACCGGTCATCAGAATATGATTCTTTGTACGTCTTTCCACTTTCAGCGAAGTAACCGTATCTCCTTCACAAGCGAGCAGCCCTTTCAGATTGGAATATACGACATTCTGCGCAGTAACTTCCATCACCAGCCAACTCATCAACAGCAGGAAACACAATTTCTTCATAAACGCACCCTATTAAAGATTTTCACGGCGGAAAGGTACACCTTTTAACGAACCGGAGCAAGTTTTCAGAAGAAAAGTTTAAGAAAAAGGAGAGAAACACTTGACTTTTGCTTAGTAATGTCGTATCTTTACTGACAGAATCATAAAGTACGTTCAATTTATATTAGGGATGAAAAAGGGAGGCCGTTGCTTCCCTTTTTTTATGATTCGCCTTGTAAAACCCGACTTGAAAAACTTATATGAAACATGGACAGAGGCTCTATCTATCTTGAAGCAAGGCTCTTCAGAAGTGAAACACCGGCTCTGTTCCATTCAAAGCAAGGCTCTCCGCCCTCTCTTCCCGGTAGCAACGGACCGCAATGCCGGTAGCATCCGGAGAGAACGTGGGTAGATAAGTGAACTTCTCCGGAAGGAACAGGAAAAACACTGAAGATTAGACCGGAAACCGACTCTTACGTTAATAATCAGTAAATCTGCTCTTGACAAAAACAAGCTCCGGGCAAGAGAATGGCGTACTCACACTAAATATATTATTTTTGCATTCAAACAACAGGAGAACATGGAACAATTGAATCTCATCATAGACACTTATCAACGAATCATCCTTGAATCGGAATCACAACTGGCAAAAGTTAAACGACACATCTATCGTATCGGTACACTACGGTTGATACTTTTTGCAGCCGGAGTTGCGGGTATTATCTACTTCTGGAGTGAAGGCAGACTGGTGATCAGCGGCATCGCGGCAATCACCTTTATCCCTTTCCTGCTGCTGGTGAAACTGCATAACCGTTTGTTCCGCCAGAAAGATTATCTTGAAAAGAAGATAGAAATCAACCGCCAAGAACTGCAGGCCATTGCATACGATACGTCTGCTTTCGACAACGGAAAGGAGTTTATCGATCCGGCACATCTTTATACCTATGACCTGGATGTTTTTGGTGAGCATTCACTCTTTCAGTATATAAACCGTACCGCTACGCAACCGGGCAAAAAGAGACTGGCCGAATGGATGAACACACACTTGAAAAATAAAGCAGAAATAGAGAAACGACAGGAGGCTGTAAAGGAACTGGCTCCGGAATTGGAAATGCGTCAGCACTTCCGTATACTCGGGTTGCTGCATAAAGGCAAAACGGCCGATGAAGAAGAGATCAGGAACTGGGCAACAAGCCCGGAATATTACCGAAAAAAATGGTATTTCCGGACCTTAGCCATCCTTGTTCCGTTGGCCAATGCCGTCTGCCTCGGACTGGCTATAGCCGGTGTCATCTCGTTCACCACATGGGGAATTGTCTTCGCAGGTATAGGTCTCCTCAGCTCCTCTTTCTCAAAAGGTGTCAGCCAGATGCAGTCCGTATACGGCAAAAAGATGCAGATACTGACAACTTATGCACACCTGATTCATATAATCGAGGAAAAAGAGATGGAAAGCAGCGCACTGAAGCGGGTGAAAGGACTGGTGGGAGGTGAAAAGCAAACAGCTTCGCAAGCGGTGAAACGTCTCACTGCCCTGATGAACGCCCTGGACCAACGGAATAATATGCTAATGCAATTTGTCCTGAACGGACTCTTCTTCTGGGAATTGCGTCAGGTAATGAAGATAGAAACCTGGAAAGAAAGTTTCGCAGCCAACCTCCCGCATTGGCTTGAAGCAATCGGAGAAATGGACGCCTATTGCTCATTGGCCACTTTCGCCTACAATCACCCCGGATATGTATTTCCAGAAATCGCGTCCAAACCATTCTGTATAGAGGCCGAAGCACTGGGACATCCGTTGATGGATCGAGATAAATGTGTACGCAATGATATTCAGATTGCAAAACGACCTTTCTTTGTTATTATCACAGGAGCAAATATGGCAGGAAAAAGCACCTATCTGAGAACCATAGGGGTAAGCTATCTGCTGGCGTGTATAGGGGCCCCTGTCTGGGCGGAAAAGATGAAGTTATATCCGGCACAGCTTATCACAAGTCTACGCACAACCGACTCTCTGACAGATAATGAATCATACTTCTTTGCAGAGTTGAAACGACTGAAACTTATTATTGATAAACTAAACTCGGGAGAAGAACTTTTCATTATACTCGACGAGATTCTGAAGGGAACGAATTCCATGGACAAACAAAAAGGATCTTTCGCATTGATCAAACAGTTTATGGCTCTGCAAGCAAATGGAATCATAGCCACTCACGACCTCTTGCTCGGTTCCCTTATCGATTTATTTCCTGAAGACATCCACAACTATTGTTTTGAAGCGGACATCACTAACAACGAACTTACTTTCTCATACAAACTCAGAGACGGCGTAGCACAGAATATGAATGCTTGTTTCCTGATGAAGAAAATGGGGATAGCCGTCATCGACGACTGATCCCCATGATATATTGAAACTTGAATTAAAGGATCAATGCCCTTTGATCTTAGTCAAAAAAGCTGCGATGGAAGCTGCTTCACCATTAGTGAAATAACGCACGGAAGTTATCGGGTTATAAGTATAGGGCACAAACTGGAACAGTTGTACGGCAGCAAACTTCTTATCTTCAGAAAGCATTACGTCTAAACGCAAATTTCCACTGGTACCTCCTTTAGCTGTGGACTGCAAAGAGAAATCACCCGACTTCACCATATCTGTCAATTCATCCAGATGTTTCAGATCAAAAAAGATGCTCTGCTCTTTGGCGACACTACCTGTCGGTAAATAAACAATCTCTTTGGATTTCCAAAACAGCCGGAAGACTCCAACCAGGAATAAGGCAGTGCCGAGCACCATAAGCCCCATACTGACAGTCGACGAACGGTCTTCCATTTCAAAGGTGGACACAAACGCGATCACTCCCGCCAATAACATGACGCAAGAGAAGATAAGTCCTGAAATACTTGTACGTTTTGCAATATCTGGGTGTGAAGATGCAAAAATAGTTGCATCAATAGCTTGGGTTGTCATAATATCTAAGTTTAAATTATTAGTGGATAATAGCTGAAAATAGTACCATACCTATTTTTAGCAGGTACAGTAAATCAAAATAATAATAGAACTAATAAATTAAACTCCTATACGATAATGCGCCTTAGAGCGAAAACATAGTATTCGCTTACTGGATGACAACAATAAGAAGTAGTGGTATCATAGAGTTTTCCCCACTGCTGAGACAAGGCAGCATCCCGGTCTGCCAACCTTTGGGCAAGACCTTTTAAAGAGAAAACATATTCGGCTGCTTGAATGCGCTGTATACGTGACATCGCAATTTGATGAACCTGAATACCTGCTCCGGCCAATTCAGCATCAGGAAAGTAAGGAGCCTGGGGATTGCTAACAGTTTCGTGCGTATCTCCTTTAAGCACTGACATAGCCATATAGGTATCTTGTTCCGCCTGTTCTCCTGCGAAATAGTTGTTGGCTACACAATGAAGCGCTACAGCGAACAACATGAACAATATAATTTTAATGAACTTTGCCATATCTACCTGCAAATATAACAGATTATTCAGTCAAACTGTTCATCTTCAAATCATTTTAAAGTATCTTTAGTAAAATCAACAAAAAAGGCCACTCTTTCGAGTAGCCTTTTTTATATCTATAAGAATAATTGTTGAATTATTCTGCTGATTCAGCTTTCGGTTCTTCAGTAGCGGGAGCTTCAGCAGCAGGAGCAGCTTCAGTAGCTTTCTTTGAACGACGAGTACGAGTAGCTTTCTTAGCAACTTTCTCTTTAGCCATGTTTTCGTTGTAGTCAACGAGTTCGATGAAGCACATTTCAGCATTGTCACCCAAACGGTTTCCTGTCTTGATGATGCGAGTGTAACCGCCCGGACGGTCAGCAATCTTCACAGAGATTTCTTTGAACAATTCTGTTACAGCAAATTTATCCTGCAAGTTGCTAAATACAACACGACGAGAGTTTGTTGTGTCTTCTTTAGACTTTGTGATCAAAGGCTCAACGAATTTCTTCAAAGCTTTTGCCTTTGCTACAGTCGTAGTGATTCTTTTGTGCTTGATCAAAGAACAAGCCATGTTAGATAACATAGCACTTCTGTGAGAAGCAGTACGACCTAAATGATTGAATTTTTTATTATGTCTCATTTTTTATTCTTTATCTAATTTATATTTAGAAATATCGGTTCCAAACGACAGATTCAGACTTTCCAGCAAATCATCAAGCTCGGTAAGCGATTTCTTTCCGAAATTTCTGAATTTCAGCAAGTCAGTTTTGTTGAACTGTACCAAGTCGCCCAATGTTTCAACATCAGCTGCCTTCAAACAATTGAGGGCACGTACTGACAGATCCATATCGACAAGCTTAGTCTTCAACAGCTGACGCATATGCAATACTTCTTCATCGAACTCTTCGTTACCATCAACGTCATTACTTTCAAGAGTAATCTTTTCGTCAGAGAATAACATGAAGTGATAAATCAGAATTTTAGCAGCTTCTTTCAGAGCTTCTTTCGGGTGAATGGAACCGTCGGTAGTAATTTCAAGTACCAACTTCTCGTAGTCAGTCTTCTGCTCAACGCGGAAGTTTTCTACAGCGTACTTAACGTTACGTATCGGCGTATAGATTGAATCGATTGGAATTACATTAACATCGGTACAATATTCGCGGTTTTCATCAGCGGGGACGTAACCACGACCTTTGTTAATCGTAATGTCAATCTGCATAGTTGCTTTAGAATCTAAATGACAAATAACTAATTCCGGATTTAACACTTCAAATCCAGTCAAATACTTACCTATGTCACCTGCTTTAAATTCACTAGAATTCTCGATAGTGATGCTCACTTTTTCGCTCTCGAATTCTTCAACTACTTGCTTGAATCTCACTTGTTTCAGATTCAAGATAATGTTGGTAACATCCTCTTTTACTCCAGGAACACTAGAAAATTCGTGCTCAACACCTTCTATGCGGATAGTGGTGATAGCAAAACCTTCTAATGAAGAAAGGAGGATACGGCGCAAAGCATTACCAACGGTAATACCAAAACCGGGTTCCAAGGGACGAAATTCGAATTTACCGAATTTGGCATCCGCTTCCAACATTAATACTTTATCAGGTTTTTGAAATGCTAATATCGCCATGAAATTAATTATTATTTAGAATACAATTCAACAATCAAATGCTCTTTAATGTTTTCAGGAATGTCTGCTCTTTCAGGAATGTGCAACAATTTGCCTACCTTTGAAGTTTCATCCCATTCCAACCAAGCATATTTGCTGTGATTGAAACCAGCGAGAGAATTAGCAATTACTTCCAAAGATTTAGATCTTTCACGAACGCCAATCAACTGACCCGGTTTAACTGCGTATGAAGGAATGTTCACTACCTGTCCGTCAACCGTAATGTGTCTGTGGCTTACCAACTGACGAGCAGCTGCACGTGTAGGAGCAATACCCAAACGGAACACAAGGTTGTCAAGACGACCTTCAAGCATCTGGAGAAGTACCTCACCGGTAATACCTTTAGCTGTAGCTGCCTTTTCGAACAAATTGCGGAATTGTTTTTCTAATACTCCATAAGTATATTTAGCTTTCTGTTTCTCACGAAGCTGAATACCATATTCAGAAGTTTTTCTTTTTCTTGAATTTCCGTGCTGTCCGGGAGGATAGTTTTTCTTCGACAAAACTTTATCAGCTCCAAAGATACCTTCACCGAATTTACGGGCTATTCTTGATTTTGGTCCAGTATATCTAGCCATTTCTTTTTAAATATTTAATTGTTTATTCATGAACTCAATTTGTTGCAGCCGCGATTACAGAGAAGAAATTAATGCAATCCAAAAACAAAATCAAGTATCATTTTTATTAAAGGTAAATCTTAAACTCTACGTCTTTTCGGAGGACGACAGCCGTTATGCGGAAGCGGAGTTACGTCAATAATTTCTGTAACCTCAATACCTGCACCATGAATCGTTCTGATAGCAGACTCGCGTCCGTTACCCGGACCTTTAACATATGCTTTTACCTTTCTCAGGCCAAGATCAAATGCAATTTTAGCACAATCCTGGGCAGCCATCTGAGCTGCATAAGGAGTATTCTTTTTAGAACCTCTAAATCCCATCTTTCCTGCAGACGACCAAGAGATAATCTGCCCTTCACTATTTGCAAGAGAAACAATAATATTGTTGAAAGATGAATGAACATGCAATTGTCCATTAGCATCTACCTTAACATTTCTCTTCTTAGCTGCGACTGTTTTTTTTGCCATATCAACAATTATTATTTAGTAGCTTTTTTCTTATTTGCAACGGTTTTCTTTCTACCCTTACGAGTACGTGCATTGTTTTTAGTGCTCTGACCTCTTACAGGCAGACCAATACGGTGACGTACACCACGGTAGCAACCAATATCCATTAATCGCTTAATGTTCAATTGTACTTCAGAACGAAGATCGCCTTCAACTTTATACTCTGCACCGATGATCTCACGAATCTTTGCAGCCTGATCATCTGTCCAGTCTTTCACCTTCAGATCTTTGTCCACACCAGCTTTATCTAAAATTTTTGCTGAACTACTACGACCTATTCCATATACATAGGTCAACGCAATCTCACCTCTCTTATTTTGAGGTAAATCTACACCAACTATTCTTATAGCCATATACTAAATTATTTTTTTTGCAAAAATAATAAATTATCCTTGACGTTGTTTATACTTAGGATTTTTCTTGTTAATAACATACAAACGGCCATTACGTCTAACGATCTTACATTCTGGCGTACGTTTCTTTAATGATGCTCTTACTTTCATATCTTATTTTATTTATATCTAAATACAATTCTTCCTTTCGATAAGTCGTAAGGAGACATTTCGACTCTTACTTTATCACCCGGCAAGATCTTAATGTAATGCATTCTCATCTTACCGGAAATATGAGCAGTAATCTCATGTCCGTTTTCTAATTCAACACGAAACATTGCATTAGACAATGCTTCAACTATAACTCCATCTTGTTCTATTGCAGATTGCTTTGCCATATATTATATCGCTTTATCTCCTAAAACTTCTTCTATGAATTTAAATGATGACAGAATATCAGCCTCGCCTGCACCTACCGCAATGGTATGCTCAAAGTGTGCGGCACATTTCCGATCTCTTGTTCTCACTGTCCATCCGTCACGTTCCATAATCACTTGTCGGTCACCTTGCGTAATCATCGGCTCAATTGCAATACAAAGACCTTTTTTCAAAAGTGTTCCATATCCCCTTTTACCATAATTCGGAACTTGAGGATCTTCGTGCATGTCTTTACCAATCCCGTGACCGACAAACTCACGCACTACACCATAAGAATGGGATTCACAATAGTGTTGGATAGCATATCCGATATCACCGATTCTCTTCCCTTGTACAGCATTCTGAATACCAATATACAACGCCTCTTTAGTCACCTTCAACAATTGACGGACTTCTTCGTCCACCTCACCAACACAAAAGGTATAAGCCGAATCACCACAGAAACCATTCATGTATGTCCCACAATCCACCGAAACAATATCACCGTCTTTCAACACGATATCTCCCGGAATTCCATGCACAACCTCTTCATTAACCGATGTGCATAATGAAGCTGGAAACGGATCTCCATATTGATTAGGAAAGCCTTTAAAAGTAGGGACAGCACCATGATCTCTGATAAACTCTTCCGCTACCTTATCCAGTTCTTTTGTGGTAACTCCCGGTTTCACTAATTTGGCAACTTCAGCCAACGTTCTCCCAACAAGCAAGTTACTCTGACGGAGCAGCTCTATTTCATCTTCTGTTTTAAGAAATATCATTTCTACTCAAAGAATTAATATGCAGCTACACTACTACCAGTGCGTCCTTTGATACGACCTGACTTCAACAAGCCATCATAATGTCTCATCAACAAATGACTTTCAACCTGTTGCAGCGTATCTAAAACAACACCTACAAGAATTAACAGAGACGTACCACCGAAGAATTGAGCAAACTCAGCCTTCACACCAAAGATGCCGGCAAATGCGGGCATAATAGCAATGAAAGCCAAAAAGAAAGAACCCGGCAAAGTAATACGTGACATGATGTCATCAATATACTCAGCAGTTTTCTTACCTGGCTTAATTCCCGGAATGAAACCATTATTTCTCTTCATATCCTCGGCCATTTGAGTCGGGTTAATGGTTATCGCAGTATAGAAATACGTAAATAAGATAATCATTACTGCAAAAACAAAATTATACCAGAAACTCGTATGGTCAGTAAATGCATGTACGAAACCACTTACATTGTTCGTGTTAGAAAAGCCAATGAAAGTGATCGGAATAAACATGATTGCCTGAGCAAAAATGATAGGCATCACACCAGCAGCATTCACTTTTAAAGGAATGTACTGTCTTGCACCGCCGTACTGTTTATTACCGACAATTCTTTTTGCATACTGTACAGGAATTTTTCTTGTGCCTTGTACCAAAAGAATTGCTCCTGCAATTACTATCAGCAGGAATACTATTTCAAATAAGAACATGATTAAACCACCAGTCTTATCAGTCATACGGGAAATCAACTCCTGGAACAATGACTGCGGAAGACGAGCAATAATACCAATCAAAATGATAAATGAAATACCATTACCAATACCTTTATCCGTGATTCTTTCACCAAGCCACAGGATAAACATACTTCCAGCTGCCAAAATAATGGTAGAAGTAACCATGAAAAGAGTCCAATCTAATGAAGCATTTAAGGAAGGTCCAGCCTGCATTTTAAGATTGAGCAAATAAGAAGGGGCCTGAACCAATAAAATAGCAATCGTCAAATAACGAGTATATTGATTCATCTTTCTTCTGCCGCTTTCTCCTTCTCGCTGAAGTTTCTGGAAATACGGCACAGCGATTCCCAACAACTGAATAACGATTGATGCAGAGATATAAGGCATAATTCCTAATGCGAAAATAGACGCATTAGAAAATGCTCCTCCTGAGAACATGTTTAATAAGGCTAAAAGGCCCTCGCTTGTTTGTTGGTGCAATTGTGTCAGCATACCCGGGTTGATTCCAGGCAGCACAACGTACGAACCGAAACGGTAAATCGCCACAAACAATATGGTAATGAGGATCCGTTGTCTCAGATCCTCAATTTTCCATATATTCTTTAATGTTTCAATAGCTTTTCTCATTGAATCAGAGTTTTACTACATTTCCACCAGCAGCCTCAATAGCAGCAACAGCACTCTTAGAGAATGCATGAGCTTCTACACTCAGCTTAGCAGTCAAAGTTCCGTTACCCAATACTTTTACCAACTGGCTTGAAGAAATGAATCCAGCTTCAATAAAGTCATTAACTCCTATTTTTTCCAACTTCTTAGCTTCAGCCAATTTCTGGATTGTTTCTAAGTTAATAGCTTTATATTCCACTCTATTAATGTTCTTAAAACCAAATTTAGGTACTCGACGTTGAAGAGGCATCTGACCACCTTCAAAACCGATTTTTTTAGAGTATCCAGATCTTGATTTAGCACCTTTATGACCTCTTGTAGAAGTACCTCCTAAGCCAGAACCCGGACCACGTCCGATTCTTTTTCTTGTTTTAGTAGAGCCTTCTGCAGGTTTTAAATTACTTAAGTTCATATTGTAATTCGTTTTATATTCAACAAATAATTACTTAACAATGGCAACCAAGTGTTTAACCTTATCTACCATTCCAAGAATTGAAGGAGTGCTTTCGTGTTCAACCACACGGTTCAATTTGCGAAGTCCCAGTGCATCAAGAGTTCTTTTCTGATCAGCCGGAGCACCAATTCTACTTTTAACTTGTTTGATCTTTATAATTGACATATCTCCCTCCTTATCCTCTAAATACTTTTTCAACACTAATTCCTCTGTTTTGAGCAATCATTCTTGCATCACGCATTTCGCCCAAAGCCATGATAGTAGCCTTCACGAGGTTATGCGGATTTGAAGAACCTTTTGATTTAGCCAAAACGTCAGTTACACCAACACTTTCCAATACGGCACGCATAGCACCACCGGCTACAACGCCAGTACCATGAGAAGCAGGTTTGATGAATACCTCGGCACCACCAAACTTAGCTGTCTGTTCGTGAGGAACAGTACCTTTCAGTACAGGTACTCTTGTCAGGTTTTTCTTAGCCGACTCAACACCTTTAGCGATAGCTGCTGTTACTTCACCAGCTTTACCAAGTCCCCAACCGATAATACCTTCTTCGTTACCTACAACTACAATTGCAGAGAAACTAAAAGTTCTACCACCTTTGGTTACTTTAGTAACACGATTAATAGCAACTAATCTGTCTTTCAGTTCTATATCGTTAGTAATCTTAACTCTATTATTAACTCCTGCCATAATGATTAAAATTTAAGTCCACCGTTACGAGCAGCATCAGCTACTTCTTTTACTCTCCCATGATACAAGTAACCATTACGGTCGAAAACAACAGTCGTAATACCTGCTTCCTGAGCCTTTTTTGCAATCATCTCACCTACTTTAGCAGCAACTTCTTTCTTAGGCAACTTCTCAGTCATACCCAGTGAAGAGGCAGCAGCCAATGTCTTACCTGACAAATCGTCGATAATCTGGACATAGATTTGCTTGTTACTTCTAAATACACTCATACGCGGACGTGCAGCAGTACCTGACACTTTATTGCGTACTCTATATTTGATCTTAATTCGTCTTTCTATTTTTGTTGTCATAATAATACAAATTTACGTAAATTACTTAGCACCGGCTGATTTACCAGACTTTCTGCGAATTACCTCGCCAACAAACTTAATACCTTTACCTTTATACGGTTCGGGCTTACGGAAAGAACGTATCTTAGAGCAAACTTGACCAAGCAATTGTTTGTCACAAGACTCTAAAAGAATAAGAGGATTCTTATTTCTTTCTGACTTTGTCTCTACTTTGACTTCAGGAGGCAACTGTATAAAGATATTGTGTGTATATCCTAATGCTAATTCAATGATATTTCCTTGATTAGAAGCACGGTAACCAACACCAACAAGCTCCAATTCTTTCTTATATCCTTCAGAGACACCAACAACCATGTTGTGTACTAATGAACGATACAAACCGTGAAATGCATGTTTCTGCTTGGGATTATCCAGCATTGCATTTTCGTTTTCAGTTAAAGTGATGTGTCCATCTTCAATAGCAATATTGATAGCCGGGTTCACATACTGGCTAAGTTCACCTTTAGGTCCTTTAACAGTAACCACTTCACCGTTCAGAGTAACTGTTACTCCAGCGGGAATACTAATGGGTAATTTTCCTATTCTTGACATTGCTTTTTCCTCCTATTAATATACATAACACAATACTTCACCACCGATCTTGAGTTCAGCAGCTTCTTTGTTTGTCATTACACCTTTGGAAGTAGATATTATAGCAATACCCAAACCATTAATAACACGCGGCATATCTTTGTAACCAGTATACTGACGCATACCCGGAGAAGATATTCTTTCAAGTTTTTTGATTGCGTTAACTTTGTTAACCGAATCATACTTCAAGGCAACTTTAATTGTTCCTTGAGGACCGTCTTCTACAAACTTATAATTAAGAATGTAGCCTTTTTCAAAAAGAATCTTAGTGATTTCTTTTTTCAAATTTGAAGCAGGAACTTCTACAACTCTGTGCTTTGCATTAATTGCGTTCCTTAACCTCGTCAAATAATCTGCTATTGGATCAGTCATATAAAAAATAATTAAATTAATCAGGACTACCCTGACAATATTTAAACAATATATTTACCAGCTTGCTTTCTTTACACCTGGGATCAGCCCATTAGATGCCATTTCACGGAACTGGATTCTTGAAACACCGAACTGACGGATATATCCTTTAGGACGACCAGTCAATTTACAGCGATTGTGCATACGAATCGGATTAGAATTCTTAGGAAGCTCCTGTAATTTCTGTGCAGCTTCGAAAGCTTCAGCAGGATCTCCGGTTCTCACAATCTGCTTCAAGGCAGCTCTCTTTTCGGCATATTTGGCTACTAATTTAGCACGCTTTACTTCGCGTGCTTTCATTGATTCCTTTGCCATAATTTATCAGTCTTTTTTAGCGTTTTTAAACGGTAAACCGAATTCTTTCAATAAGGCATAACCTTCTTCATCTGTTTGCGCAGAGGTTACAAAGGTAATATTCATTCCGAGAATTCTGGTAATACTATCGATATTAATTTCAGGGAAAATGATTTGTTCCTGAATACCAAGGGTATAGTTACCCTTACCATCGAACTTAGTTTCAATACCTTTGAAGTCACGGATACGCGGCAGAGCCACGCGAACCAATTTTTCCAGGAATTCGTACATTCTTTCACGACGCAGAGTTACCATAACTCCGATCGGCATTTTCTTACGCAACTTAAAGTTAGCGATATCTTTACGCGAAATAGTAGCTACGGCCTTCTGACCGGTGATAGCTGTCATTTCGTTGATTGCCACTTCGATAATCTTCTTGTCAGCAACAGCCATACCCAACCCCTGATTGATAACAATCTTCTTAAGTACGGGTACCTGCATTGTAGAAGAATACTGGAATTGTGACTTTAATGCAGGAGCAATGCGCTCTGCATATTCTTTCTTAAGGCTTGCAGTATTACTCATTACTTAATCTCCTCTCCTGATTTTTTAGAATAACGCACTAAAGTTCCTTCAGAACTTACTTTTCTACCAACACGCGTTGCTTTACCAGTTTTTGGATCAACCGGATTCAAGTTTGAAATGTGGATAGGAGCTTCCTGCTTAACTATACCACCCTGCGGGTTCTTTGCATTCGGTTTTGTGCTTTTAGATACCATGTTGATACCTTCAACTATTGCACGTCCTTCTTTAACAAGAACCTTCAATACACGACCAGTTTTACCTTTGTCTTCACCAGCATTTACGTAAACTGTATCGCCTTTTTTAATATGTAATTTACTCATTACTTAAATCTTTTACAAAATTAAAGTACCTCAGGCGCAAGTGACACAACTTTCATGTTTGTAGCACGAAGTTCTCTTGCTACAGGACCGAAAATACGACTACCTCTAATTTCACCTGCATTATTCAACAACACGCAAGCATTATCATCAAAACGTATATAAGAACCATCGGGACGACGGATTTCTTTCTTAGTACGTACGATCAAAGCTTTTGACACTGCACCCTTTTTAACATCACTTGAAGGGATGACGCTCTTTACAGAAACGACAATAACATCCCCCACTGAAGCGTAGCGACGACCTGTTCCGCCCAATACACGGATACACAGGGCTTCTTTAGCTCCACTGTTGTCACATACTGTAAGTCTGGATTCTACTTGTATCATAATTACTTAGCTCTTTCAATTATTTCTACTAATCTCCATCTTTTAGTCTTGCTCAAAGGACGAGTTTCCATGATGCGTACAGTATCACCTACATTGCATTCATTCTTTTCATCGTGAGCATGGTACTTCTTCGTTTTGCTAACGAACTTACCATATATAGGGTGTTTTTCCTTGAACTTAGCAGCAACTGTAACGGTTTTATCCATTTTATTGCTCAGCACAACCCCTGTTCTTTCTTTTCTTAAATTTCTTGCTTCCATCAAGCTGATCATTTATTGTTAAGTTCTCTTTGGCGTAACTCTGTTCTCATACGCGCAATCGTCCTGCGTAATTGTTTGATCTGCGCAGGATTTTCCAAAGGAGAAATAGAATGATTGATAACCATTTGGTTGTAATTAACCACTTCTGCTTCTACTCTTTCTACCAAATCATTGGTAGACATTTCTTTAATTTCTGCAATTTTCATAAACCTTACGCATTTTGATTTTGAATATCATAATCACGTCTCACGACAAACTTCGTAGTAATCGGAAGTTTCTGAGCTGCCAAACGCAATGCTTCTTTCGCGATCTCGTAAGATACTCCTTCAGCTTCAATAATAATTCTACCTGGTGTAACCGGAGCCACGAATCCTTCGGGGCTACCCTTACCTTTACCCATACGTACATCAGCAGGTTTTCTAGTAATCGGTTTATCCGGGAAAATACGAATCCAAATCTGTCCCTGACGTTGCATATATCTTGTCACTGCAATACGAGCAGCTTCAATCTGTCGGCCTGTGATCCATTTAGTTTCTAAAGCCTTAATACCAAAAGAACCAAAAGCGAGCTGGTTGCCTCTTTGTGCATTACCTTTAGCGCGACCTTTTTGTTGTCTTCTGAATTTTGTCTTTTTCGGTTGTAACATAGTTTCCTAAAATTCAAATTCGTTTAGCGATTATTTTTCTTTCTTTTGAAGTTCTTTCCGCCGCCGTTGTTTCCACCATTGTTTCCACGACCACTTTCTTTGCTTTGTGTAAAGTTCGGAGCCAATTCTCTCTTACCAAAAACTTCACCTCTACAAATCCAAACTTTAATACCGAGAAGACCTACTTTTGTCAATGCTTCAGCATGGCAATAGTCGATATCTGCTCTGAAAGTGTGTAACGGAGTTCTTCCTTCCTTATACATTTCAGAACGGGCCATTTCAGCTCCATTCAAACGTCCTGAAATCTGAATTTTGATACCTTCAGCACCCATACGCATAGTATTTGCGATAGCCATCTTAATGGCGCGGCGATAGGCAATTTTACCTTCTACCTGACGAGCGATGTTATTAGCAACAATCACAGCATCCAGTTCCGGTCTTTTCACTTCAAAGATATTGATTTGAATATCTTTGTCGGTAACCTTCTTCAACTCTTCTTTTAACTTATCAACTTCCTGGCCACCTTTACCGATAATAATACCCGGACGAGCAGTGCAAACAGTAATAGTAACGAGCTTCAGCGTACGTTCAATTACGATTCTTGATACACTTGCTTTCGCAAGTCTTGCATTAAGATATTTACGGATCTTGCTATCTTCCAGCAAAGAGTCACCGTAATCATTTCCACCATACCAGTTAGAATCCCATCCTCTGATAATTCCTAAACGGTTGCTTATTGGATTAACTTTTTGTCCCATCTACCTTAATTTTGATCTTCGTTATTACTTTTAGAACCAACGAACAATGTTACGTGATTTGAACGTTTGCGAATTCTGTATCCTCTTCCCTGCGGAGCCGGTCTCATTCTTTTGAGTGTAGCACCACCATCAACAAAAATCTTCGTTACGAATAATTCGCCACTTTCAGCTTTACGTTCGTTTTTCTGCTCCCAGTTAGCAATTGCAGAGCGCAATAATTTTTCCACTCTTGCAGCTGCTTCTTTTGAAGAAAACTTCAAAACGCCAAGTGCTCTGTTCACTTCCATCCCACGAATCATGTCAGCCACGAGACGCATTTTGCGAGGAGAAGTAGGAACATTTTGCAATTTAGCAAAATACATGGTTTTAAGGGCTTCTTTTCTCTTTTCAGCCGATATTTTTTTTCTTGCTCCCATTATATTTATTACTTTATTATTTCAGATAAATCCTGTTATTTTTTCTTGTTACCAGCGTGTCCTCTGAATGTACGAGTTGGAGCGAATTCACCCAACTTGTGACCTACCATATTTTCGGTAACATATACAGGAATAAATTTATTTCCGTTGTGAACTGCAACTGTATGGCCTACAAAATCAGGCGAAATCATTGAAGCTCTGGACCAAGTCTTAACGACAACTTTCTTGCCTGATTCATTCATAGCAAGCACTTTCTTTTCGAGTTTTACGTTAATATATGGACCTTTTTTTAATGAACGACTCATAGTTTACTCAATTAATCAGATTACTTTTTTCTTCTCTCAATAATGTACTTAGACGATTGTTTCTTCGGAGCTCTAGTCTTAAGTCCCTTAGCATACAATCCCTTACGAGATCTTGGGTGACCTCCGGAAGCACGTCCTTCACCACCACCCATCGGGTGATCAACCGGGTTCATAACAACACCACGGTTACGAGGACGACGGCCTTGCCAACGAGAGCGTCCAGCCTTACCTGAGCTTTCCAATCCATGATCTGAGTTACCAACGCTACCGATAGTAGCTTTACAAGTGCTAAGTATTTGTCTTACTTCACCTGAAGGCAATTTAATTACACAGTATTTACCTTCTCTTGAAGTCAGCTGAGCGAAGTTTCCTGCTGATCTAACCAGAGCAGCACCCTGACCCGGACGCAATTCAATATTATGAATTACTGTACCGACCGGGATATTCTGAAGCGGAAGTGCATTACCAATCTCAGGCGCCGCATTCTCTCCGGACATCAAAGTCGCACCAACTTGCAATCCATTGGGAGCAATAATATATCTTTTTTCACCATCAGCATAAAACAACAAAGCGATACGAGCCGAACGGTTCGGATCGTATTCGATCGTTTTTACAACTGCCGGAACACCGTCTTTATTTCTTTTGAAATCGACAATTCTGATCACTTTTCTATGGCCACCACCCATGTAGCGCATTGTCATCTTACCTTCGCTGTTACGACCGCCAGATGATTTTTTACCATATACAAGCGACTTTTCTGGTACTGATGCAGTAATTTCCTCGAAAGTACCAATAATCTTATGTCTTTGCCCCGGTGTAGTGGGCTTAAATTTACGTACTGCCATTTTTATTAAATATTGCTATAAAAATCAATAGTATCTCCTTCTTTCAATGTCACGATTGCTTTTTTGTAAGCATTCGTACGACCATTGATGATACCTGCTTTTGTATAACGGCTCTTATTTTTGCCAGCATACTTCACAGTATTTACATCAACTACCGTAACATTATAAAGGGCTTCAACTTCACTCTTAATTTCCAATTTATTAGCTTCAGGACGCACGATAAAGCCGAAACGATTCAGCTTATCAGTTATCGCAGTCATTTTCTCTGTCACCAACGGTTTAATAATAATTCCCATTATTTAAGCCTCCTTTTTAGATTAAGATATTGTCAATAGCCTTCAAAGAGCTTTCGGTAAGCACAACAACCCCAGCATTCAATACTCTGTAAGTATTTAATCCTGAGATAGTCTGAACGTTAGCACCTTCGATGTTACGAGCTGACAAATATACATTTTTATTTGCTTCTGGTAAAACTACAAGCAGTTTTTTGTCAGAAACTTTAAGATTTTTTATCATTTCAACGAAAACCTTAGTCTTTGGAGCCTCAAAGTTGAAGTCTTCCACCACTACGATTGCGTTGTCTAGAGCTTTATACGACAAAGCTGACTTACGAGCTAATGTCTTAACTTTTTTATTCAGTTTGAAGTAGTAGTCTCTCGGTTTCGGACCAAATACACGTCCACCACCTACGAGCACCGGTGAATTCATGTCACCACGACGAGCACCGCCACCACCTTTCTGACGACCGATTTTACGAGTAGATCCGCTGATTTCGCTTCTCTCTTTTGACTTGTGAGTACCCTGACGCTGGTTAGCCATAAATTGCTTTACGTCCAGATAGATAGCGTGGTCATTGGGCTCAATTCCGAAGATAGATTCGTTTAACGTAACCTTTCTTCCAGTGTCTTCACCTTTAATGTTATATACGTTAACTTCCATTATTTTTCAATTAATACGATTGAACCTTTGCAACCCGGTACAGAACCCTTGATCAAAAGAAGATTGTGTTCCGCGATTACTTTTAATACCTGTAAGTTTTGAACAGTAACTCTGTCGCCACCCATTTGTCCGCCCATGCGCATTCCTTTGAATACTTTTGCAGGATACGAACATGCACCGATAGAACCCGGTTTACGGGCACGGTTGTGCTGACCGTGAGTAGATTGACCTACACCACCAAAGCCATGTCTTTTAACTACACCCTGGAAGCCTTTACCTTTAGAAGTACCAACAACGTCTACATAGTCTGCGCCGTCGAACAGTTCTACTGTAACAGTATCACCCAGATTTAACTCGTTTTCAAATTCCTTGAACTCGGCCAAGTGTCTCTTCGGTGTTACTCCAGCCTTTTTAAAGTGACCCATCAACGGTTTAGTTGTATGTTTTTCCTTTTTGTCCTGGAAACCCAACTGAACGGCTGCATAGCCATCTTTTTCTACGGTCTTTACCTGAGTAACAACACAAGGACCTGCTTCGATAACAGTGCATGGTACATTCTTACCATCGGCACTGAAAACGGATGTCATTCCGATTTTTTTTCCTAATAATCCTGGCATTTCACTAATTTTTAAATACTACACTTTAATTTCTACTTCTACACCACTCGGTAACTCCAACTTCATCAGAGCATCTACAGTCTTAGCTGTTGAGCTATAGATATCAATCAGTCTCTTGAATGAAGAAAGTTCAAACTGCTCTCTTGATTTTTTGTTAACGAAAGTAGAGCGGTTCACTGTAAAGATACGCTTGTGCGTCGGAAGGGGAATCGGTCCGCTAACAATAGCACCGGTAGCCTTCACTGTTCTAACGATCTTCTCAGCTGATTTGTCAACCAAGTTGTGGTCGTAAGATTTCAGTTTAATTCTAATTTTCTGACTCATTAGTTCTTTTAATTAATAAATTTATAAATAAGATAAAGCGGCAGGCTAAGAGTCATTCGCTAGCCTGCTGCTTAAGATATTTTTAGAGTAAATCAGCACGTCCTTTTACTTCTTCCAATACTGCCTTAGCAATAGAGTTAGAAACCTGAGCGTGGTGAGAGTAAACCATTGATGAAGTTGCACGACCAGAAGTGATGGTACGCAACGCAGTTACATAACCGAACATTTCAGCCAACGGAACCATTGCTTTCACGATACGGGCTCCAGAACGGCTTGATTCCATACCTTCAACTTGGCCACGGCGTTTGTTCAAGTCACCGATAACGTCACCCATGTTTTCTTCCGGAGTAACGACTTCCAGTTTCATGATAGGTTCCATCAATACAGGACCTGCCTTAGCACAAGCATTCTTATATGCCTGGATAGCACAGATTTCGAAAGACAACTGGTCAGAGTCAACCGGGTGGAATGAACCATCGACCAAAGTCACTTTCAATGAATCCAGCGGATAGCCGGCCAATACACCATTCTTCATCGCAGTCTGGAAACCTTTCTGAACTGAAGGAATGAATTCCTTAGGAATGTTACCACCCTTCACTTCATCAACGAATTGCAGGCCACCTTGAGTAAAGTCTTCATCAACCGGGCCGATGTTCACAATAATATCAGCGAACTTACCACGACCACCAGACTGTTTCTTATAGACCTCACGCAAATTAACTGTCTTCGTGATAGCTTCTTTGTAGTTAACCTGAGGTTTACCCTGGTTACATTCCACTTTAAACTCACGTTTCAGACGGTCGATGATGATATCCAAGTGAAGCTCACCCATACCGGAAATAACTGTCTGACCTGTTTGTTCGTCAGTTTTCACTGTAAATGTCGGGTCTTCTTCAGCCAATTTAGCCAAACCGTTAGACAGTTTATCCATATCTTTCTGAGTCTTAGGCTCAACTGCGATACCGATTACCGGTTCCGGGAAGTCCATTGATTCAAGAACGATCGGAGCTGTTTCATCGCACAGCGTATCACCAGTGTGAATATCTTTGAAACCTACACCGGCACCAATATCACCTGCACCGATAACTTCTACCGGGTTTTGCTTATTTGAGTGCATCTGGAACAAACGAGAAACACGTTCCTTCTTACCTGAACGAGAGTTGTAGATATAAGAACCTGCTTCAATCTTACCAGAGTATACACGGAAGAAAGTCAAACGTCCTACATACGGGTCAGTAGCGATCTTAAATGCCAAAGCTGAAGTTTTATCGTCTTCGCTCGGTTTACGATCTTCCTCAGCACCGGTATCAGGATTTGTACCAACTACATTTTCAGTATCCAACGGAGAAGGCAAGAAAGCACAAACATAGTCAAGCAAAGTCTGTACACCTTTATTCTTGAATGAAGAGCCGCACAACATCGGAACTACTGCCATCTGAACAGTTGCATTGCGAAGGGCTCTCAACACCTCTTCTTCTGTGATAGTAGAAGGATCGTCGAAATATTTCTCCATCAAAGCATCGTCAAATTCAGCAACTTTTTCAAGCATCTTATCTCTCCATTCGTTAGCTTCGTCAACGAGGTTAGCCGGGATCTCTTCCACAGTGTAGTCAGCACCCATTGTTTCATCATGCCAATAGATAGCTTTCATCTTGATCAGGTCAACCAATCCTTTGAAGCTTTCTTCTGCACCGATAGGAATAACAACCGGACACGGATTTGCACCCAAAACAGCCTTCATCTGGCGAACTACTTCAAAGAAGTCGGCACCCGAACGGTCCATTTTGTTAACGTAAGCGATACGCGGTACGTTATATTTGTCAGCCTGACGCCACACAGTCTCTGACTGAGGTTCTACACCGCCTACTGCACAGTAAGCAGCGACAGCACCATCAAGAATACGAAGTGAACGTTCTACTTCAGCAGTGAAGTCAACGTGTCCCGGGGTGTCAATCAAGTTGATTTTATAAGTATCACCAGCATACTTCCAACGAGTAGTTGTAGCAGCAGAAGTGATAGTGATACCACGTTCCTGCTCCTGCTCCATCCAGTCCATTGTTGCGGCACCGTCGTGTACCTCACCGATTTTGTGAGTTAAACCGGTGTAGAACAGGATACGTTCAGAAGTTGTTGTCTTTCCGGCATCAATGTGAGCCATGATACCGATATTACGAGTCAAATGTAAATCATTCTTTGCCATTTTCTTTTTCCTTTACTTTAAGTTTTTAATCAAATAGGTATTTCTTATAGTAATTAGAATCTGAAATGAGCAAATGCACGGTTAGCTTCAGCCATTCTGTGCATATCTTCTTTACGTTTGAAAGCACCGCCTTGTTCATTGAATGCATCCATGATTTCAGCAGCCAATTTATCAGCCATAGATTTACCACCTCTCTTACGAGCAAACAGAATCAAGTTCTTCATTGAGATTGATTCTTTACGGTCCGGACGGATTTCAGTAGGAACCTGGAAAGTTGCACCACCCACACGGCGTGATTTTACTTCTACTTGAGGAGTTACGTTATCCAACGCTTTTTTCCAGATTTCAAGAGCTGATTTTTCTTCGTTAGGAAGTTTTGTTTTTACTGTTTCCAGTGCGGCGTAAAAGATTTCATAAGAAGTATTCTTCTTTCCGTCATACATCAGATGGTTTACAAATTTAGAAACCTTCTGGTCATTGAACACGGGATCCGGAAGGATTACGCGTTTTTTTGGTTTTGCTTTTCTCATTTGTTTGAAAAATAATGTTTTTTGTTTTTGGTTGTCTATTTCTTGACGTCTTCAACTCCCCCTCCGGGGAATTTACTCAACCTTTTTATAGCTTATTCCAACAAACTAAAACGAAAGTTATTACTTTTAATTTAAAAAATCAAATTCGGAATCACTCCGGATTATTTCTTCTTAGCCGGTGCTGCTTGTCCCGGTTTCGGACGTTTAGCTCCATATTTAGAACGTCTCTGAGTACGTCCGGCTACACCTGCTGTATCGAGTGTACCGCGAACGATGTGGTAACGTACACCCGGAAGGTCTTTTACACGACCACCGCGAACCAGTACGATTGAGTGTTCCTGCAAGTTGTGTCCTTCTCCCGGAATGTAAGAGTTCACCTCTTTCTGGTTAGTCAAACGTACACGAGCTACTTTACGCATTGCAGAGTTCGGCTTCTTCGGAGTAGTTGTATATACTCTCACGCAAACGCCACGTCTTTGAGGACAAGAATCCAAGGCTGGAGATTTACTTTTCTCCACCAGCACTTCGCGTCCTTTTCTTACTAATTGCTGAATTGTAGGCATTTTAAATTGTTTTTTAATTTATATTATTGTTATATTAATTTCGTAACTATACATTTTGGGCTGCAAAAATACGAATAATATTTGAATAATCAATGCACTACATCTTTTTTTTAATTTTTAAGAGCTTATTTCCCGGAAATCATTTCAATGGAAAGAAATTTGGGTGTAGCCATCCGCTCACCAAGGCTACACCTTTTCCACCGGATAGCTACACCCATTGCCTCGGATGGCTACACCCTTTCTGCTTTCTTCAGGCTTCTCCCTTTATATCCAATATAGGTGGAGTATCTTCTTCCTGCAACCGGATCGAACCGAACGCACGCTCGTATTTGGCTATATTTTCTTCAAGCGCCCGTTGTAAACGTTTGGCATGTTCGGGAGCAAGAATAACACGCGACTGCACTCCCGCTTTGGGCAATCCGGGTAATACCCGTACAAAATCGAGCACAAATTCTGAACTTGAATGAGTGATAATGGCTAAATTAGCATATGTGCCCTGTGCCACTTCTTCTTTCAATTCTATTTGCAACTGATTATCGGGATTCTGATTTTCCATACTTTAATTATTATTGATTATTCTAAATTCTTCTGGCACAAATATACAGATAATGTTTTATAGTAAAGACAAATGCCTTACACTCTTTTCAACAGAATGCAAGGCATGCAATAACAGACCATTATTAACAACTCCCCCTCTTTCTTTATCCAATACCTGAAGCCAGATCAGGAACATCCGGATTGTTAAGAAAGGAAGAACAGACTTATATAGTTCTCAAACGATATCTGAATAATTTCTGGAACAGTTATAAATCATAAACGGCGAACAATAACCTCCGTACACTTTGATAGTGCTATCTTATTCATTGTTCACCGTTCATAAACCACCACCCATTATTAAGAGTTAGATGTCAACTTATCTTTCACCTCAGTCGCTTTATCAGCCACCTTTTCGGCCACTTTAGCACCTGTCTTCACGGCCTTCTCTTTTGCTTCAACGACTGCCAATTCGGCATCTGCCTCTATTTCATGAAGAGCATTGAACACATCATTTTTCAATTTCTTAGCTTTCGCTGTGCGCGAAAAATGATAAACCAGCGCACCGATGGCAGAACCGATTCCAAGTCCCACCAGGAATTTTGCATTTCCACTTCCCATAAACTATTAATTTTTATATAACCACAATAAACAATATCGTTCTATAATAAAGCTCGTTTTCCCTATCGGGAACGACTGAAAAAAGAGGCTATCCAAAGAAATAAAATGGCACCGACAACGGAAGTAATCAAACTACCGATGATTCCGGTTGCTGCCAGCCCGAGAAGGGCAAATACCCAGCCACCCAACACACCACCTATAATCCCTAACAGGAGATTGACTAAGAGGCCGAAACCTCCTCCGCGCATTATCTTACCGGCAAAATAACCGGCAAGGATACCTATCAAAATGTACCAGATAAAATTCATAATGCTTGATTTATATTGTTTTGTTATAGGAACGCTATAGGCACTGAAATGTTCGGGAGTCAAAGAAGGAATTAACGACTATTGAGAAACCTGCCTAAGCAAGCAGTACAGACAGATCGGATTTTCGGGTAACAAATTGTGGCGCTTACTAAAAAGGGGTTATCTTTGCCGAAAAGATAATCTTAGGTTCTATGAAAAATATAATTTACAACATAAAAAAGCAGTCTGAGATGTCTGATGAAACAATAGATTTACTGACGAAACAGCTGACTCCGTGCCGATTCCCTAAAAGGTATCTGCTGATACGGGAGGGAGTCTATCACAAATACGCTTATTTCATAGAAAAAGGAATCACACGGTCGTACTGGCTGGTAGACGGAAAAGAGGTTACGACTTCTTTTTCGTGTGAAGGAGATATCGTGTTCAGCATGGATGAGTTATACTACGGTAAACCCAGTGAAGAGTTTGTGGAAACACTGGAAGATGTACTGCTCTATGCCATCCCCATCAAGACACTGATCGAACTGTACGAAACAAATATAGAATTGGCTAATTGGGGAAGAGTCATTCATCAGAATAGATATCGGGAACTCCATCGCAAACATAAAGAACGGCTGACATTGTCGGCCCGAGAGAGGTATGCAAAACTTAAAGAAAGACTTCCCGATGTCTGCAGCCGGGTCAATCTGGGTTATATTGCCGCCTATCTGGGCATTACTTTGCCTACCCTGAGTAAAATAAGGGCGGAAGAGTGATTTTTAATGTAGAGCAAATGCTGACAGCAAAATAGGTTGTACATTTGTCGCTTAACACATTTAAATCAATTATATCATGGAATTAAAGAAAAGAGAGAATATAGGTTGGATTGACCTGCTGAGGGTGCTCGCCTGTTTCTTCGTTGTTTTTTCGCACTGCTGCGATGCGTTCATCGGGCAATTTGACGCCAATCGGGAGTCGTTTCTGACAGGAACATTTTTAGGTAGCTTGATGCGCCCATGTGTACCCATTTTTGTTATGATGACCGGTGTATTGCTATTTCCCGTACGAACCGACATGGGGACATTTTACAAGAAGAGGATCGGGAGACTGATTCCTCCGATAATCTTTTGGTCACTGGTCTTACCTGTACTGTATTTCGTATATCTGAACTACATCAACCCTAATACTCAAAATCCATTGATTTCCATGCCGGATCATAGTTTGGAGGCTTTGTGGATCAAACTGTATACATTTATCTTTAACTTCAATTTCGATACAGTTCCATTATGGTATCTCTATATGCTGATTGGCCTGTATTTGGTGATGCCTATTGTCAGTGGTTGGTTGGAAAAAGCGTCGAAAAAGGAACTGAAGCTATTCCTAAGCATTTGGGGCGTGAGTCTAATAGCACCTTACGTTAAAATGTTCGCTCCGATGCTGGGCTATCAAGGCAACTATGGCAATATGGGTTTATGGGGAATATGTGATTGGAATGACTACGGAACTTTCTATTATTTCTCAGGATTTATCGGCTATCTTTTACTGGCCTATTATCTTACGAGGTATCCACTAAAGTGGAGTTGGAAGAAACTCTTGGGCGTCACCATTCCGATGTTTCTGGTAGGCTATCTGATTACTTCATACGGATATGTCATCACACAGAACCACTTCCCGGGCAATTATGCCTATTTGGAAATTGTATGGTACTTTGCGGGCATCAACGTGTTTATGATGACCTTCCCAGTATTTGTAATCGTGCAGAAAATAAAGGTTCCTTCAAACCGATGGTTATCCCATATGGCATCACTCACATTCGGCATTTACCTGAGCCACTACGTATTTGTATTTGTCGCCTACGACTTGTTGGATAAGGAACAGTTACCATATATCGTACGTATCATCAGTATGGCCTGTCTCGTATTCCTGACATGCTACGCTATCGTCTGGTTAATGTCGAAAAGTAAACTAACCAATCGTTTCATACGATAACATCCTATAAAAAAGAGCAATCACCTTTACGGCAATTGCTCTTTTTCAGTTATAGTCAATTGAATTGTATTATTCTACTTCATTATAGTCAAGCACAGTCTTTTTGTTAGCCAAAATACGATCGTACTCTTCTTTAGAACCTACAATGATCTTATCAAATTCGCGCAGTCCTGTACCTGCCGGAATGAGGTGACCGCAAATTACGTTCTCCTTCATACCTTCCAATTTATCTATCTTACCGTTGATGGCAGCTTCGTTCAAGACTTTAGTTGTTTCCTGGAAGGAAGCAGCTGACATAAAGCTTGAAGTCTGCAATGCAGCACGAGTGATACCCTGAAGAATCTGAGTAGAAGTAGCGGCAACAGCATCACGCACTTCAACCGGTTTAAGGTCACGGCGTTTCAACATACTGTTTTCATCACGCAACTTACGGGCAGTAACAATCTGACCTGCTTTCAAGTTTTCAGAATCACCAGCATCTACAACTACCTTCTTACCCCAGATACGATCATTTTCTTCCATGAATTCCAGTTTATCGACAACCTGTTGTTCAAGGAAACGAGTATCGCCCGGCTCGTCAATAGTTACTTTACGCATCATCTGACGAACGATAATTTCAAAATGCTTATCATTAATCTTCACACCCTGCAAACGGTATACGTCCTGAACTTCATTCACGATATATTCCTGTACAGCCGTAGGACCTTTGATCGCCAAAATATCAGCCGGAGTGGTAGCACCATCAGACAGCGGAGTACCGGCACGAACATAATCGTTCTCCTGTACAAGAATCTGTTTAGACAGCGGAACAAGATATTTCTTCACTTCACCAGTCTTAGAAGTAACGATGATCTCACGATTACCACGTTTCACCTTACCCATAGTTACCTCACCATCTATTTCAGATACAACAGCAGGGTTCGACGGGTTACGTGCTTCAAACAACTCTGTAACACGAGGAAGACCACCGGTAATATCACCAGCCTTACCTACGGCACGCGGAATCTTAACGATTACCTCACCAGCTTTCACCTTCTGACCATTTTCGATCACAACGTGTCCACCCACAGGTAAGTTGTATGTACGAATCAAGTCACCATCTTCCGTCAAAATATGGGCAGAAGGAACTTTAGTTTTATCCTTAGATTCGATAATGATAATTTCACGAAGTCCGGTTGCTTCATCCGACTCAATCTTATAAGTAACGTTTTCAATAACGCCCTCGAATTCGATCTTACCAGTAGCCTCCGTAATGATAACAGCGTTGAACGGGTCCCACTTCGCAATCAGTTTACCTTTTTCTACTATTTCACCATCGGCTACATAAAGTGTAGAACCGTAAGGAACGTTGTGTGTAGAAAGTACAATACCCGTATTGACGTCGATGAAACGAACTTCAGCCAAACGGCCTACTACCACTTTGGCAGCTTCACCTGTTTCGTCGACAATATCTACCGTACGAAGTTCTTCGAATTCCAAACGAGCATTGTTCTTGGCAACGATACTTGCATTAGCTGCGATATTGGCAGCCGTACCACCGGCATGGAATGTACGCAGTGTCAACTGTGTACCCGGTTCACCAATAGACTGGGCAGCAATTACACCGACAGCCTCACCTTTCTGAACCATATGGTTCGTGGCCAGGTTACGGCCGTAACATTTCGCGCAAACTCCCTTCTTCGATTCGCAAGTCAATACCGAACGGATTTCAACACTTTCGATCGGAGACTCCTGTATCTTCTTAGCGATATCTTCTGTAATTTCTTCACCACCAGCAACCAACAGTTCTCCGGTCTGGGGATGTATGATATCATGTACGGATACACGACCAAGGATGCGTTCGTACAAGGTAGCGATAACTTCATCGTTGTTCTTAAGGTCTGTACAAACCAATCCGCGGAGCGTACCGCAATCCTCTTCATTAATAATAACATCATGCGAAACGTCTACCAGACGACGAGTCAGATATCCGGCATCGGCAGTCTTCAATGCGGTATCGGCCAAACCTTTACGGGCACCGTGGGTAGAGATAAAATACTCCAATACGGAAAGTCCTTCTTTAAAGTTCGACAAAATCGGGTTTTCGATGATCTGGCCACCTTCGGCACCTGCTTTCTGCGGCTTAGCCATCAAACCACGCATACCGGAAAGCTGACGAATCTGCTCTTTAGAACCACGGGCACCGGAATCAAGCATCATGTACACAGAATTGAAACCCTGATCATCAGAAGAAATAGTCTTCATCAAAATGTTAGACAACTCAGAGTTAACATGTGTCCAGATATCAATCACCTGATTGTAACGTTCGTTATTGGTAATGAAACCCATGTTATAGTTATTGATCACTTGCTCAACTTCATCGTAACCTCTCTGAACAAGTGTCTCTTTCTCTTCTGGAATGATAATATCACCCAAGTTGAATGACAGACCGCCTTGGAAGGCCATCTTGTAACCCAAATTCTTGATTCCGTCAAGGAAATCAGCAGTTTTAGCAACACCGCAAGCCTTGATTACGGCACTAATAATGTCACGTAGCGACTTCTTAGAGATAATAGTATTGATATATCCTACTTCAGGCGGAACGATCTCGTTCACGATTACACGACCTACTGAAGTTTCACGCATTACATCAACAATGTTTCCATTTTCGTCAAGGTCTTTCACAATAACCTTCACCGGAGCATGGATGTCTACCTTACCTTCATTATAAGCGATCAACGCTTCTTCCGGACCATAGAATGTGAGCCCTTCACCTTTCGCGCCTTTACGGAGCTTAGTAATATAATACAGACCAAGCACCATATCCTGTGAAGGAACAGTAATAGGAGCACCATTAGCAGGATTCAGAATATTGTGAGAAGCCAACATCAACATTTGGGCTTCAAGCACTGCTTCGTTACTCAAAGGCAAGTGAACCGCCATTTGGTCACCGTCAAAGTCGGCATTAAACGCTGTACATGCCAATGGGTGTAACTGGATAGCTTTACCCTCGATCATTTTGGGTTGGAAAGCCTGGATACCCAAACGGTGAAGTGTCGGAGCACGGTTCAGCAATACCGGATGACCTTTCATTACGTGTTCAAGGATATCCCAAATCACCGGCTCCTTACGGTCTACAATTTTCTTAGCAGACTTCACAGTCTTTACGATACCGCGCTCAATCAGTTTACGAATAATGAACGGTTTGTACAACTCGGCAGCCATCAGCTTAGGAATACCACACTCGTGCATTCTCAATTCCGGACCAACAACAATTACCGAACGAGCTGAATAGTCAACACGTTTACCCAGCAAGTTCTGACGGAAACGTCCTTGCTTACCTTTCAAACTGTCTGACAATGATTTCAACGGACGGTTGGCATCAGTCTTAACTGCACTTGACTTACGTGAGTTATCAAACAATGAATCAACAGATTCCTGGAGCATACGTTTCTCGTTGCGGAGAATCACTTCAGGAGCCTTAATTTCAATCAAACGTTTCAAACGGTTGTTACGGATAATCACACGACGATAAAGGTCATTCAAATCGGATGTAGCAAAACGACCACCATCCAACGGAACCAATGGACGAAGTTCAGGCGGGATCACCGGTACAATTCGTACGATCATCCATTCCGGCTTGTTGCGTCCGCGTGATGCACGGAACGACTCCACCACCTGAAGACGTTTCAGAGCCTCGTTCTTACGTTGCTGCGAAGCATCATTGCCGGCACGGTGGCGCAGTTCGTATGACAACGCATCAAGATCAAGACGTGCAAGCAAATCATAGATCGCTTCGGCACCCATCTTAGCGATGAACTTGTTAGGATCCGTATCTTCCAGATACTGGTTGTCTTTGGGAAGAGTATCAAGAATATCGAGATATTCTTCTTCCGATAGCAAATCGAATTCGGCAATGCCGTCTTCAGCTTTCACACCTGGCTGAATGACAACATAACGTTCGTAGTAAATGATAGAATCAAGTTTCTTAGTGGGAAGACCCAGTAAGTAACCGATCTTATTGGGCAGCGAACGGAAATACCAGATGTGAGCCACAGGCACAACAAGCTGAATATGTCCCATACGTTCGCGACGTACTTTCTTTTCAGTAACTTCTACACCACAACGGTCGCAGACAATACCTTTATAACGGATACGTTTGTATTTACCGCAATGGCATTCGTAGTCTTTGATCGGGCCGAAGATACGTTCGCAGAACAAACCGTCACGCTCGGGTTTGTATGTACGATAGTTGATGGTTTCAGGCTTTAATACTTCACCACTCGAATTCTCAAGGATTTCTTCCGGAGAAGCCAAACCGATAGAGATTTTCGAGAAATTGCTCTTGATCTTATTTTCTTTTCTAAAAGCCATACTTTTATAATTATATGATATGCTAATTAACTAAATAATGTGCCGATTGGCTAATGCCAATGTGCCAATAAGAAAACATGCTAATTATGAAATGCCACAGCCAATGTACCTTAATCGGTACATTGGCATATTGGCACATTAGTTCATTATTCCAAATTGATGCTCAGCCCCAATCCTCTTAACTCGTGCAACAACACGTTCAAAGATTCAGGGATACCCGGCTGCGGCATAGGTTCGCCCTTCACAATTGCTTCATAAGCCTTAGAACGTCCTACAACATCATCCGACTTAATTGTCAAGATTTCCTGGAGAATATGTGATGCACCGAAACCTTCGAGTGCCCAAACCTCCATCTCTCCGAAACGCTGACCACCAAATTGAGCTTTACCACCAAGAGGTTGCTGAGTAATCAATGAGTATGGACCGATAGAACGTGCGTGCATCTTGTCTTCAACCATGTGACCGAGTTTCAACATATAAGTAACACCTACAGTTGCTGGTTGGTCAAAGCGTTCTCCTGTACCACCGTCGCAAAGATAAGTCTTGCAATAGCGAGGCAAGCCAGCTTTATCTGTCCATTCGTTCAAGTCGTCAAGAGTTGCACCATCAAAAATCGGTGTAGCGAACTTTACACCCAAATTCTTTCCGGCACGTCCGAGGACAGCCTCAAAAATCTGACCAATGTTCATACGTGAAGGTACACCCAACGGGTTCAATACAATATCCACCGGAGTACCATCTTCCAGGAATGGCATGTCTTCCTGGCGAACAACACGTGACACGATACCTTTATTACCGTGACGACCTGCCATCTTATCACCTACACCAATCTTACGTTTCTTAGCAATATATACTTTCGCCATCTGGATGATTCCTGCAGGCAGTTCATCACCAATTGTGATAGCAAACTTCTTACGTTTCAGTTCTGCATCGAGCTCTTTGTACTTCTTGATGAAGTTCAGGATCAAATCACGAATCATACCGTTCGCATGATCATCATTAGTCCAGTCGCTCAACTGTATTGCGGTGAAATCAAGTGAATCGAAATCTGATGCACTGAACTTAGAACCTTTGGCAATAACTTCGGCACCCAGATAGTCTTTCACGCCTTGAGATACTTTACCTTCGGTCAATGCCATCAGTTTCTTCACCAGAATGCGTTTCAAGTCTGCTACCTTAGATTCAAATTCATCATCAATCTTTGGAAGCAATGCCTTATCGGCCAACTTAGAACTACGGTTTTTAATGACACGAGAGAATAACTTCTTGTCAATGATCACACCCTTCAATGAAGGGGATGCTTTCAAAGAAGCGTCTTTCACATCACCCGCTTTATCTCCAAAAATGGCACGAAGCAATTTTTCTTCCGGAGAAGGATCAGATTCACCTTTCGGAGTGATCTTGCCAATTAGTATATCACCCGGCTGAATGCGTGCACCAACACGTACAATACCGTTCTCATCAAGATCCTTAGTGGCTTCTTCACTAACATTAGGGATATCGGAAGTCAACTCTTCCATACCACGCTTGGTTTCACGAACTTCGAGTGAATACTCTTCTACGTGAACTGAAGTCAGCAAGTCCTCGCGAACTACACGTTCGTTCAACACGATAGCATCCTCATAGTTATAACCTTTCCAAGGCATGTAGGCTACAAGCAGGTTCTTCCCCAAAGCAAGCTCACCATTCTCGGTAGAATAACCTTCTGTCAAAATCTGACCTTTTGTCACACGATCACCTTTATTGCAGATCGGACGAAGGTCAATAGTCATATTTTGGTTCGTTTTGCGGAACTTCGGAATCCTGTATTCTTTCAATGCAGGTTCGAAGCTTACAAACTCTTCATCTTCAGTACGATCGTACAGAATACGAATAGTAGTAGCATCAACAAAATCAATTACACCATCACCCTCAGCAGCAATCTGAGTACGTGAATCACGCACCAACTGGCGCTCGATACCTGTACCTACGATCGGGGCTTCGCTTCTCAACAACGGAACTGCCTGGCGCATCATGTTCGATCCCATCAAAGCACGGTTAGCGTCATCATGTTCAAGAAATGGGATCAAAGATGCAGCAATAGAAGCAATCTGCTGAGGAGCAACGTCCATCAACTCTACTTCTGAAGGTTCTACAACCGGATAATCGGCATCCTGACGAGACTTAACCTTATTGCGAATAAATGTTCCATCATCATTCAGCGGAGCATTACCCTGTGCAATGATCTTGGCTTCTTCTTCTTCAGCTGTCAGGTAGACAAGTCCGTTTTCAGAAAGGTCTACTTTACCATTATCTACTTTACGGTAAGGAGTTTCAATGAAACCAAGGTCATTGATCTTAGCAAACACGCAAAGTGATGAAATCAAACCGATGTTCGGACCTTCCGGTGTCTCAATCGGACAAAGACGTCCATAGTGCGTATAGTGAACGTCACGAACCTCAAATCCGGCACGTTCACGAGACAGACCACCAGGACCAAGGGCAGACATACGGCGCTTGTGAGTAATCTCAGCCAACGGGTTTGTCTGGTCCATAAACTGAGACAATGCATTAGTTCCGAAGAACGAATTGATCACTGAAGAAATAGTCTTTGCGTTGATCAAATCAATCGGAGTAAACACCTCGTTATCACGAACGTTCATACGTTCACGAATAGTACGCGACATACGTGCCAAACCGACAGCAAACTGATTAGACAGCTGCTCGCCTACAGTACGTACACGACGGTTACTTAAGTGGTCAATATCATCCACATCTGCTTTAGAGTTAATCAACTCAATCAGATATTTAATGATCTCAATAATATCTTCTTTGGTGAGGACACGCACATCCATGTCTGTCGTCAAATTCAACTTTTTGTTGATTCTGTAACGCCCTACATCACCAAGGTCATACCGCTTTTCAGAAAAGAACAGGTTATTGATAACCTCACGGGCACTGGCATCATCAGCCGGATCTGCATTACGCAATTGGCGATAGATATACAGCACAGCTTCCTTTTCCGAGTTACTCGGATCTTTCTGAAGGGTATTATATATAATAGAGTAGTCGGACTGATTCGGCTCTTCCTTATGAATAAGGATGTTTTGAACGCCCGAGTCAATTATTTCATCTATATGTTCCGGTTCGATCACTGTTTCACGGTCGATAATGACTTCATTACGCTCGATAGAAACAACTTCACCGGTATCTTCATCAACGAAATCTTCAATCCAGGTTTTCAAGACACGTGCAGCCAATTTACGACCTACTACCTTCTTGAGATTTGTTTTGTTAACCTTTACATCTTCAGCCAAGTTAAAAATCTCAAGAATGTCTTTGTCATTCTCAAAGCCAATAGCTCTTAACAGCGTAGTAACAGGTAACTTCTTCTTACGATCGATATAAGCATACATCACATTGTTGATGTCGGTAGCAAACTCAATCCATGATCCCTTGAACGGGATGATACGGGCCGAGTACAATTTTGTACCATTGGCATGTACACTCTGACCGAAGAATACGCCCGGAGAACGGTGAAGCTGCGACACAACTACACGTTCAGCACCATTGATGACGAAAGTTGCCTTATCAGTCATGTAAGGGATAGGACCAAGGAACACATCCTGAATCACTGTATCGAAATCCTCATGATCGGGGTCTGTACAGTAAAGCTTGAGTTTCGCTTTCAATGGGACACTATATGTAAGCCCACGCTCTATACAATCATCAATGGTATAGCGCGGCGGATCAATATAATAGTCCAGAAACTCAAGAACAAAATTGTTTCTTGTGTCGGCAATTGGGAAGTTTTCAGCAAATACTTTATACAATCCCTCTTTTTTACGCTTCTCAGGTGGGGTATCTAGTTGTAGAAAGTCTTGGAATGACTTCAATTGTACTTCCAGGAAATCCGGATATTCAAGCGGATTCTTAGTCGAAGCAAAATTAACTCTTTGATTTACAGTATTTGAAGACATCTGTCAATGAATTTGGAGAACTTAATTTTAAATATATACACAAAAAGGTTAAGAATCCTCTTGTGAAGGATTCTTAACCGAATTACCTGATTACCAGGCTAATGTTATTTAAGTTCAACTTCAGCTCCAGCTTCTTCCAATGTTTTCTTCAATGATTCTGCTTCGTCTTTAGCCAAACCTTCTTTTACTACACTAGGAGCACCGTCTACCATGTCCTTAGCTTCTTTCAAGCCAAGACCACAAGCTTCTTTAACGGCTTTAACAACCTGAAGTTTAGCTGCACCAGCGCTCTTCAATACTACGTCGAAAGAAGACTTTTCTTCTGCGGCAGCAGCACCAGCTGCAGGACCAGCAGCAACAGCTACAGCTGCAGCAGCAGGTTCAATACCATATTCTTCTTTAAGGATAGTTGCAAGTTCATTAACTTCTTTTACTGTCAAGTTAACTAATTGTTCTGCAAAAGCTTTCAAATCTGCCATTTTTTGTATGATTTTAATGTTTAATTTACTAAATAAAATGTGTTATAATTATCTTTCACCAAGAGTTTTGAGAACTCCGTGAAGGGTGTTGCCACCTGATTGAAGAGCAGAAATAACATTCTTGGCCGGTGATTGCAACAGGGCAACGATATCGGCAATAACTTCATTTTTACTCTTAATAGCTACGAGAGCATCCAACTGGTCAGCACCAACATAGAAGCTTTCTTCTGCATATGCAGCTTTCAGTCCCGGAATGCCATCTTTAGATTTGTCTTTGATCAGTTTTGCAGGTGCGTTTGCAACATTGCAGAACATCACAGCTGTCGTACCTTTCAAAGAACCATAAAGAGGAGAGAAATCACCTTCAATGCTTTCAAGCGCTTTGTGGAGGAGTGTGTTCTTAACTACCATCAATTTGATGTCAGCCTTGAAACAAGCTCTTCTCAATTCACTTGTTGCAGCAGCGTTCATAGCTGTTGTATCTACCAAATAGAAGTGACCATATTCCTGTACTGTAGCAGCAATCTGCTCAATAATCGTATTTTTATCTTCCTTTCTCATTGTTACTCTGTTTTATTAGATTTCCTCTACTGATTTCGGGTCAATTTTGATACCCGCACTCATTGTACTAGAAAGATAAATACTCTTAATATATGTACCCTTGGCTGCAGTCGGTTTCAACTTGTTCAATGTAGAGATAAATTCTTTTGCATTATCGCGAATCTGCTCTGCAGTGAATGAAACCTTACCAATTGAAGTATGAACAATACCGCTCTTATCAACTTTGAAGTCGATCTTACCTTGTTTTACTTCTCTTACAGCTTTAGCAACATCCATAGTTACGGTACCACTCTTCGGGTTAGGCATCAATCCACGAGGACCAAGCACACGACCGAGTGCACCAATTTTACCCATGATAGATGGCATAGTGATAATCACATCAATATCAGTCCATCCACCTTTGATCTTTTCAATATATTCGTCAAGACCAACATAGTCAGCACCAGCTTCTTTTGCAGCAGCTTCAGCATCCGGTGTACAAAGTACCAACACACGTACTTGCTTTCCAGTTCCATGAGGAAGTGAAACAACACCTCTCACCATTTGGTTTGCTTTACGTGGATCAACACCTAAACGTACATCAATATCTAATGAAGCATCAAACTTAGTAAAAGTGATTTCCTTTACCAAAGATGCAGCTTCTTTCAGTGAGTATGCTTTCCCTGCTTCAATTTTTCCTGCAGCTAACTTTTGATTTTTTGTCAGTTTACCCATTACAATTGAAGTTTATTAATTATTAACCGGGAACTCCCCTTTTACAGCGATACCCATACTTCTAGCTGTACCTGCAACCATTTTCATGGCAGCTTCCACAGTAAAACAGTTCAAGTCAACCATTTTGTCCTGAGCAATCGTACGAACCTGTTCCCAAGTGATCTCGGCAACTTTCTTACGGTTAGGCTCAGCAGAACCACTCTTTACCTTAGCCACTTCAAGCAACTGAATGGCAACGGGAGGAGTCTTGATTACAAAATCGAAAGACTTATCTGCGTAGTAAGTAATGATAACAGGCAAAATCTTACCTGCCTTGTCTTGGGTTCTGGCGTTGAATTGCTTGCAAAACTCCATGATGTTGATTCCCTTAGAACCTAATGCAGGTCCAACGGGAGGTGATGGGTTTGCCGCGCCTCCTTTAATCTGTAATTTGATTAGTCCAGCAACTTCTTTAGCCATTTTTTTATTGATTTATATATAACATTAAACGAAGGACAACTACAGCGTAACAATTCTGCGTTATTCCTTTTCCACTTGCATAAAGCCTAATTCAAGCGGTGTTTTACGCCCGAATATCTTTACCATGACCTTTAGTTTCTTCTTTTCACTATTCACTTCTTCAATGATACCACTGAATCCGCTAAAAGGACCAAAAGTAACCTTTACAGTTTCACCTACAATATACGGAACATTTAAGTCTTCACCCGTTTCTTGCAATTCGTCCACTGTACCAAGTATACGATTCACTTCCGACTGTCTGAGGGGAACCGGTTTATCGGAACCTCCCAAGAAACCTATCACATTAGGAGTATTTCTCAGATGGTGAGAAACCTCACCAACCAAAGCAGCCTCCACCAAAACGTAACCAGGAAGATAACTTCTTTCTTTCACAATTTTTTTACCATTGCGAACCTGGTATACCTTTTCGGTAGGAATCAATACCTGAGACACATATTCGCCAAGGTCGCTGTTTTTAATATCAGCTTCAAGATACTCTTTTACCTTAGCTTCTTTTCCGCTAATAGCACGCAAAACGTACCATTTCTTTTCAATCTCAGACATCGTAATTCCTCTTTTTTTAATGTGGATAAATTATTTTTTCCATAAAATTCTGGAAACAGAAGTCCATCGCGAACACTACCAATGCAATAAGCAGGGAAGCATATAAAACAACTACCGCACTGTTAGTTAGTTCTGAATACGTAGGCCACGACACTTTATGAACAAGTTCGTCGTAAGATTCTTTAATATAAGCTACTACTTTTTTCATTTCATAAATATTAGCACGGGAGGAGAGGCTCGAACTCCCGACACCCGGTTTTGGAGACCGGTGCTCTACCAACTGAGCTACTCCCGTTTGTACATAATCAGTTCCCGATAATACTACCGGGAACTGATTAATATTTAATTTTAGTCGATAATTTCAGTAATCTGACCAGCACCTACTGTACGACCACCTTCGCGGATAGCGAAACGAAGACCGATGTTCAATGCAACCGGGTAGATCAACTCTACAGTGATAGTTACATTATCACCCGGCATCACCATTTCAGTTCCTTCCGGAAGAGTGATTTCACCTGTACAGTCCATAGTACGCAGATAGAACTGAGGACGGTATTTGTTGTGGAATGGAGTGTGACGACCACCTTCTTCTTTCTTCAGGATATAAACCTCAGCTTTAAACTTAGAGTGAGGTTTGATCTGACCTGGTTTACAAAGAACCATACCACGTTTGATTTCGTTCTTGTCAACACCACGAAGCAACAGACCTACGTTGTCACCAGCCTCACCCTGATCCAGAAGTTTGCGGAACATTTCAACACCTGTTACAACTGATTTCTTATCTTCACCCAAACCAAGGATTTCGATTTCATCACCTACGTGGATAACACCAGTTTCGATACGACCTGTAGCTACAGTACCACGACCTGTGATAGAGAACACGTCTTCTACCGGCATCAAGAAAGGTTTATCAACATCGCGCGGAGGCAACGGAATCCAAGTATCAACAGCTTCCATCAACTCCATTACTTTGTCTTCCCATTTTTCTACACCGTTCAATGCACCAAGAGCAGAACCCTGAATGATCGGAGTATTGTCACCGTCGAAATCATAGAAAGAAAGAAGTTCTCTCATTTCCATTTCAACCAGTTCCAACATTTCAGCATCTTCAACCATATCGCACTTGTTCATGAATACAACCAGCTTCGGAACGTTTACCTGACGAGCCAAAAGGATGTGCTCACGAGTCTGAGGCATCGGACCATCAGTAGCAGCAACTACGATGATAGCACCGTCCATCTGAGCAGCACCAGTAACCATGTTCTTTACGTAGTCAGCGTGACCCGGACAGTCAACGTGTGCGTAGTGACGGTTAGCTGTTTCGTACTCAACGTGTGAAGTATTGATAGTAATACCTCTTTCCTTTTCTTCAGGAGCGTTGTCGATAGAATCGAAAGAGCGGAGTTCAGAAAGACCTTTTTTTGCCAACACTGTAGTGATAGCAGCAGTCAAAGTGGTTTTACCGTGGTCAACGTGACCGATTGTACCAATGTTTACGTGCGGTTTGGTACGTTCAAATTTCTCTTTAGCCATAGCTTTACTTGTTATTTATTTGATTAATAATCAGCATTTACATCTTACAGAGCTGTTACCGGGATTTGAACCCGGGACCTCTTCCTTACCAAGGAAGTGCTCTACCACTGAGCTATAACAGCGAAATAGAGAGAGAGCGGAAGACGGGGCTCAAACCCGCGACCCTCAGCTTGGAAGGCTAATGCTCTATCAACTGAGCTACTTCCGCAATTTGCCAAAGTTTTCACTCTGTCTTCTCCGTGGGCAAAGATGGATTCGAACCACCGAAGGCGTAAGCCAGCAGATTTACAGTCTGCCCCATTTGGCCACTCTGGTATTTGCCCTTCATTACAGAAATCGAATTTCGAAGTAAGCGTAAGAACGCCCAAACTTTTTCTATTCTGATTTATTCTTGAGCCTCTTGTCGGATTCGAACCAACGACCCCGAGATTACAAATCACGTGCTCTGGCCAACTGAGCTAAAGAGGCGTTTTTACTTAAAAAATGCAACCGTCACGTCCTAACGCGAGCGAAACGGCTGCAAATTTAGTTATTTATTTCTTTCCCGCAAAATATTTGCGGTATTTTTATTTATTTCGTTGTTTTTCCTTGTACTTAACCAGCTGCTTCTCCAATGCTTCCACACACAAATCAACCGCTTCTTCAAACGTATCACAGATTTTGCTTGCATGAAAATCATTGTTTGGAACCAACACCGTAATTCCGGCCTCCTTATTCTCCGCAGTTTCTGGTTTAACCACCTTTAATGACACCTCTACTTTCTTTATATCTTCGTAATATTTTTCCAACTTAGACACTTTCTTCTGAATGAAAGCCTGCAATTGTTCTGTTGCATCAAAGTGAATCGATTGAATTCTAATTTCCATACTTACCTCCTTTTTTAGGCTCGTGGATGAGCTTGTTTATACACTTTTTTAAGTTCTTCAAAAGTGGTATGCGTATAAATCTCCGTAGTCGCCAGACTACTATGACCTAAAAGCTCTTTCACCGCACCCAACTCCGCATCATTATTCAGCATTGTCGTGGCAAAGGTATGCCTCAACACGTGAGGACTGCGCTTCTTAAGCGTTACCACCTTCGAAAGGTTCCGTTTCACCAAATTATAGACCAGATTCTTATAAAGTCGTTCGCCATTCTCTCTAACAAAAAAAGCATCAGACTTCACTGAAATCACTTTGTTCCTTACATCAACATACTCAAACATCGCTTCTTTCAATTCATCCCCAAAAGGGATCAAGCGCTGCTTATTTCTCTTTCCCGTTACTTTCAGAAGAGAGGCTGAGAAATCTACATCCTTATCATCCAAACCTATCAATTCAGAGAGACGCATGCCTGTGGCATAAAACACCTCAATAATCAAACGATCCCGACACCCCTTAAACCCTTCACCAAAATCCGTGTCATCCAGCAATTTATTCATTTCACTCTCTTTCAAGAAAGAAGGAAGTGGCTTTTTATTTTTTGGCCCCGTTATTTTACGTAACGGATCAATACTCACCTCTCCTTGTCTGAGGAGATATTTATAAAACGACCGGAGCGAACTCAGCTTACGATTCACAGAAGTTGAAGTATACCCCCGATCCATCAGTGAAACAATCCACTCACGAATCAGTTCGGGCTTCACTTCCAACGGATTAAACTCCCCAATCTCCTCTTGAGCAAACTCCTGCAACTGCGAAATATCCTCGCCGTAAGCCAGTACGGTCTTCTCAGAATAATTCCGTTCGTACCGGAGGTAATCAAGAAAAGAATCTGCTAACATAATATCGCTACATCTATAATTCTGCAACGAATGTATGAAAAGAATTCAATAATTCAAAGGAAATTACGAATTATTAATCTTCTACTTGCTGAAGTTTTTGTACGTAAACTGCACGTTCTTTCTTAAGTCTTTTAGTTACAGACGGTTTGTCGAACTGTTGTCTGCTTCTCAACTCTTTAACGATGCCAGTTTTTTCAAATTTTCTCTTAAACTTCTTCAGCGCTTTTTCAATGTTTTCGCCTTCTTTTACAGGTACTACAATCATTTTGTTACTATTAAATATGTTATGGTTTAAAATTTCCGCAGTCAAATTGCGCCGCAAAATTACACATACTTTCTTTATTCACAAAACTTTCGGCAATTATTTCTCAAAATCAATGCAAAAGGAACAGAAAGTAGTTATCTTTGGAGAGTATAACATATAATATATATAATGTATGAAACAGTCTATCAGTGAACGAATACATGCATTACGCATGTGGTTTAAACCAAACATTCAAGCATTCATCATCCCCAGCACAGACCCTCATCTCAGTGAATACGTTGCACCACACTGGAAATCACGAGAATGGATTTCCGGATTTACCGGATCAGCCGGTACGGTAGTGATTACAGAAAAGAAAGCAGGACTCTGGACCGACTCAAGATATTTTTTACAAGCAGCAGAACAGTTACAAGGAAGTGGCATAGACTTATATAAAGAGATGCTGCCGGACACTCCAAGTATCACAGAATTCTTGTCTACCCAATTAAAACCGGGAGAGGCAGTAGGTATCGATGGAAAAATGTTCTCAGTGGAACAAGTGGAGTATATGCAAGCCGAACTTTCATCAAGTAATCTTCAAATCATATTCTGCCCTGATCCTATGCAGGAGATATGGACAAATCGACCGCCTATGCCAGAATCACCTGCCTTTGTATACGACATTGAATATGCGGGAAAAAGTTGCACAGAAAAAATCGCATCCATTCGTACGGAGCTAAAGAAAAAGGGTGCAGAAAGTGTTATGTTATCAGCTTTAGATGAAATAGCCTGGACCCTAAACCTACGCGGAAACGATGTACATTGCAACCCCGTAGTAATAAGCTATTTACTTATTACAGAAGACAGCACGATATTATTCATTGCTCCGGAGAAAGTAACTGAAGAAGTACGGAACTACTTAAAAGAGCAGCAAGTAGAGATACGGAACTACGCAGAAACAGAAATTTACTTATCAGATCTCAAGAGCACCAGCATCCTGATGAATCCGGCAAAAACCAATTATGCTATTTTTTCCTCCGTAAACCCCAAATGCCGGATCATACGAGGAGAAGCACCGGTAGCCTTACTGAAAGCTGTCCGTAACAATCAAGAAATAGCAGGAGTCCATGCAGCCATGCAGCGTGACGGTGTCGCCTTAGTCAAATTCCTTAAATGGCTGGAGTCTGCCGTCCCTTCCGGAATAGAAACAGAATTAAGCATCGATCACAAACTGCACGAGTTTCGTGCTGCACAGAATTTGTACGTAGGCGAAAGTTTTGATACCATTGCGGGTTACAAAGAACACGGGGCTATTGTACATTATTCAGCAACCGAAGAAAGCAACGCGACATTGCAACCCAAAGGCTTTCTTTTACTCGACTCAGGAGCTCAATACATGGATGGCACCACTGACATCACACGTACCATTGCATTAGGTGAGCTAACAGAGGAAGAAAAGACAGACTATACACTGGTCCTCAAAGGACACATCGCATTAGCGATGGCCGTTTTTCCGGCAGGAACCAGAGGAGCACAACTGGATGTACTGGCACGTATGCCATTATGGAGCCACAAAATGAATTTCCTGCATGGCACCGGTCATGGCGTAGGCCATTTCCTCAGCGTGCACGAAGGTCCACAAAGCATTCGTATGAACGAGAATCCGGTTGTATTACAACCCGGCATGGTCACCTCAAACGAACCCGGAGTATATAAAGGTGGCAGCCACGGCATACGAATCGAGAATCTGACACTGGTATGCAAGGCTGGTGAAGGCTTGTTTGGCGAATACCTGAGGTTCGAAACCATCACGCTTTGTCCTATCTGTAAAAAGGGTATAATCAAGGAGTTGCTAACCGCAGAAGAAACAGACTGGCTGAATGATTATCACCGGCAAGTATATGAAAAGTTATCCCCCGGTCTGAATGAAGAAGAAAAAATATGGTTGAAAGAGGCAACAGCCGCAATCTGACAAACCAAAGGAAGGACCGCCTTTATAGGTCACCAAAATCATTATTAGTGTGAATCAGCATCTTATAGGATGCTGATTCCATCTATTTCTCAAACATGTTTTAATCAATAACCTATGGCTTTAATAAAATCAGTAAGAGGTTTTACTCCTGAATTCGGAGAAAACTGTTTTTTGGCCGACAATGCCACCATCATCGGCGATGTAAAGATGGGGCGCGATTGTAGTATTTGGTTCAGCACCGTGCTGAGAGGGGATGTAAACTCCATCCGCATTGGCGACGGAGTGAATATACAAGACGGGAGTGTATTACACACTCTCTATCAAAAATCGACGATTGAAATAGGTAATCATGTATCGGTAGGACATAATGTAACCATTCATGGTGCGACAATTAAAGATTACGCATTGATCGGTATGGGATCGACCCTACTCGATCATGCTGTTATCGGTGAGGGAGCGATTGTAGCAGCAGGCTCACTTGTACTCAGCAATACCATCATCGAACCGGGAAGTATTTGGGGAGGAGTACCGGCAAAATTTATAAAAAAGGTTGATCCGGAACAAGCCAAAGAGTTAAACCAAAAAATAGCTCATAATTACCTGATGTACTCTGATTGGTATAAATAAGACCCGACCTGATAAACAAAAATATCCTCCGGAGGGACTGGGTTCCCCGAAGGATATTTTTGTTTATCAGGTTCAAAGCCTTAAAAATTTATCATGTGTAGTACCTTGTCCGTCGCTCCGGAGTTGCCAATCACATAATTACCGGCGTTAGTTCCCGTTTCTTTCAGGAACTTTTCATCGGACAGAAGCCTGTCAAGCAACGTCTTCAGCTCCTCGTAATCCTTAATCGAATAAGCCCCTTTGGCTTCAATCAATTGTACCGCCTCCATAAACTTCTGATATTTGGGTCCGAAAATTACCGGAATACCATAAACTGCCGCTTCAAGAGTATTATGAATTCCTACTCCGAAACCACCTCCGATATAAGCAATCTCTCCGTAACGATAAATAGAAGACAGTAAACCGAAACAATCGATTATCAGGCAGTCCGCCTTGCGGACATTCTTTTCATCGGCACGGGTATAACGCACAGAAGGACGTTTCAACTTACCAATAATCTCTACCAAATGATTCTCATCGATTACATGTGGTGCTATAATCAACTTCATCTCAGGATGATTATTAAAATACTCAATGAAAAGATCCTCATCCGGTCCCCATGAACTTCCGGCCACAAAAGTAAATGCGCCATCCTTGAACTGTTCCACCAGCGGCAACTCCTTGGCCTGCTCACGAATCTGCAAAACACGGTCAAAACGCGTATCTCCCACTACCGTAACCCTTGTAATTCCAATCTTGGCAAGGAAACGCTTCGATGCTTCGTTCTGCACAAACAAGTGATCAAAATCCTTCAGCACATTTCTGTAAGTACCTCCATACCACTTAAAGAATATCTGATCTTTACGGAAAATGGACGAAACACTATACACGGGGATACGACGCTTGTGTAATTCATCCAGATAGTTCTTCCAAAATTCGTATTTGATGAAGAAAGCCATACAAGGATTCACAATATCCAGAAACTTCTTCACATTACGAGGTTTATCAAACGGCAAATAGCAGACAATGTCGGCTCCACGGTAGTTCTTCCGGACCTCATATCCCGAAGGAGAAAAAAACGTTTGCAGTATTTTATAATCCGGATACCTCTCCCGTATTTTCTCAATCAAGGGACGCCCCTGCTCAAACTCTCCCAAAGAAGCAGCATGAAACCAGATATAGCGCGCGTCCTTCTCTACCTGTTGACGAAGAAGGTCGTACACTACCCAATGCCCCTTCATCATCTTTCGGGGCTTACGGCTGAATGGTGCAGCCAGATGCACCAGAAGGTCGTAAATTCCTATTGCCAGATCGTAAAACATACCTCCGGATTCTTATTTCAAAACCTCTACGGCACGTTTCATACGAGCCAGTGTTTCTTCTTTTCCCAATACCCAGGAAATGTCAAACATATGGGGACCTTTGCCCTCGCCTACCAGCGTCAAGCGGAAAGCATTCATAATATTACCTGTATGATAACCTTTCTCAGCAATCCAATCCATTACAATTTTCTCTTGACCTTCAATACTGAAATCTTCTATTCCGGCCAATACTTCAGCCAGTTCGGCCATACATTTAGCCGAATCTTCTTTCCAGCGTTTTTTAACCGTCTTTTCATCATATTCTGCCGGGGCTACAAAGAAGAAACTGCATACATCCCACAGTTCTTTGACAAAGCTGACACGGTCCTTCATCATCCCAACCACTGTTACTACTTTTTCGAAAGGAGCTTCCACACCATGTTCTTTCAGAACAGGCACAAACAGTTCGGCTATTTCTTCGTCAGACTTCTGTTGAATGTAAATATGATTAAACCAAATCCCTTTCTTATAGTCAAATTTAGCACCCGATTTACTGCAACGGTGCAAGTCGAACAGACGAATCAACTCATCCATGGACATTACCTCCTGATCGTTACCCGGATTCCATCCCAACAAGGCGAGGAAGTTAATGACAGCCTCAGGCAGATAACCCGATTCACGATAACCTGAAGAAACTTCTCCACTCTTCGGATCATGCCATTCAAGCGGAAATACAGGAAATCCCAGACGGTCACCATCACGTTTACTCAGCTTACCATTGCCCTCGGGTTTCAACAACAGAGGTAAATGAGCAAAAGCAGGCATTGTGTCTTCCCAACCAAATGCGCGATACAACAATACGTGCAACGGAGCGGAAGGCAACCACTCCTCACCACGGATCACGTGTGATACCTCCATCAGATGGTCATCAACAATATTAGCCAAGTGGTAAGTAGGCAGTTCATCGGCCGATTTATATAGAACCTTGTCGTCAAGGATAGATGAGTTAATAATCACTTCTCCACGAATCAGGTCATTCACATGAATGTCTTCGTTCGGCTCAATTTTAAAACGTACCACATATTGCTTTCCGTCAGCAATCAACGCCTTCACCTCTTCCTGTGAAAGGGTCAGCGAATTGCGCATTCCCACACGGGTAGATGCGTCATATTGGAAGTTGGCTATTTCAGCACGTTTGGCATCCAGCTCCTCCGGAGTATCGAAAGCAATATAGGCTTTTCCGTTGTCAAGCAACACTTGTACATACTTCTTGTATATTTCGCGACGTTCTGACTGGCGGTACGGTCCATATTCACCTCCAAAGCTGACACCCTCGTCAAACTGAATCCCTAACCACTTAAATGATTCCAGGATATATTCTTCCGCACCCGGGACAAAACGGTTTGAGTCAGTATCCTCGATACGGAAAATCAAATCTCCCCCATGCTGGCGGGCAAACAGATAATTATACAAAGCGGTACGCACACCACCTATATGCAATGCTCCTGTTGGGCTCGGAGCAAAACGAACTCTTACTTTTCTTTCTGCCATAATTTGCGTTAGTATAGGTAAATCGTGGCAAAATTAAACCTTTTTTTCCACACTATTGTTTTTTTTTGTACTTTTCGCAAAAAATTCAAGGGTTATGGAACACTGGAAGAAGAAAAATAGTTTCTCATACAAAGATTTGTTATATAAAGCACTGATTTTCGTCGGTACTGTGGCCTTCATTGTTTATTTCCTACCACGGGATGGGAAGTTTAACTATCAGTTTGACATAAACAAGCCGTGGAAGTACGGTCAGTTAATGGCTACTTTCGACTTCCCGATTTACAAAGACGAAGCAGTGGTAAAAAGGGAGCAAGACAGTCTTCTGGCCTCTTTTCAACCCTACTTTGAATTGAATAAAGAGGTGGAAAAGAACGCGCTCGCCAAGCTTAAGGAGAACTACCATACACATCTGAAAGGGATACTCCCCTCAACAGATTACATCCGTTATATTGAGAAAGGGCTGAAGACCATTTATCAATCGGGAGTCGTATCGACAGAGGAGATGCGAACCCTCCTCCATGACAGTCTCTCTTCTATCATGGTGATTGACGACAAATTAGCCAACCAGCGAATGACTGACGGAATATATACCGTAAAGAGAGCCTACGAGTATCTTATATCGAGTGACACCGCCCATTATAACAAAGACATCCTGCGTCAATGCGCACTCAACGAGTATATAACTCCCAATCTGATTTATGACTCCGTACGTACAGAGACTGCCCGGAAAGAGCTGCTCGACAACTATTCCTGGGCAAATGGAGTCGTACAAAGCGGACAAAAGATCATCGACCGTGGAGAGATTGTCAGCAAACAGACATACAACATTCTGGAATCTTTACGTAAAGAGTCTATTAAGCGGAGTGAATCTCTTGGACAAAAGCGGCTGATACTCGCCGGACAAATCTTATTTGTCGGTATTCTGGTACTTTGCTTTATGCTATATCTGGAACTCTTCCGCAAAGACTATTATGAGCGTAAAGGCAGTCTGTCGCTACTTTTCGCCTTAATTGTATTCTATTGCGTCATCACGGCATTGATGGTGACAAACAATATATTTAATGTGTACATCCTGCCTTATGCCATGCTTCCGATTATCATCCGGGTTTTTCTCGATTCACGCACGGCATTCCTGACACATGTCATCACCATACTGATCTGTTCCATCACCCTGCGATACCCCCACGAGTTCATCCTGACACAATTAGCAGCCGGGCTCGTGGCTATCTTCAGCCTGAGAGAATTGTCGCAACGCTCACAACTGTTCCGCACCGCCCTCCTGGTGATACTGACGTATGCAGCCATATATTTCGCTTTTGAACTGATCAGCGAAAACGATCTTTCAAAGCTGAATGTCAGTATGTACATATACTTCATCATCAATGGAGTGCTATTACTGTTTGCTTATCCTTTATTATTCCTGCTCGAAAAGACTTTTGGTTTTACATCGAATGTAACGCTTGTAGAGTTGTCGAACATCAACAACGATCTGCTGCGAAGAATGTCCGAAACCGTTCCTGGTACTTTCCAGCACTCGATGCAGGTGGCTAATCTGGCCGCCGAAGCTGCAATACGTATCGGTGCCAAAAGCCAGTTGGTACGTACCGGAGCACTGTATCATGATATCGGAAAAATGGAGAATCCGGCTTTCTTTACCGAAAACCAGTCGGGGGTGAACCCCCATAAGAACCTGAGTTATGAACAGAGTGCCCAGGTAGTTATCAGTCACGTAACAGACGGATTAAAACTGGCCGACAAGCATAACTTACCCAAAGTGATCAAGGATTTCATCAGCACCCACCACGGGCGCGGAAAGACCAAATTCTTCTACATATCCTGGAAGAACGAACATCCGGGTGAGGAACCGGATGAAGAAGTATTCACATATCCGGGACCTAACCCGTTCTCAAAAGAAACAGCCATACTGATGATGGCAGACTCCGTAGAAGCCGCTTCACGCAGTTTACCTGAGTATACCGAAGAGAGCATCAGCAATCTGGTAGATAAAATTATCGACTCACAAGTGCAGGAAGGATATTTCAAAGAATGTCCGATTACCTTCAAAGACATTGCGACGATCAAAGCGGTATTTAAAGAAAAGCTGAAAACGATTTACCACACGCGTATCAGCTATCCTGAGTTAAAGAAGTAAGGAGTCCGGCACAAGCATCCTCGAGTATATCGAGCACGTATTCAAAGCCTTCCGCACCTCCATAATAGGGGTCGGGCACGTGATCGGCGGGGATGCGGGTGCAGTATTCCGTCATCCGGTGAATCTTTTCCCATTCTGCCGGAGAGGGAGCTTTCTCCCTCAGGTCATCGATATTCCGATCGTCCATGCCGATTATAAGGTCAAAGTCATAAAAGTCCTCTGTACGGACCGGACGCGAACGATGAACCAGTTCATATCCTCTGCGAGCTGCATGAGCACGCATGCGGCTGTCGGGCAGCTCTCCCTGATGATAGGCCAAGATACCGGCCGAATCAATCATGAACTGATCTTCCAATCCGGCCTCTCTGATCAGATGAAGCATCACGCCTTCTGCCGTAGAAGAGCGGCAAATGTTACCTAAGCAAACAAAAAGTATTTTCTTTTTCATTCTTTCTTATTTTAATTAATAAGGTATAAAAATCCGCATGCAGGAACACGCTACATGGATCTCCCCTGCTACACGTTTCTGCATGCGGTATAAAAAGGTATTGTCGATAACTCTACAACGAATTCAATATTTTGTTCGCCTTATTCACCGTTTCAGCAGCCGGCACTTCCGGGAAGTCCTTCAGTTTAAAGGTGGATAGCATTTTTTCCAGCTTCTTAAATCCGTTCTTGTTTTTCTTATCCGTAAACTCTTTACGTAAGATTGTTATCTTCTCATGAGCCTGAACGCCCTCGATAAGTTTCTCGAAACGGATGGAAGAACGTGCTCCCGGATAAACCAGATAAGTATCACCACCGGCCCAAGCCTCAAAACGTGAGTCGAGCAACGGCTCTTTCGGCCAACTGTTATATGCCCAACGCAGGTAACCGTCGAGGTGATCTTTAGCAGAATAATAGCTCATCCAGGCAGCCTCGGCAGGATCGGAGAAAGTAAAGGTATTCGGGAAAGCTTCTGTACAACAGGTGTAATAAGTTGTAGGCAACTGCTTTTGTGCACGGCGTGCCAATACCTCTTTCGGATAAGAAGCGCCGATAGGAATACAGTAATCGTAAATATCAGCCTCCAATTCTTTATGGAAATTTCCGGCCAGCGAAACTTTAAATTCCGGATCAGCTTTACGGATCACCTGCAATGTTTTCTGCATTACCTCCATCGGGCGTTCGTCCATGGCGATGGCACAAATGTCGAACCAGCCTTTTTCACGCAAATGTTTAGAGAATGACTTCAGCATAGCCACCCACATCTCTTCGTAAGCTTTCTCGCCCGGAGCAGTCTTGGCGTATTGCATACTGTTTGTAGCCTGATCGAAGTACTGGAATGACAATTTCCACGGAACCATTGAATAGCAGTTGATTTGCTTGTCAATGCCTACGCTCATCATCATCTCCACCCACTTGTCGAACACACCATAGTCGAAAGCCCATGTGCCATCAACCTTTTTCGTCCAGGTAACCATCGATTCAAAATAGTCATAAGTCTGTCCGTTCCAAGGTTTGTGCATGATGGTAGCCGTAATAATCTTCTGTCCGGCATCCGCCAGCATCTTCATCAACGGACGCATGGCATCCATATGTTCCTGACTCCAAAGCGGAACCTGATAATAGCGTGCCACGGCAAACGGGCTCTGCCACAAATCCAGATGATAAGCCCATTCGGACGGAGCGGGCAATACGCGGGAAGAGACTTTAATGTCCATCTTGAGGGTAGACAGCCTCTGGTCTCCGTCTTTCACCTCAACGGTGCCGCGATAAACTCCCGGAGACACGGTCTGGGGTATCTGGCAATTGATCCAGATAGCTTGGGTACTCTTAGCCTCCATAGGCATGGAAGTCAGCAAGTGGTCAATCGGATCGGCCACCAACAGAGAGTCATAAATAGAATGATCCGGACGATAGCCACAGGCACCGCGTCCATCCTTATTCAGTTCATCCGTCATCACATAGCGGACAAAACCTCCGCTGAAGGCACTTGCCGGAAGCACGTCGCCCTTGGAGTTTTTAAATTCGGAAAGAGAATAATTCAACCCTTCCAGATCGGTACCTGTCCAGACAACAGCCTGAGCATGGAGTTTCTCGCCACGCCAGCCTTCCAGTGTGACGCTTTTCTGTGATTGAATCATGGGGACAACATGTTTTGCATACCGGGTATCGGTATTTCCCCATTGCACCTGAGGAGTTTTGACTGCCGCCCACTCCTTCCCGGAAGGAGTAACCGGATCGGGTAACTCTTTGTAAGATTGAAGTGGGAACGGAGCCTGTCCGGTCGGTGTTCCACATTGTGTCACTCCTTGCTGTGCAAGAAGCGGGCCTGTACTAACCAGGCAAGAAAGCAAAAGTGTCGTGATTCGCTTCATGGTTTCATTTTTTAAAGGTATATATTAAGATTGGTTTTCATTACATAGGATCTACATCATAATAGACAATCAACGATTTAAACCGTTCGTCTTCTATCATTTCCCGTTGTACACGCAAAAGTAATTCACGGGCGCGACTCATTGGCGCATTTTGTTCTATTTTAACAACTATTTTCCGTATAAACAAAGTCTGGATACGGGCAACGGGAGGCTTATCCGGCCCCAGTATACGGTTTCCGAACAATGCGCGCAGCTTTTCGGCCATGGTATGTGCCATCACATCCAGCAATGTCTCGTTCCGGTTCTTCAGATAAACATACACCATCCGGTAGTAGGGAGGATAATGGAACATCTGTCGTTCGGCCAATTGTCCCGCTACCATATCCTCGTAATCGTTCGTCATCACCTGACGGATGATGGGGTGATCTATACTTTTGGTTTGCAGCACAACCCTGCCCCGTTTATTTTTTCGCCCGGCACGTCCGGCAACCTGTGCCATCAACTGGAAGGCACGTTCGTACGAACGGAAATCGGGATAATTCAACATCGTATCCGCATTGAGGATGCCCACTACACTGACATGATCGAAGTCGAGTCCTTTTGATACCATCTGGGTACCGATCAGTATATCAGTCTTCCCTTGCTCAAAATCTGCAATAATCTTTTCATAGGCCGACCGGGTACGGGTAGTATCCAAGTCCATACGTGCCACAGAAGCTTCCGGAAAAATCAGTTTTACGTCATCTTCTATCTTCTCCGTACCAAAGCCCCTGTGCATAAGTTCGACTCCCTCGCAAGCCGGACACGAACGGGGCAACTGGTAGGTATACCCGCAATAATGGCAAGTCAGCTGATTGATGCCTTTATGATAAGTTAGGCTGACATCACAGTTTTTGCATTTAGGCACCCATCCGCAAGTGCGGCACTCTATCATCGGGGCAAAACCGCGCCGGTTCTGAAATAGAATCACCTGCTGTTTATTATCAAGCGCCTCACGGACGTATTGCAATAACAAGGGGGAGAATTGCCCCGTCATCCGCTTTTTGCGGTGTAATTCCTTGATATCTACCGGAATAATTTCCGGAAGTTGAATTTCTTTATATCGTTCTTTCAACTCCACCCATCCGAATTTACCGGTAGTGGCATTCTGCCAGGTCTCCACCGAAGGAGTGGCAGTGCCTAACAACGTCTTTGCCCCATACATCGAAGCCAGTACGATAGCGGCATTGCGGGCATGATAGCGTGGCGCGGGGTCCTGCTGTTTATAAGTGTTCTCGTGCTCTTCGTCCACAATGACCAGTCCGAGATTCCGGAACGGGAGGAATACCGAAGAGCGCACCCCCAGAATAATGTCATATCCTTCTTCCGTCAATTGCTTCTGCCAGATCTCAACTCGTTCGGCATCGGGAAACTTGGAGTGATAGATCCCCAACCGGGAGCCGAACACCCGTTTCAGACGTTCGGTAATCTGAGTGGTCAACGCAATTTCGGGTAACAGGTAAAGCACCTGTTTCCGCTGACGTAAAGCATCTTCTATCAGATGGATATACACTTCAGTCTTTCCGCTGGAAGTCACACCGTGGAGCAAGCAGACATTCTTCTCTTGAAAGCTCCGCACAATTTCATCATAAGCCCGCTGCTGATGTTCGTTCAGAACGTTCAGTTCCACCGTTTGTCCCGAGATACGGTTCAACCGGCCGATTTCCCGTTGATAGACTTCAAAGACCCGCTTTTCTACCAATCCGTTAAAAACGGCAGGAGAAGCGGAAGCACGCTGCAACAATTCCTTTTTCGATACTTCCTTCAACGTGCCGTCTCCCAATACCCCGGAAAGCTCGACGTACTTCATCAACAGTGCCAGTTGCTTCGGGACGCGTTCTAATTTATCAAAATGTCGCCGGAGATTCTCCTCGCCCGAAGCGTCGGCCGTCAGCCGGACCCGGACTTCTGTTTTGGGTTTATAGGTACGGCGAAGTTCCTCTTTTACAAAAAGGGCTTCCTTATCGAGCAAGGATTTAATAACAGTAAGTATGTTTTTCAGACCACTCTCCTTTTCAAGTTTGGTGACGCACTGCTCAGGATCTTTTGCAAGCAAGTCAAGTATCCGTTGTTCCCGTTCGGGAAGGGGAGCATCGGCTTCAAAGTCAGGGTTGTATTCAACAATTGTCTCGCTTTCCAGTTTTAAACCGGAAGGTAACGCCGCTTTGTAGACATCGCCCTGTGTACAGAGATAATAATCGGATAACCATTCCCAAAACCGGAATTGTACAGGGAGCAGTATCGGAGAGGTATCAAGTACGGCGGAAATCTCTTTGACTTCATATTCAGTCGGCGCATAATAGTGAACATTGCAAACAATGGCTGTATAATACTTTTTCCGCCCGAAAGATACGACTACCCGGCAACCGATTTGTACCTCTTCTGCTCCTTCGTCCGGAAGGGAATAAGTGAAGTAACGGGGAAGAGGCAAAGGTAATATGACATCTACATACTTTTTCATCGTGAGGACAAAGATACAAAAAAATCCCCGACGCAAACGCCGGGGATTTGTATATCATCAGATGATTCTGATTTCTTAGAAAATATAAGCAGCAGATATCTGCCACATTTTAGTCTTATAAGAAAAATCAGCCTCTTTCCATTCCGCTGTTTTATTCAACGGGATATTATAATTGGCTCCTATCTGCAAATGCCTCAGTAATTTCACACCGGCACCTACATTAATACCTATCTGTGCGTTCTTTTTATTCAACCGACCAAGGTCCTCGTAATTCTTATCGCCTGAGAAGTTAAAATAAAAATCCGGACCGGCTGCCACGTAGATACCCAATGCACTACCCAAGCCAATAGTATACTTCAAGTTAATTGGAATATCGAGACCATTCTGTCTGATAGACTCATCACCTACTTTGACACCTCTCTGAGAGAACAAAAGAGCACCGTCAACCCCCAAACCTACCAGTGGGATAGTAACCTCAGCCATCGGGCCGATAAAGAAACCGGTAAAGTTGTCTGTTTTTAAATCAGACTTATTAAAATCAGCTTTTGCCAGGTTTACACCACCTTTCACACCAAACTTGATAAGTTGTGCCTGAGCAGGCATAGCCATACCGATACATACAGCTATCATTAAAGCACTAATAATCTTTTTCATAACTAAGTTGTGTTTAAAATTCGGGACAAAGATATAGTTTTAAATTAAAAAAACATTAAATTCGTTTGCATATTTTCAGCAAAGCGCTCTATTCTATAACATTACTCAACAGCATTTTGTTGTTTCAATCCCCAATATAAAGGACTTGCCGTTTTCTCAATAAAAAGATCCATCTTTATCATCTAAGGGAACTATATACGGGATGTACAACTGGTATATCGGATCTTTTAATAATAGACCCGCAACCTCATAAAGTAGCAGCAAAATCCCGGCAAGAAGAAAAAAACACCCTTACCGGAACAACAAATCATAAAACGATTTACCTTTGTAGTACATTTAAGGAAAGATGCCAGAGTGATCGAATGGGCCGGACTCGAAATCCGGTGAACGGCTTGTCTGTTCCGTGGGTTTGAATCCCACTCTTTCCGCACAGGCTTGCAGGTTCCGATTAAGAAAAAGAGCCTTGCAAAAGCCCGTTTCACCACAGACTGTGACACCTCCCCCTTCTCTATAAAGACCGTTTCCCTATCCCTTAAACTGTATCAGCATCAGGACAGGATTATCATCTACTTTCATTCCCGAAACAATCTTTTTCAGTTCACCACTCAACTCACCGGCTTCGTAAGCCTCCACCAAATCTTCCGACTTCAGAATGACTAAAGCGCAATCTTCGGGATAACGATAAAACATGATGCCTGAGACCGGTTTCGAAGTATCTTCACGATTCTTGAAAATATAGCGGAAAACCTCCTGGGTACGGCGATCATAAAGCCATTCTTCATTTTGCAAATCCAGATGATCAATGCTGTTCATAGGTATCTCCATCGGTTGCTTGGTTAAAAAAAGATAGGGTCCCGCCACTCCTTTCAAAAACAAACCATACTGGTTCCCTTCTTCATTATGTGAAGGGGTCCGGACCAGCAAAGGTTTTAAAGCAAAATCCGGCTCCATCGTAAACAAAGTATCCGAGTCCGCATTGCCTATGTAGAACCGGGAACCATTGCAAATAATCGATGGCTCATGCATATAGCCATACAGATGCGCTTGCTCGTTGATGATTAATTTAACTTGCACACATTTTTTCTGCACATAGCTCAAAGAATCCAGCTGTCCGCTCTCGGTAGAGACAAGGAGGTAGGGATGGAACCCGGCATCCGAACCTGCGGAAGGAGTGAAGTCCCGGGAGGCAATCAGATATTCGGGAGAGAAAAGATACATCTGGTTCAACCATATATTTTCGGGATAAGGAAGCGAACGCTTGAACGTGCCATCCAGCGAATAGACGTGAATTTTTTGCCGGTTCATCTCTTTCAGATAAAGTTCGCCATTCTCCCTGTTTACGTCTACCGTCGCAATATCTTTGTATTCTCCCGGACCATTTCCCACCCGGTGGATACGGGTAAGGGCTTTTCCCTCCCGGCTGAACAGACAGACATCTTCACTCTGGTGACCTATCGTCACGATATATTTATCGGACACTATCGCGGCAACACCATTGAACAGAAAGTCATCGGTAGTTTCCAAAGGAATATATTCCACATCGGCAATGTCTTGCAGAACAATCTCTTTTTCAGGGTAACTTTTTGTCATGTCGACAACGGATAAAGCCTGAGTCTCCGCCTGCTTCGTCCCCTGGCATGAAACCAACAGGTACAGCACCAGAAAGTAAAAAGGGAATCTTTTCATAGTATCATCATTAATCACACCGGCAAGATAGAAAAAAAATACCGGATTCAGCTCTCAAACTTCAGAAAATAAAAAAAGAAGTTGTACCCCAAACCGCTGCAATTCTCCTATCCTCCCTAAACGGAAGAAAGAACTGTAACCGGATTGGGATACAACTTCTTAAATATGCTGACCGGATTCCCCGGATCAGTTGTTAGGCTTAATATCGAGTTTAACCGGATGAATCATGTTTTCCGGCTTCAGGATCGTATCAAGGTCTTCTTTCGAAAGAATGTTATGTTCCAACACCAGTTCGTAAACTCCCTTACCGGTCTCCTGTGCCTCTTTGGCAATTTTGGTAGAATTCTTATACCCGATGACAGGGTTGAGGGCCGTCACAACACCGATACTGTTGTGAACATCTTTCCGGCATTTCTCCTCATTGGCCGTAATGCCGTCTATGCACAAAGTACGCAGTGTATCGAAGCCATTCATCAGCAAATCGGCAGATTCAAAGCAACACTGTGCCATAACCGGTTCCATCGCATTCAGCTCCATCTGAGCCGCTTCGCCACTCATAGCCACGCAAAGGTCGTTGCCTATCACTTTATAGTCGATCTGGTTCATCACTTCGGGGATAACCGGATTTACCTTACCGGGCATGATAGACGACCCGGGTTGCATGGCAGGCAGATTGATCTCACCCAACCCGCAACGCGGACCGGATGCCAGAAGACGCAAGTCATTGCAAATCTTATTCATTTTTACAGCTATACGACGCATGGCTGAAGAATACCCCACCAGACAGGAAGTATCGGAAGTAGCTCCTATCAGATCGTCGGCCAAACGGATATCCAGCCCGGTAATCTTCCGAAGGGCCGCGATGCATTTGGTAGCATATTCCGGTTCGGCGGTAATTCCGGTTCCGATGGCAGTAGCTCCCATATTGACTGTCAGGAAGTCCTGTGCAGCAAAGTCCAGATTCTTAATTTCATCTTGAAGGATGCTGGCAAAACCATTGAATGTCTGCCCAAGCGTCATCGGCACCGCATCTTCCAACTGTGTACGCCCCATCTTGATCACATGTGCAAACTCTTCTGCTTTTCTCCGGAAAGCACCGATCACTTCTTTGAAATGCTTCACCAGTTTCAGATGCGTATAATACATACCTATATGGATGGCAGTCGGATAGGCATCGTTGGTGGACTGCGAACGGTTGACGTGGTCATTGGGCGAACAATATTGATACTCTCCGCGTTTATGTCCCATCAGTTCGAGGGCACGATTGGCTATCACCTCGTTGGCATTCATGTTGGTGGTAGTTCCGGCTCCACCCTGAATCATGTCTACCGGGAATTGGTCGTGATGTTTGCCTTCCAGAATTTCTTTACATGCATGGAGAATGGCATTTGCCTGTTCTTCAGTCAGCAATCCAAGCTCAAAGTTAGCCATAGCGGCTCCCATCTTGGTTATGGCAAGTGCATTGATAAACAACGGATACTCACAAAGGTGATATTTGCTAATGCGGAAGTTCTCTATTCCCCGAAGGGTTTGTACGCCATATAAGGCGGTTTCGGGTACTTCACGTTCACCTATTAAATCACTCTCTGTACGGGTTGCTTTCGATAATTCTTCTTTCATAATATATCTTTATTAACAATTATAATCTTAACTGTGTTTATAATAACCAAACTTAAGCAATATTGTTTTGAAAGCAATCATATTCACTATTTAGTTAACATACTTTAAACAAGGAGTGATTTACGTATAATAAAGCAAATACATGTATCATATTGTAAATAGCATCCGATTGAGAGATATTTTATAAAATCTCCTTCATAATGAAAAAATATGCAAATCAGCAAAAACCAATTAACTTCTTTTTTGTTGATTACCATATCATTTACCAATTCAGAGACAATTTATTAAATTATCTTTGCCAAAAAATTAAAAAAGAAAGATATGATTTTACAATTGGCTTTTGTACTGACAGCTATTATTATCGGTGCCCGTTTGGGAGGTATCGGACTCGGAGTAATGGGCGGCGTAGGTTTAGGGATACTGACTTTTGTCTTCGGACTGCAACCCACAGCCCCTCCGATCGATGTAATGTTGATGATTGCCGCGGTTATTTCGGCTGCATCATGCATGCAGGCAGCCGGCGGACTGGACTATATGGTGAAGCTGGCAGAAAAGTTATTGCGTAAAAACCCGTCACACGTCACTCTTTTGAGTCCTATTGTGACTTATCTGTTCACCTTCGTCGCCGGTACAGGACATGTTGCCTATTCCGTACTGCCGGTGATTGCCGAAGTGGCCACCGAAACAAAAATCCGTCCGGAACGCCCTCTCGGTATCGCCGTTATCGCTTCTCAGCAAGCCATCACGGCCAGCCCCATTTCGGCTGCCACAGTTGCCTTGCTCGGACTTCTGGCAGGTTTTGACATTACTTTATTTGACATTTTAAAAATAACAATCCCCGCTACCATTATCGGTGTGCTGGTAGGTGCACTGTTCTCAATGAAAGTGGGCAAAGAACTGGTGGACGACCCGGAATATCAGAAGCGATTGGCAGAAGGGTATTTCAACTCTAAGAAAGTAGAGATTAAGGACGTACACAACAAGCGCAATGCAATGATCTCGGTTCTGATTTTCATTTTAGCAACGGCCTTCATCGTATTCTTCGGTTCTTTCGACGGTATGCGCCCCACCTTCCTGATAGACGGAGAAACCGTTACATTAGGGATGTCTGCCATTATTGAAATCGTAATGCTTTCGGCAGCTGCGCTTATCCTGATGATTACCAAGACGGATGGAATCAAAGCAACACAAGGTTCTGTTTTCCCGGCAGGAATGCAGGCGGTAATCGCCATCTTCGGTATAGCCTGGATGGGTGACACATTCCTGCAAGGCAATATGGGGCAACTGACAGAATCTATCGAAGGATTGGTTCGGCAGATGCCGTGGTTATTCGGAATAGCTTTGTTCGTAATGTCTATCCTGCTTTACAGTCAGGCAGCCACAGTACGTGCACTGATGCCACTGGGCATCGCCCTCGGCATTTCGCCGTATATGCTGATCGCCATGTTCCCGGCCGTAAACGGATACTTCTTCATTCCGAATTATCCGACGGTGGTTGCTGCCATCAATTTCGACCGTACAGGAACAACCAAAATCGGTAAATATGTGTTGAATCATTCGTTCATGATGCCCGGATTGGTATCAACCGTTGTAGCTATCGTACTCGGATTGCTCTTCATCCAGGTATTTTAAAAATACGAACTATCTATTTTTTAACCTAAATAACAGTTGAGTCATGAAAGAACTAAAAAGACTAAGCCTTGTAGTGGTTACACTACTGCTTTCCACAATGATGGCCTTCTCACAGAAGCCAAACATTCACATCCTTGCTACCGGAGGAACGATTGCCGGGACAGGCGGCTCGGCAACCTCTACCAATTACACAGCCGGACAAGTAGCAATCGGTACACTGCTGGATGCAGTACCCGAACTAAAAAACATTGCCAATGTGACCGGTGAACAAATTGTGCGCATCGGTTCGCAGGACATGAACGACGAAGTATGGCTGATACTTGCCAAAAAGATCAACCAGTTGTTGAAACGTCCGGATATCGACGGCATCGTTATCACTCACGGAACAGATACAATGGAAGAAACGGCTTACTTCCTGAACCTGACCGTCAAAAGCGACAAGCCGGTGGTGCTGGTAGGAGCCATGCGTCCTTCCACCGCACTTAGTGCCGATGGTCCGCTGAACCTTTATAACGCCGTAGTCACCGCAGGGGCCAAAGAATCTGTAGGCAAAGGCGTACTGGTAGCCATGAACGGATTGATTCTCGGGGCAGAAAGTGTATTAAAAATGAATACAATCGATGTACAAACCTTCCAGGCACCCAACTCCGGAGCGTTGGGCTATATCTTCAACGGAAAGGTATTTTACAACCAAGCCCCACTGAAAAAGCATACCACTCAGTCTGTGTTCGACGTAACCAACCTGAACTCTCTGCCTAAAGTAGGTATCGTTTATAGCTACTCAAACATTGAGGCAGATATGGTAACCCCACTTCTACACCACGATTATAAGGGTATTATCCATGCCGGCGTAGGTAACGGAAACATTCACAAGAACATTTTCCCGGTACTGACAGAAGCCCGTAAGAAAGGAATACTCGTTGTCCGTTCATCCCGTGTACCGACCGGACCTACGACACTGGATGCCGAGGTGGATGATGCTCAATATCAATTTATCGCTTCGCAGGAATTGAACCCGCAAAAGTCACGTGTACTGCTGATGCTTGCACTGACCAAAACCAACGACTGGAAGCAGATTCAGCAATATTTTAATGAGTACTAACCGGGCATCGGACCGATAAAACCTGAACACTTATGAAGAAATTAATGGCAATGCTGCTCCTTGCGGGCAGCATTCAAGGAGTATATGCACAAAAGGCAGAAAAGAAGGAAATGTTTCTGGAAAACAAATCGTTGTACGAAGAACTGGCCAACGTGCAAAAAAAGACGGATAAGTTCAATCTGTACCTCAATATGCAAGGTAGTTTTGACGCTAACTTCCGCGATGGTTTCGACGAAGGAGTATTCAAAATGCGTCAACTCCGCATCGAAGCAAAAGGCAATCTCAACAGCTGGCTCTCTTACCGCTATCGTCAACGCCTGAACCGTTCGAACGAAGGAGGAGGAATGATTGATAACATCCCTACCTCGATAGACTATGCCGGAATCGGTGTGAAACTGAATGATCAGTTCTCTTTCTTTGCCGGTAAGCAATGTGCCGCATACGGGGGATTTGAGTTCGACCTGAATCCGATCGACATTTACGAATACAGTGACATGATCGACAATATGAGTAATTTTATGACCGGACTGAACGTCGGTTATAATATTACCCCCACCCAGCAACTCAACCTGCAGATTCTGAATAGTCGTAACAGTTCGTTTGACAAAACATACGGAATCACCGAAGATTCGGAAGGCAAATTGCCGGATCTCAAATCGGGGAAGATGCCACTGGTCTATACCCTGAACTGGAACGGCAACTTCAATAAGGTATTCAAAACCCGCTGGTCAGCCTCCGTCATGAGTGAAGCCAAAGGCAAGAACCTCTACTATTATGCAGTGGGCAACGAGCTGAATCTGGATAAGTTCAATATGTTTGTCGACTTCATGTATTCGCAGGAAGGCATCGACCGCAACGGTACTATCACCGGAATCGTGGGTAATGCCAGCGGACACAATGCTTTCAACGCCGGTTACTTATCTGTGGTGACCAAGTTCAACTACCGTTTCCTCCCGAAATGGAATGCTTTTGTAAAAGGTATGTACGAAACCGCTTCGGTTACTAAAGCAACTGACGGCATTGAAAAAGGTAACTACCGTACTTCCTGGGGATACCTGACCGGAGTAGAGTTTTACCCGATGAAGACCAACCTGCATTTCTTCCTGACTTACGTGGGACGTTCATACGACTTCACACATCGTGCCAAAGTACTGGGACAGGAGAACTACAGTACCAATCGTTTGTCTTTAGGTTTCATCTATCAGTTACCGATGTTCTAATACCAATAAAACAGTCCCGATAAACCGGATCGTTTATCGGGACTATTTATTATTTTCAATTCATTCGTTCGTATCAATACTCCTCTTCATTGAAGAGTTGTGTCTCATTTGATTATCAATCAATTATATTTCAAAGAATGATTTTTAGCCAAACAAACCACACCATCTGAGGCTATCAATGGCAAAGATATGTGTTTTTTGACAAACAAATGAAAACAAGCACAACTTTTTGCTATACACAAGGAAAAATCATTGCCCATGTTTTTTCTTTCCCTTATTTAATAGTAGTTTGTTCGTTCTAACGAACGAAATTATCAGCTAAGACTTCTAATCATATTTTCAACATGATTCATGCGAAATACATAGTCATACCTTTCTGATAAAGGTTCAAGCTCTTTTGTCAGAGTTTCAAACGAAGGTTTACCGAATAGCACAGCCAGGCTATCTACTGCTTTTTGCAAGCGTTTACCCAATATGCGTATAGTTTCAATGTGAGAAAGTCTATTAAATAAGGTCCCATATAATATTGCATATTTCATAGAACGAGACGAAACTTTATTGAAATTCTCATCTCTTTGTGCTGGAAGTTTCATTGTATTGCAAAACTTTACAAATTTTTCCAATGAGTCAAGACCAACGTTACTTATGCTCCTTTCCAAACTATCATAAAACTGTTTCTGAGAAAAGTTTCTTGATGAATAGGGTATTTGGTCAAATTTATAACGAAATTTATTAAGATAACATATCTCCATTGCAGCAAACATAGACAGAGAAAAGAAGTTTAAGTCATCTCTAGTTATAACGCCATCACCTGTAGCTTTTACCTGCTCGTATCGCTTACTTATCATCTTCTGATATTTCATTAACAAAGATGTTGATAATTCACCATAACCTTTTAACAGTTGCTTGCTGAGGAAGATATCCTCCTGTTCTTCTATTTCTCTATTATTGCTTGTTTCTGCCGAGCCTTCTTCCTCTTCATCAATGATCGCATCATCTATCGAACGAATCTTTTTTTTAATACTCTCCTCAATACATTCAATCAGTCTTGATGTACGATCTATTTGGAAAATCCTGCTACTTTTTGCATCGTCATTGTCATATTCCGAATTGTATTTTATTTCGGGCAAAGATAAATCAGATTGCCTTTTATCTTCTGATGAAACTTTAATCTTTGGAGAAACTTTTTCACCAGCATCATTAACTAAGTCCCACATTACATCAGATAGCATATCAGCAACCTCCATACCATCATATCCTTCATTCTCAATACGAGAAATGAATCTATTAAGATTACGACTCATTTTCGACGGATTTGTTGTGGCTAAGAACTCAGTCCAATTGACGAACAGCTTATTAGATATAGATTTCTTGTCTTTATCCACTAAATAACATGTATATTGAGTTTTTGCTAACTTTATATCAGTACTATATCTATTGCCTTTATCATGTTTAAGTTCACTTACAAGAGTCTCAATTCCATTGTCGATAGACAGTAGTACTCCATCAGGAATCTCCTCATTGCTATAGACATTTAATTTACCTGATTCGTAATAAGCGGATAATAGTCTTAATCGTCTTCCAGTTTCAGAAGGAGCTTCATTAGAATGTTTGGATCTATTAGTTGGCACATCTATTCTTTTCTTGGTTTTCAGACCAAGTGTAGATAGAAAATCTTGCTTTGTCGAATGATACAAGACTCCAAACTCTTCATTTATGCCTCTGTGAGTTATTGTTCCAAGTCCGGCTAATGTTGCATTTGCACTGCCAACCATACAATATTCAGCATCATTAGTCTTAAAGTGCAAAACCTTTGCATGCAATTGACGTTCATATGTTTTAAAAGCTATTTTACCCCTTTTTGTTTCGCTGAAATCATAAAAATGAATACTGCTATTTGGAAGCATTCCGCTTGGTGGCAAAGCACAATCTTGGTGAATCAAAACATTCACCGTTGAGTTCGGACAAAGTTGGGATAATGTAATCAATGATTCTCCATATTCATCAAAATATGGACTGAGAAGTGTTATAGTCTGCACCTCATTTAATGGCACTAAATTTGAAATTTGTTGTAAAATCCCAGACTGAGAATCATTATACAGTAAAGCAGCATTTAACCCTTCTTGTACCTTGCACATACTATGAGGCACAATATTGAAAGAGGAATCTAAAAATGTACAATTTTCAGGAATCTCACGAAGAATTCTATTATGATCATAGTCGTTACATTGCTTTGTAAATCGGCAGAGATACTGCCAACATTCTTCAATGAGAGGACGATGCGTCGTATCAGTCTCATCTATCATAAAACCTGTAAATGCCTCATGATTTTTTCCATGTCCTGTAACTGTTAGATTACCAGTACCAAACACAACCAATACAGCGTCATCTCCTACAAAGAAATTAATCTTAGGATGAAAAGCTCCGACAGCACTTATAGATGTAATGGAGTACTCCTTACCAATATGTCTAATATAAATAGGAGATACATATTCCATAGATTTATCCATTTGATTGGTATCGGCAAACACATTTATGCTACATACTTGCTTACGATGAAGCATGTTCAATAATTGATTATCGAAATGTATCAAATCTATGGCATAAGTAGTCAATACAGCTGAATGATATTTGCCATTTTTGCCGCCGCTAGGAATATCCAATAATATTGCATGCTCATTCTTTTCCATAATTCTCAATGAATTGTGATGCTATCTCAGTTAGTGTATTATCTTCATCAAGATAACCCATGTCTTGTAAAAAATTAAATAGAGAATTAATACGCGGCGATGTTTCAACGGGATACCGTTGCTCTACTAGAACAATCCGTCCATCCTCAAGAATAAATTTTCTTAGGTCTGAATTATTCTTTCCCATTTTAGCAATAGCAACCACAGTATGTTCCTGCATTATTTGTACTATCAGAGATTCTATAAAGCTAGATATAGAGAATGACAGGTAACGCTCCATATAAGATCTTAACCCTTCACTGAGTATGCCTCGCTGACGTTTCAAATCATTTTTTTTCTCAAACTCCTCTATTTCTTTTGAGTTATTCTCAAATTCAGTATAAAGTCTCAACAGGAGTCTTATCGCATGTACTGCTGCAGAAATATAATCTTGTTTGCTGACGTAATCCCTTAACTCATCATAGATTATATTTATATTATCACTCACATTTTTCCTCCATTCGTCAAGAGAGTTATAATTCATCTCTTTCTCTATAACCGACAATAAAGATTGTTTAATATCTTGAGAAAGTAGTGCAATTGGAGGATTGTGCAATTCATGAATTTTGTAAAGTATTAAGCAGAAGAACAAGTCAATACAATAATGTAGACCTTCACATAAATAATAGAAATACCACCCAAATGCGGCATGCAAATTACCGTCTTCAGTTATATGCAAAAAACGATTCTTTACAAACTCTTGAATCTCTACGCCTTTTGAAATATCATTTAGGAGCAAAAAGATTGTTTCTCTTCGCAAGGAAGAGTCCTCGTCACTTTTCGTAAGCAAATTATTCAAGAACAGCCATTCCTCAGAGCCTACATTTATGCGATGTATAGCTAAAGATTGTAAGTCTTCTATTGCTTCTTCTTTAAGACTTCCATCCAGAATACATTTAAGAAATAATTTCCGGATGTTTTCATCAATACTATTTCTGACAGCATCAGCTAGCTCTTTTCCTTTGTTACGAAGATAGAATCTGCCTTCTTCAATTTTTACAAGTTCATAATAAATAAGAGAACCAAGATAGTACTGGCCAAAAGCTCCACTTTTGAATGTCCAGTACTTATCTTTAGATTCATAATCAGCACCATCTGCAATATCATAAATACCATCCTCTATTTGCTTATATCTACCTTGTGAAACAAACAAAGCTCCAACCACAGAACCAACATTTTGTTCCTTCATAATTAGTGCCATTGCCAACTCTGCACGACGTATAAAATTATATTGATGCAGAGATGTTTGACCAGCAACTTCAAATTTGTCATATTCACTAAGTAGCCAACAATAAAGGCTGTAATAGCGGATGTGACGGGTTAGATTGGTGAGCCCAGGTAACAATTTGCTATAGGTTGCAATTGAACTGTTCTGGATTCCCAATGGGTCACGTCCACCTTTGAAGCCATCGTTCGATGCCCAAAATACATTTGTGATTTCAGATTGCTTGTATTGTGCCATTGTACAACAGAATGAACAAAATACTAATAGTACATCTCAATATATTGGTATGCACGTTCAAATACATCATTGTCTTTTATCTGATACTTAACCCAAAGGATAGCGCGTAGTTTCTTTTTAATTTCTCTACGGGCTGTAACACTTTGGAATGCATCATTAAATTGACGTACAATGTTAACCACCTCATTATCTATATCATTTACAACTTGCTCAACGATAATTGGGGTTTCTTCAGTCTTAATACTTTGGAAAAGGTCTGTTAAGGCAGCACGAGCTTTTGCTCTTTTATCCTGGGACTCATCCTTTTTCTTTTCTTCTTCAAGCAAGTCTTTTGCTAATGCAAGAAGTTGTTTCAAGAAATCAATACTACTGATTAGATTTTGTTCCATTCGTTCACGTAGTTCATCCAATTTTTCTGCAAATTTCTTGAAGTTAGGATCACCTTTATGCTCGCCCAATCTCAATCGAAGCATTTTCTCTACTTCAACAATCTTCTTCTCACGTGCTTTTTCATCTTCAAGGACTGCATCTATCACATCGGCATCAACTACCAAATCCTCTAGTGGAGTACCAATGTCAATAGTTTCAATGTTGCGATGTATAATCTCAATGGTCTTAGCTCCAAGCAAAGTCCAGATAAGATTACCACCACTTACAGGACGTACACTTTGATACACCTGAGCCAACCAAGTATAATCATTTTGGAATTCGGCCAAACAAGCATCGGGAGAAACTATCTCCCACGCTTTATTGAGGCGGGCAAAGTGGCGTCCAAAGTTTGTCTTCACACCATCATCTTTTAAGCATTGTTGAGCAGCAGTAAGCCCCTCCCATCCACCAATAGTTCTATCTACGCCAGGGAAGAACTCAATACATTGTTGCATGAATGTAGGTATAAGACTTTTGATTTCATCGATATTCTGAACAATGGTCTTAACCGTCTCTTCATCAAAAGCAAGACTCTTAGCAACATCCTCAAATACACCAACAAAATCAACAATCAACCCACATTTCTTATTTTCATTGTAGGTACGATTGGTTCTGCAAATGGCCTGCAACAAAGTATGATTCTTCATTGGTTTGTCCAAATACATACACTGGAGTATAGGTGCGTCAAAGCCAGTTAACAGTTTACTTGTCACGATGACAAATTTCAGCGGAGACAATGGGTCTCTGAACTGGTCAAGCAATTTCTTTTCCTCATCGCGACTACGCTTATACGCCTTATATTCATCTGCTTTATCTCCAGCAGTATGCATTACAATTGTTGTTTGGTCATCTGTGCCAAGAAGAGCATCCAAAGCCTTTTTATACTTGACGCAACATTCTCTATTGTAAACAACAACCTGAGCTTTCATGCCTGTTGGCTTCACATACTCTCTGAAATGAGAGACAATATACTTACAAACGTCATTGATTCTTTTTTCAGCGGTAAAGAATGCATCAACGCTTGTTCTTCTTACCAATTCGTTCTTGTCTTCCTCGCTAATTTGGTCGGTAAGCTCATCAAACTCCTTTTGCAACTTAGCATCGTCCAAATGCATTTCGACTGGAACAGTCTTGAAATTAAGTTCAAGAGTGGCCCCATCTGCTACTGAGTTTTGGAATGTATATTTTGATATGTATCCGTATTTATCCTCCTCGGCTCCAAAACATGCAAATGTATTATGGTCATTACGGTTGATTGGCGTACCTGTTAATCCAAAGAAGAACGCATTTGGCAATGCTGTGCGCATCTTTTTACCCAAATCTCCTTCTTGGGTTCTATGAGCTTCGTCCATCAAGAGGATGATATTGTCACGTTCATCAATTACCTCACCATCATTCAAATCACCGAACTTAAAGATAGTGGTAATCAAAATCTTTCTTTGATGGATCTTTTCCTCCAGTTCTTGTTTGGATGATATGCTATCAATGTTAGGTATTTCTGCACGTGTGAAATCGCCGGTAATTTGGTCTTCCAAATCAATTCTATCGTCCACAATCACAACTGTTGGTGCTTTTAGCACTTCCTGACGACGAAGTTTTTGAGCCGCAAATACCATCAACCACGACTTACCAGAACCCTGGAAATGCCAAATCAAACCTTTACGAGGACCAGAGCCCTTTGTATATGTTGACAAAACACGTTGAACAATAGCTTCGCCACCCAAATATTGTTGGTAACGACATACAATTTTAATTTTCCTACCTCCTGAGGTTCCTGTAAAAACAGAATAGAAGCGATATATATCCAATAGTCTTTCAGGAGTCATCAATGATACATAGTTATGCTCAACATCTTCCAATGTACCATGCTTACGCTCCTCATCAGCAAACCAAGGACCCCATTTGTCAATAGGACATCCGATACCTGCATACTGTAATTCTCTTCCTTCGCTTGCAAAGGTTAGAATATTCGGAACAAACATTTCAGGGATACTCTTCTGGTAATGCATAATATCAGTAGCACCATCAGCCCATGTTACAGACGCCTTAACAGGAGTCTTTGCTTCACCGATAACCATAGGTATACCATTGATAACATATACAAGGTCTAAACGCTTGCCTCCCTCCTTACTCTTTCTCGGATACTCCCACTGATTAGTCACTATGCAACGATTCTTATATTCATCATCCTTGCCTGCAAAGAAACGAATGTTGATATTATCGCCATTGTCCCCAAATGGGTATGAGTTCTCTTCAAACAGCAACTTGCGGAACTTATCATTGGCTGTAATTAGTTCATCAGAAGCTCCTCCACTTGTAATACAAGCTCGAAGTTTATATATAACCTGTTCTGCTTGTTCAGCAGTAATAGGATTCAATGCCAACAATGCCTCCATGAGCCATTCTACAACAAGAACTTCATCAGGAAGTCTCGGAACAAACTGCGGTTCCACATATATCCAACCGCATTGTCCTGCCGCATTAATGAGCATTTGCTCAACCGTATTTTCTTCGTTAAAGTATGCCATATGTTATTATATTTTTGTTTCTAATTGTAATATTCTGATTTATCGGCTTGTGTGAGGACCTCAACAAACAAGATTTGTTCATCCATACTAGGAACAGGAACTTTCATTTTCTTGATATCTGAGAATACGATATCAACTTGATTTGTAGAACCAGTTACATATTGCCTGTATATTTCTGCTTGCGTATCATTTAAAGAAAGGTATGTATTAAGCACTTCTGGAAGAATCACTGCTCTATCTGTTGACAAGGCAATCACATGTCCATCATTTATGTAGGTATTATTGTCTGAAGGACAAATAAATACACAACATCGTCCAAGAGTACCATTTCCAGTTGCATTCAAGAGAACATCTCCTGATTCAAGTATTCTCTTCCTAACTGGGATTTCCTCGTTGTGGTATTTTATATTACCCAAACGTTGACCATCCCAATGGATACATGCTTGATTAATCACTAAGACAGAAGAAGATTCAACATATTTTGGCGTTATCCCCTTATTCATGATTGGACAAACCGATTCAAGGGTTTGCTTATTATGAGTATTATAATACATCTCGATAAATTGCGATTTGCAACCAACAAATTCTGATTTATCGGCTTGTTCTGCAATTGTAACAAACGCTTTCTGATCCTCATCTGATGCATTTGGAATGCCGATTTCCAAATATTTACTCATGTTGAGATTCTGAATTCCTGTCGTCTTGCTTCCCATGCTTCTGATTGCAGTTCTATTTGTCTGATAGAAGTAGTATAATGCATAGAATGCAAACCTTGGATCAACGTCTTTGAATCTCAAAACCTGCGTGAAGTTATTGCACAAAAACAAGTTATCTTCTTCAAATAGCACAACTCTACCCACCGGATTATCAGCAGTTCCACCTGATCTTTCAAGTATGGTATCGTACTTTTTAATTTGCTTTCTAACTACCTTCCTATCTTCAATGCTGCGGGTAACAACATCTGCAAGATTCAGCTTTCCTGAGTTTGTGAAGTTTGTAGTACGTATAACCTTTACTCCATTACCATCCTTATCTTCAGTACCCCATTCACCAGGAAAAGAATCATCAATATAATCTTTTACAGGAGTAGTTTCCATGCCATAAAATATCTCGATAAATTGCGACATACTAACCAATGAATTTATGATGAGACAATTTAACATTATTCTGATTAACCATTGCATATTGCAACGTCGTATCGAGACTCTGATGACCAAGCAGGTGTTGGACTTGCTCTATAGGCATGCCCTTATCTATTGCCATTGTTGCTAATGTGCGACGAAACTTGTGTGGATGCACCTTGGGTATATTCAAATCTTTCCCCATCTGACGCAGTCTAATCTCCACACCGCTAATCTGCAATCTTTCATAAGGAGCCAGGAGTGATACAAACAACGCTTCATTGCTATCTGTACGACTATTGATATATTTCTGCAAATGAATCTTTGTACGAGCATCGAAATACACCTTACGCTGCTTATCACCTTTGCCGGTAACAATACATTCCCTATTGTGGTAGTCAATATCTGAGCGATTGAGCTTAACCAATTCTCCAACACGCATTCCTGTTGATGCCAATAAATCTATCAATGCCAAATCACGTGGATTTGAACAATGGTCTCGCATCAATTCAAGAGATTCATCAGTATATGTTTCCTTTACGGTTTTACCTACCTTTACTTTATGGATTCTTCGTACAGGACTCTTTACTATATAGTTTTCTTCTTCTAACCAAGAAAAGAAACTGGATAGTATTCGTCGGATATTATCTACCGTTACTTTGCTCGCGCCACTTTCGCTTTGATATGTATTTAAGTAATGTCGTAAATCGTCAGTTGTGATATGGATTACCTCTTTGCCCAGCTTAATCAATGCATTATTTATAGTACTGCGATAATAGGCGATTGAATTAGGAGAACATCCTTCAACTTTCTTGGCTGAGATAAAATTCTCTACCAAGATTTGATTATTACTTTCTGTATTGACAGCATCTTTTTCAGTCACGACAATGTTACGGAAGGTGTAATCAAGCACCTTACGCAACTGGGCCAACTGCTCATTATTCAATGAACTGAGCATAGCCTGTTCTATTTCGTTAATCAAGTTCTTAACCATAATCTTACTATATTATAAAGTTAGTCAATTAACGCGCGACCTAAAAGTAACTTTATCACCTAACTTAGTCACTTTTGTATAGCAAGTGACTAAGTTAAGTGACCAAGTTTATCTAATCATCCCCTTCAACTATTACTACTATTCCCATATTAAATTATTGCCTAGGATTTACTCTGCAAAAAGAAATATACTGATTAACAAGTATTTAGATATATATCTGATTTATTCTGCAAATAGTTCTATTTTTTTATTGGGAGTTTAGAAGAAGATTTTTCTATCTTTTTATCATCAGAAACCACACGACGCTCAACTTTCTTTATGTCTTCTGCAACAGGAAGTTCTTCTGGGCGGATTCCACGTTCTCCAAGCATACTTCGCACACTAACATTGTTCTGTACATGTTCACGCGTAATAGAGGATTCTCCATACAGATTTTTCTGTTCTACATTATAATTAGTCATTTCTGTTGCCAGGTTCTTTGCCGCAATAGTTAATGTTGGCAAAAAATCCGCTAATGGACGATTTGACTTAATCCCTAATCTGTGTTTCATATCTTCAGTTGTATGCCCTCCAAATAGTGCAGTATCACCTTTTGAACGAATTCTACCATATCCTTTATCATCAACTCCTCTCTGATAAATATTTTGAGATAGTTGTTTTTCGGACGAGCGCAATCGATCTCGAGCTTCAAGTCTTGATATTTCTTGGATTCGTTCTGCTATTATCTCAGCTCTTCGAGTTTGAACCGCAAAATAACCTTGAGCAAAAGCAATTTCTTCTTTTTTAGGATCTCCGTTTTGTGCAATCAAATAACAAGCATATCGGGTCAACATGAAGTCTATGACCTCACGCTGTGAACCACTACCTAAAGATACCATTTTCGTGACCTCACGAAAATGGTCATCTACATTGACATTCTGTTGTTTACATGATTCTACTGCTCTACCTATAGCAACCTGAAAATTTTCCCAACGAGCATAGCCTAATAATTTTTGCAAATCTCGCGCAAACCAAACTTCCACATTCTCACTACCGTCATCACTCTTGATGATTTGGCCAATTGCATCAAAGTTGGCTTTATGTTGATTAATTCTTTGTATATCCATAATGTATTCTATTAATTATTTATCAAACTCTTTATTACTTGGTCTATTGCCTCTATCGATTTGCGGAGTTCAAATTCTGATTTATCGGCCTGTTCAACAATAGAACCAAATCGAGTTTGTTCTTCCATTGATGGAATTTTAATCCAGAGATTAAGAAGATCAACCTTTGTTGTACTAGGAAGAGTTGTACCTTTGTTCAGCACATTGAAATCTATTGTTTTGCAATGCCAATAGAAATAAACGTAATGAAGGACTTTTTCATCAGGAACTGCTCCAAATGCAGTATCAACGTTCCAATACTTTTCTCTTATTAGCAAAGGCTTGTCAATAGTACCTTTTCTCCCTAACAATATAGAATTAGCAGGAGATAGATAATCTGAGGCCCTTGCCATCTCGCCACCAGTTCCATAGACAGGATAGCCCCCATCCTCAACTTGGATTGATTTATAATCCTTGCCGTTAATTATTTCGACGACTTCTTTCCATTGACGGCTATGATCACTCCTCATGTGAGTATCCCCAAACATCTCGATAAATTGCGATTTCACCATTTCTTGGGTGGCGGTGAGAAGTTTCTTATATGACTCCTTTAGTCTGTATGCAGCCCACAATTTATCTGCTAAGATACGCTGCTCTTCGATGGGGGGAAGATCGAATTCGTAGTCTTTCAGATGTTCCCACTTTACTCTAGGAGATAGACCTCCAGCTGAGCGAGAAACGGCATAATCGAAAAACTTATCATTCTGAATAATGAACGGAAGCAACAAAGGGTCTACCTTACCAGGTATAGCCTCTATCACAGTAATATCCCCAGAACAAATACCATCAAAATCAGCAATAGCGGCCTTTTTTAGATATGCTCTTCTTCGGCCAAACAAGATTTGTCCCTTCTTGAAAGTCTTCGTAAATGTATTCTCGGTGTCTACATCATATCCAGAGAACTTGATTTCTTGAGGAATAAGATGCTCTAATCCTACAATGGGGACACCCGATTTATCACCTTTATGAGTTGCCCTACTTTCTCTTGCAAATTCTTCTAATTTCATACTCATTTGCCGATTAATGTAAACATTTCAGTTATTGAAGAAGTCATCTCTGCATGAACACTCTTCCAATTGCTCAATGTTTCTGAAACTGATAAAACATTAAAGTTATTTTCATTATTCAAAGCATTGGCATATAAAGAGATATTGAGATTGTAGTTGTAATTTGCAATCTGTTCAAGAGATGCCACGGTGCTGAAATTCTGAATTTCAGAAGCATTAAAATATGCAGATACAATCTTTTCAATATGTACCTTTTCCAGATAGCTCTCTGCGTTTTTTCGTGTAACTTCCTTAAGAGCGTTGATAAAAATGATTTTGTTCTTCAAGGTGCTACGTTTCTGATTATTACATATCAGAATGCAAGCTTCCATGGGTGAATTGTAAAAAAGGTTTGCACCAAGGCCAATAACACATTCTACAACATCACTCTTTATCAGTTTTTCTCTTAAACTTTGTTCTTCATCTCTAAACAGAACACCATGAGGGAAAAGTATTGCACATCTACCTGTCTTATCATCCATAGATGCAAGGATATGCTGGAAGAAAGCGTAGTCTGCACGCCCTTGAGGTGGAGTTCCCAAGAAATTACGTCCCCACTTATCGTTCATAAAAGCTTCACGATTCCAAGTCTTAATAGAATATGGTGGATTAGCCAACACAATATCAAACTTACGCAACCTACTTCCGTCTACAAATGCAGGGTGTGCTAAGGTATCTTCACGAACAATAGAAAAGTCTTCTACACCATTCAGGTAAAGATTCATTCGGGCAATGGCGCTGGTGAGTGCATTAATCTCTTGGCCAAATACCTTTACACCTTGCCATGGTTCACCCTTTTTACGAAGAAAGTCCAAACACTTCACAAGCATACCACCCGAACCACATGTAGGGTCATAGATACTTTCACCTGGACGTGGCTGAAGAATCTCTGCCATCAAATCTACTACAGTACGATTGGTGTAAAACTCCTGTGCTGTATTGCCAGCATCGTCGGCAAACTTACCAACCAGATATTCGTAAGCCTGTCCCATTTCGTCTGCAGGGCATGCTTTAAGCGACAAATTGTATCGTGAAAAATCTTCAATCAGAGACGTTATGATATGGTCGGGCATCTTCGCCTTGTTGGTCCAGCCGTCTTTAGGGCCAAAGATTCCTTCCAAACCTCCAATCACACGACCATCTGCATGCTCGCCTGGATTGGCCTGTTCAATAGCAATAAAGGCTTCCACCAAGCGTTGGCCTACATTTTCTGTACACTCGCGTACATCACGCCAATGGGCACCATCAGGAATACGAATTACCAATTCTTGAGCTTGGGCATTGGCATACTCTATACCACCTTCGCAAACATAACCTTCAAACTGCTCATCGTACACATCAGAAATTCGTTTGAAGAATAGCAAAGGGAAAATATATTCTTTGTAACCAGCAGCATCAATCTGACCACGAAGGCGAGTGGCTGCTCCCCAAAGGAACGATTTCAAGTCTTCCAATGAAATAGGTTCATCGGGATTTCTATAATATTTTACAAGTTGTTCCATAGGGTTATAAGTTTATCAGTTTTCTAAATTCTTCTTCACATCTCTTTACCTCCTCGTATGCTGCCTTGAACTCAGCAAGCACTTCGGCATATGGACGGATTTCCTCTTTGTGATATTCCACGTATTTATTAGGAGAAAGGTCATAATCCTTGGCGGCAATAGCATCTAGAGTGACCACTTTAGCAAAGTCTTCTACATCTTCGTAGTTGATGTAAAGTTCGTAAAGGCGGTCTACATTTTCAGGAGAAAGTATATTCTGTGCACGCTTTACGGTGAGAATCTTTGTTCCATCAATCATCAGTACTCGCGCACTATGTGCAGCTGGTTTCAAGCGTCTTAATATCAAGAAACAGGGAGAAAGACCTGTGCCATAGAATAGTTTATCGCCTAATGTCACAACAGCTTCAATCAAATCGCTCTTTACCAGTTTCTCACGAATGCGGCCTTCTTCATTACCACGGAACAATACGCCTTGAGGCATAACAACCGCCATACGGCCATTGCCGGATGCCATACTTTTCACCATGTGTTGAATCCAGGCATAGTCTCCGCAAGAATCGCTGGGTGTTCCCCAAACATTACGACCATATTTATCGGATGACCATTCTACTGAACCCCATTTCTCAAGAGAGAAGGGCGGGTTAGCTATAACACAATCGAATTTAGCAATCTCTCCATTCTGCAAAATCTTAGGTGAACGAAGTGTGTCACCTTGCATGATATTAAAGTCACTGGCACCATGCAGGAACAAGTTCATCTTTGCAATGGCAGAGTTGACAACGTTCTTCTCCTGGCCGAATATACTTCCACAACAAAGACTTGAATGATTCATGTGCTGTACCGCCTCAATCAGCATACCGCCACTACCACATGCCGGGTCATAGACAGTTTCACCTGGTTTCGGATCGAGAATGCGTACAAGCAAGCTTACGACCGAACGAGGCGTATAGAATTCTCCAGCTTGAGCCTTACTGTCATCTGCAAATTTCTTTAGCAATATCTCATATGCATCACCCATTAAATCAGCCGGGTAATCATTGTTGCCCAATCGGCGGGTAGACAGATGTTCTATCAAATCACGAATCTTGCCATCAGAAAGGTTTTTCTTATCTGTCCATTTCTGTGCGCTGAACATCGACAATACACCATATAATGTATCCGGATTGGCCAACTCTATACCTCGCATTGCTCCAACAATTGCAGCACCAAGATTCTCAGAGCGTTCGCGAATATCACTCCAATGGCAACCATCTGGAATTACAAAACGATGTTGTTCAGGCAAGGATGCATACTCCTCATCGCCACCACTTTCTTCAAGCGCAGTTTGAGTTTCCTCGTCATATACATCAGATATACGCTTAAAATAGAGGATAGGTGTTATATAATCTTTGAAGTTATCTTGACTCACAGGACCACGCAATATGTTGCATGCCTCAAACAGGAAGTTGTACAGATTCTGCACGCCTTCCATTTTAAGGGTTTTCTCGTCTTTGGGAACCAGAGATTCTTCTTTATTTTTCTTTTTTACCATAATATATTGCTATCATATGAAGATAGAGAACTATTTTGTAGAGTTAAGAAGCTCTTTTACATCTATATCGAGTACTCGAGCTATTTCTCGGAGTGTTGCCACATCGGGCTGGGAAGTATTAGTACACCATTTAGAAATGGTTGCAGGGTTTTTGCCTAAAACTTCCGCAAGCCATTTACTAGTTTTCTTCTTTTCTACAAGAACTACTTTTATTCTATTCATGTCGTTCATGACGTAATTTTTATTGCTTTGAACGCAAAGATAATTAAAAGTCTATTAAAAATCAGCAATTCCTATGATAAATCTTTCTTAAAAATGGATTTAACCCTTATTTGTATAAAATCAACTCACCGCTACCACCATATTTCTTGGTGATAGCGGTCTTTGAAAAGCTATCGGGAGCGCCCCTTATTCTGCTTCACACTGTATTTGGCCATAATGTATTTGACGGCATGTGAAAAGCATCTTCTTTGGAATGCAAAATCAGGTTCATCAGGTCTGCGACCATCCCAACGTAGGTCTGATTCATTTCCTCCGCCTCCACCCCCAGTTGGAACTACGTAATCTCCACCTATAAGAGCTGTTGCTACTGCACATAACTCATCACGTAAAGATGGTATCGAGAGGTAGTCAAAAGTCTTCAATGCCAAATTAGACCAGTAATTCATGCATTCCGTCAGCGTCTTGTTTTCTGCTTTTAACGTATGAACTTCTTTCATATCCACCAAAATATTCTGGCGAACAGCTTCAACTTGATTAGCGGCTTCATTTCTATAAAGTTCCTCCAATTTACGCCCCATAGCGGTAAATTGCTTCTCGATAATCGTATTTTGACGTTCCAACCACTTATCGGTTCCAAACATTGGCGGTTTCTCTGTAATCTGTGGAGCATTAAACTCAATCTTGTAATTCTTGAAAGGTCTATTCACAGAATGAATGTTTTGGATATCTTTCAGCAACGAGTCCAACTCCTGCTGCTTTATCATCAACTTGGTTTCCTTATCATCGAGTCTTTCTTGGCAATCATGTATCAAATCTTCAATGCACGCTTTCTTGTTTTGATATTCTGCCAATACAACACGTCCTGCAGCCAAATCTTTCTCCAAGATTTTTAATTCATCGGAAAACATTTGCATTTCAGCCTCGATATTATCCTTCATGGTTTGCAATCCTCTGATGGCTTTTTCCATCTTCTTCTGCTCCTTTGCGAGTTTACGGATATAATCTCGCTTATTCAGGTGCTGGATATTTCGACCTTCTACGCTGTCACCCCTCTCCAAACCGTATTTACTACCAACTTCTTCATAGAGTGAGGTATGCATTTCCTTGAGTATTGAACCATACTCATATTTATTCTTTCCGAATTTTGCAGACCACATCACACATTCACGACCACTTTTAGGACGTACCCCAACAGGAACAATAAGTGCATGAATATGTGGTGACGTTTCATCAAGATGAACCTGAAAGCCGATGATATTTTCTTTCCCATACCTACGACAACACCAATTATATACATCCAAAGCCCATTGCTCCACCTCTTTGCATCTATGTATATGGCTATTATCAGAATCTTTATCAAGTTTTAGGTCCTGAGTGCCAAATGCCATTTCCAATGTACGCTCTCGATTGCCACCAAAGATGAGACGAGCACAACAATTGGGTTGAATCTTACTATCCGCTTTGAATGGACGCCAACCAAGTTCATTTAGCCGTTCTTGCAAACGAACATCAAGTCTTTTATCCTGATAGCCCAAAGAGTGAATCTTACCATCGGGGCCAATCTCAAAATTAAGCCTCATTCTGGTTTTGTCGTAGTTATTAATAGAATCGTTGTTCTTAGAATCAATCATCTTATCGTCCCATCTTCTTTCGTTTTCATTGGCTTCTGCTGCGCCAAAAGATTTGCATGCATCTAAATGCATGGCTTGTTTAATACTTTCATTCATAGATCTAATGTTTTAAAAGTTACACATTTGAGCTTGCTCATTTAGAGTTGTGTTTGCCAACCACAAATGGGAGTTTCTTGCTGCAAGGCAAAAAGTCCTTATTGTGTTATGGATTTTATTTTAACTCCTGGACCAAGCTCCTTTGTTATTTAAGTTTTGTACAATCTAAGTGGACTCTGTCATCTGCTGAGCATCTATCAACTCCAAGCCTAAAGCATCAATGAGATTTTGTAAAAGAGGGTTCTTCTCAATCATCATTTGTAGAATCTGGTGTTTGGATGGAGAGAATAGATAGTAGTCAGAAATATCAAGTCCTTTGGATTGTTCTTCTTCAGTTGCTATCTGTTCAAGCATATCCGAGACTACAACTCTGCTGCAGATTCTTGTCAGAATTATCGATTTCTCTTTCCACAATTGCGTAGCTCCCAAATCAGGGATTAGAGTTACATCCCTACCTTTAAGACTGTGAACAAATTCTTCTTTGAAGCATCCATTAATGCCGCCAGTTGCCACCCAAACATAGTTCGGAATGAAGTGACTCATGACAATAGCCGTCTTTTCGCTTTCCACCAATATGACCGGTGCATCCGGATATCTTATCAATAGATGTTCGCCAAATAGACATTGCTTCAGATTGAAATCTTTAAGTTGTAGTTCACGATGCGCCCAGCTTACATAGCTGTGGGGTTCTTTAACCCTATGCCCTGTCTCAGAATTATAAAGTATAATCTTGCCAGAACGTACCTGCTCATTAGCATCAATTTGCCAAAAAACTGTTGCACCTCCCCATTTAGCCGATGTACCAACATGATATAAATGGAATACCCTTTGGGCTTCAGCTTCACCAAACACCCTACATAAGTATTTGTATAAGGGATTCTTCTCAAAATGAGCAAGACTCGCATTAAAATACTCTAAGGGAATAAAAGAGGGTGGCACAATAATTTCTTTTTCATGAGTACTTTTCACAGGCTGTACATAATCACTAGACCGTTCTTCCTTGATGTTTGCATTGGGATTATCACGAAAGAAATCACGTGGAGTGTAATGATAACCACAACTGATTTCATGGTCACATTTCCCAACCTCATTGGAAAAACTTACAACTCCCTCTTCATCAACATATTTCACAAAACATCGAGGTCTCTCACAACTAGGGCAAGCAATCTTGCTTCCCAAACTATACTTTTGCAAATGAAATCTATACTTGCTCATGGATAGATAAGTTTATTCGTTTGCACTATGCACTTTTGCACTATGCTTTGTCTGTAATTCCTCAACTTGGGTTGAAAGTGCAATAGTGCAAGATGCATTTGATGTTTGGTGTTGAATTTTTCGATATTCGCCATGCTTGGTTTTTTCCAGAATTGGCTGCTTTGTCTGACAGAGTTTCTTTAATGCATAGAATACGGTTCTTCTGGGTATTTCATATATTTTCGCAGCAGCGATAGCATCGCTTGCTGTGAATGTATTACCCAACTGAGATAACCAGTCTTCTTTTACATCACCGATAGTATTAGACAAAAGTATCTCTTGTATCCTATGGTAAGTATCTTCATAGTAATCAACCATACGAATAGCGGATTTCACAGAAGACAGGCTTACTGGCTGCATATCTTCTTCGCCTACAGCCCATTTCATTATCTGAAATATCAAGGATAAACGTCCTGCATGGCCATTAAGTTTCATACTGCGACTCTCCACATCTGCATCATCGTCGATGCTATTAACATTATCAATGATATTGTTATACCAATCATAAAAATACACCTCTGCCTCCTCTGTCATTTCCAAAACTTTTGGTTCTGCAACATTCCTTATTTCATTAATCGTGCAGGGAATTTCAAGTACTTTGTTGAGAATAGTCGCCCATTGCCCTGCTATATCAGGTTTTGGGATACTATTATCATTTCTTCTCCATCTTGAAATCTTCCTGTCTTTTGGAAAAATAAAGATAAACCTATCAAGGAATCCGTTAGCAATGAACTCTTTTCTGAACACCTCATGTAACATGTTGGTCTGTACCGTTCCTATTACATTAATACACGGCGTTTTAACACGAATATGACGTGATGAGGACTTGCGTAGAACTTTAATCGTACCACCACTATAAGCTGTTAGCAGAAGTTCAATAAGATTATTATTGCCATTGTATCTCTTTGCAAAATTGAATAGCCCAATAATCTCGTCGACAATTATAGCTATCCCTCGTGGATTGCGCCAATGAGCTTCTACCATTGCTTCTGGTGTGAAGTCTGATATAATATTGGTCAACCACTTGGGCGCTTTCAATTTATCATTTCCTCCGTTCGCCTGCTTGGCACGCTCATATTTCTCAAGTTCCTCACTATATTTCTCGTCAAGACGATCATCCAAATCGTTAATAGGTTTGTAGAGGAAGTTAAGAGGAGGAGTTTTGCCTAAACCTGGTCGCCCAATAAGCATCATATAAAGAGATGGACTGTCTTTCCACTCATTTCTGATATTGATTTGGTATGAATTGCCTATGGCAGCCGCCATCGCAGATATAATAATGGATGCCACATACTCAACATTGAAATTTTCATGTCGAGAAAGGTTCAGAATAATTTCCTGAATTTTATCAGGGAAAACATCCAACGGCAATCCTCCATCAAGATTATGCTCTACCTTTGCTCGGAGCATATTGGTTAAATGCAACTTATCGACCATAGCCACCTCCTCTCCGTTGGGGTAGTTCATCACTTGCCGCAAAGGCATCATAGTGAAAATTACGAAGGAATCGGTCTACATCTTCTTGAGTATACCAATATTTGTCTCCTTGACGTGAATATCCAAGGTAACCATTATCACGCAATTTCTTTAGGTATTTCTCCTTTATACCCAATTTTGCCATCAGTGCCTTATTATCATATAGATGATTTTGGGGCATTTGATGTTGAGCCAAAGCCTTTTCCTGCTCCTCTACAGTGTGGAGGATTTTCTCCAGCAATTCCCGTTCACATAGGGACTCTACATTCTTAATTTTAGCCATATACTTAAACAATTATGGCTTGACGGTCCTGATGCACACTCGGACTTTAAGCCGGGTTATTTCGCTATGGTACGATTGTGCACGTCGTCCATAGCTGCCACGAAAGTAGCGAACCTTTAGGACCTCGAATGTTATGGTAGATTAGTTAGTGTGTTATGAATAATGTTAGGGTAAGTTATGTTGAAGTTATGATTGAGACGCAACTATCTGATTATAAATAAAAAAGAGTAGCCGTTTAGCTACTCAAAAAATTTATCAATCTCTGTTGATTTTACTGGGACTGCTAGGTCTTTCCTATTTTGTCGGGATTGCCCTAGCCCCGAGATGTCAAACAAATTATTTAGCTCTGTGTCCGGGAAAAAAGTTTCTCCAAACTTCCAGGATCCTTTATCATCAAATTTTGAAGGTATTGGTTTGTCCCCACAATAAATACGCCCACACATATACGCCAAAAGAACTTTTGATTCGTTCCATTTATAGTGTGTGCCATCTTCTTTCATATAACCAGCTTCTATGGCCTTTGCAAAAACTTTACGAGCCAATTCTGTATCCAATGTTTCAGAAAGAATAATTTCAGCATCAACAGATACAACTTCTTCCACATTCATAATATTTTTCTCACGAAGAATTTCTGCACCAATAACTAATGCAGCTGCTGAAATCAGAAACATAATTGTGCCCCAAAACTCTGATGAGCCAGTTTCGTTATCGCTGACAGGATTTACAATTCCAAGTCCAACGAGTAATAATGTGCCTACGAATAATGTAATTGCACTTGACCATAGAATTACTCTTGCGTATTTTTTGAAGACGAAGGCAATTGCCAACAAGATAACACAAAGACCAATATTAAGAAATATAATCTGCAACATACTTCATTCAAATTATTTCTAGAGTTTTAAATTCATCTTTTAAACGTGCCACCTCAGTAGAAAGAGTTTCCGGAAGAAATCTTGCATAAACTTTCTCTGTAACATCGGTACTACCATGTCCTAAAAGGCGACTTACTACAGTCATTGACAAACCTTTGTTTAATGCAAACACTGCAAATGAGTGTCTAGCTACATGCATTGACAAATTAAACGGCAGCCCAATCTGTTCACCCACTACCACAAGTGACTGATTGATGCATTTCGTGGCATTATTACGAGCTTTATAAAGGGCTTCAGCATCATCTAGGTCTAATTCTTCTTTCACAAGATTGAATACATATTTGCAGCCTTCCCGTTTTTCTTGCCACTGTCTTAAGATAGATATAGCTTGCTCTGTAAGAGGAATCACATGGCGTTTGTTTGTCTTAATCATAATTTTTCTCAACTCTTTCTTCTCAAAGTTGATATGCCCCCATTGCAATGTCATTACATCCACAACACGAAGTCCGCAAGCATGGAAAGCAAAGAAGAAAATCTCCAGAAACTCTTTCCTGCGTGGTTCAGGGCAGGTTTTGTAGTATTCCAATAGAGCAAGTAATTGTTCTTTATTCAGACTCTTCCCATCAAATTCACTTTCCTCTTCCGACAAAGATACCTTAGTAATAATACGCATATCCTGTATTCGTGCATTGACAGAAGGTTCCAGCATACCCATCTCACATGCGTAAGCACATGCTTTTAATATTGGTGTTAAAGAGTGATTGATTGTTGCATCACTATTCTGCTTTATCTCTCTACGCCACAAAATATATGCATCCAATAATTCAGGAGTGATATCGCCGACATAGATAGAATCGGTACGATATGTACCCTGTTTCGTAGAACGAAGGAAGGTTTGGAATATATTCATTCCGCTTTTACCGTTTTCATATCGACTACGGCCAATCTTGTTTCTTGAGTATTCTGAATAAAGACGCTCCAATGTGAACTCAACAAAATCTTTTCCTTGGTCTGGGCGTGTCAATGGCTTATCTGCAAGGAATCCCGAAATAATGTCAGCAGTGATTTGATTGGGATGCTTTTCATTATACTCAGCAAGCATAGAGTCAATCCGCTCAACACGTGCCAATAACAGTTGATTGAGACGTTTGTACTCAGATCCATAACTGACACGAATTTCTCCACGACCTTGATTGCCGTTCTGATTCCAGTCGGTTTCCTTAACAAAGACATTTGTTGTCTTACGTATAATTTGTCTATTCCAAGTATATTCCAACTCAATAGGGTAGGCTTTATTTTTGTCAGACTCCTTCGGAGTACGGAGACGATATTTGCCCAACGGATATAATCTCTTCGGTCTTCCCATACGCTTCCTTTCGTTTTAATATTCCTGAGGATGCACAAAGGTAGTGTATTTTAGACAAACAAACCCTATTTTCAAGAAGGAAAATTGCATTTTAGACAAACAAACCGCACCATTCAAACCTATAAAACACCAGCGGGACAAACAAATTATTTTTGCTTATCCCGCTGATATTTAAGTGATTAACTTAGATTTTCCTTCTTAATACTCCTCTTCATTGAAGAAGAAATCTTCTTTACTGGGGTAATCCGGCCAAATATCTTCTATACTTTCATAGATTTCGCCTTCATCTTCCATTTCCTGAAGGTTTTCAATCACTTCAAGAGGAGCACCCGACCGCATGGCATAATCAATCAGTTCATCCTTAGTTGCCGGCCAAGGAGCATCTTCCAGTTTAGATGCTAATTCCAACGTCCAATACATAAGCTTTCGTATTTAAAATGTGAATATTAATACCTACTCTCTATTTTTCGGCAAAAGTATAATAAAAAATTTCACTTGCAACTATTATTCCAAAATATTTCGTCTTTTCCCTCATTAAAATTCATTTTACGAGACAAGACAAATAAATAATCAGACAGCCGGTTGACATAAGCCAGCAAATCAGCAGAGATTGTATAGCTTTCGGATAATGCAAGAATACGCCGCTCCGCCCTCCGGCAAACGGTACGGCAAACGTGGCAAAGTGCCGAGCCACGACTTCCTCCCGGAATGATGAAGGAATGTAAAGGCGGAAGAATTTCGTCGGCAGCATCAATTTCACGTTCAATAGCTTCTACATCGGCAGGGGTAATAATACTGACATCGTGCAGTTGGATCTTCTCCTGGTCAGTGGCCAGATGCGAACCAATGGCAAACAGTTTATCCTGCACCGACTGTACGAAATCCAAATCATGCTCGTCCATCAGGTAAGTTGCCAGTAATCCCAGATTCGAGTTCAGTTCATCGACCGTTCCATACGCTTCAAGGCGGATGTGGGTTTTCGGCACACGGGTTCCTCCTATCAGACCCGTTGTTCCTTTATCACCCGTTTTTGTATATACAAGACTCTTTTTCATAATGATAGTAAGTTTATTATTTCTGTAAAGGTTAACACACAAAAGGATTCAGAAGTTGACGATATAGTGCTGTTTTATCTTCGTACGGTCGAAAAAGACGATTCCAAGATCATATAAGTCGAATGTAACACCCGTCCGGTCATCCTGCTGTATCTTTTTCCAGAGTGCTTTCATCTTTTTCGTATAGCAGATACCGGCAATCACAAAAACTCCTTGTTCCGTTGTTCTCGACGCACAGATATCGAATACTTTCTCTACAAATTCCGGGTTACGGTAATGGTGCAAATAAAGAAAATCGACAGGTGTATCTTTCTCTAAAAAGAGTTCGGACAAATCAGAAGCACCCAGATAACCCGCCTTAGCATGTCCGGCCTGCAAATATAGAGACGATACCGACAACGTTCCGGCATCTACAATCGTAGCAGGTTGCATTCGGTTGACCAACCGGAACAATAACCGGTTCACCTTCTTTGATTCATGCTTCCACTTCCTGCCGGGATTTACCGACATTTTCTTTTGTTCAGTCTCCAGCAAACTGTAAGCATAGTAAGGGGTACGCTCATAAATGACGTTGGTTATCAAGTCGAAAGCAAATGGTGAATGAACCCCATATCCACAACGGTGACGAAAGCGGGCCAGCCAGATAAAAGGGCGTTTCAACAGTAGAAATCCGTTCATAATAAATTGAAATATATCGCGTTCAACGCACAAAGATATACTTTTTATCAAAACAGAACAATTTCAACCCAAACCTTCTGATAGATTCAACTCATATCCAAACTATCTATTCAGCACAGTTCTAAGAATATACTATATATCTTAGCACAATATCCTGATCTAAAAACCGATTAATATTTAATCAGCACATTTATTACAAGTTGACTTTTATTTAATATATTTGCATTACTAATGAAAAGATAAACATGGAAAACATATATTTTGCAAATCAGGGGCTATTAATCGGTGTCATAGACCACCCATTCCATTTAGATAGCGAAACTTTCTTTAGGAACTAACTTATTAAATATGAATTGAACATTAATTTATTATGATAGAAAGAGAGAATGACGTGATACTACAGTACATTAGAAGAAAGACCGCATTCCATTCGTGATGAGGGTGTGTCGAAACTCACCACAGAGGAGACAGAGTAACATAGAGTGATTTTTAAGTTATTAATTATCATCATTCTTATTCTGTGATAATCTGTGCAATCTGTGGTAAAAAAGAGTTTTGACACAGTCCCAAAAGCCTTTGTGTATCCATAGACAGCTTATAATAACCAAAACATAAAGACATGATCAACGTCATGCTATTTTTTCAATCCAATTGATAGGGTTACTCAACAAAGTAGCCCTATATTTTTTGCCTACCACTCTCCCTACCATTGATACTCTTCCTAAACTTTTTAGAACCAAATACTTCATAGTGTGTTATTCAAAGACTAAAAACCTAAACAGCATTAAGTATGAAGAAATTAATATTCCTGACCCTCTTGACGGCTGCAATATTCTACAGTTGTTCGGATGACAATTCGTGTGCGCCATGTAAGGAAGATAACGGAGGACTGGTCACCCCCGACCTGAGTGTCACCTTATCCGATACCCAAAGTCCGATGACCGGTGTATTAGAAGCCTATCCTTGCCAGGCTGGCAGTGCCATTTATTATGGAAATTACATAGAAGGCAAGCTGACCCCATTCCCGGGAATGTACTATCTTCAAGATGGGGCAATTTACGGAAATAAGAACAGGGAACTCTCACTTCCGGTAGGTACTTATAACATGATTTATTGGGGTACCCCGAAATATGAAGAGCCCATTTACAGCAATCCGGTTGTCATTGATCCCCAAATCACTATCGGAGGCGATCTTTCCCAGCAATACTTCGGGCTCCGGAGAATCTCGACGGATACCACCTATTATCCGGTATTCGATTTGGTATATACCGTAAAACCGGCACATATTGGTACGGAAGAGTTGAGCGCAGCCATGCAGCGTGTGGTTGCAGGTCTGAAAGTAATCGTAAAAAACAAGAACAATGGAATCCTCAGTTCCAGCATTGCCAGCATGGAAGTTCATATAGGAGGCATTGCCGAAAAACTGAATGTGTATACTGCCGCTCCGGTAAACCAAACCAAGACAGTGGCCTTCCCACTCGTACTGTCAGCTGACGGCACGCAGATGAGCAATGCTACGGTCATGCTTTTTCCTTCATCTGCGAAACCAATGTTCAAACTGATCATCAAACTGAAGAACGGAAATACCAAAACCTATCAGCAACCGCTGAACGCTCCGTTAAAAGCTAATAACAAGTTGACTCTCACACTGACTTTAGGTGACATCTTCTCGGAAGAAACTTCCGGAGGATTCACCATCGACAACTGGCAAGAAGAAAACGAAACGATAGACATACCGACACTGGAATAATAAATACGCCGGCTCACCCCACCATGAGTCGGCAAAACCCCAAAAGAATGCTTCATGTAACGTCTGTACTACGATTTGGTACGATTCATTATAGCCTCATCCGATATACTTTCTTAATATTGCGGCTACTTACCATCAATAAAATCGTATTATGGACACAAAATGGAAACAACTCTTATTATCTTCTCCGAAGCCTGAGTTTACAACAGGAATAATGAGATGGGGGATCACCTTACTTTTCTCCGCTCTGTGCACCTGTTCATTTGCACAGACAAAATATCAGATCACAGTAGAAACTCTCCTGAAAGAGATGACCTCACGGGATGAAATGAGCCGCTATCCGGCCCTGCCCTATCGCAGTATGCAGCAAAGCAGCTACGATCGCAGGTCCGTTTCTCCTGACCAGCCCAATTGGTTTGCCAATGATGACGGCGAAGGATTCATCCGTCTCGAAGAACGCAACGGACGGAAAGAAAAGGTTCTTTTTGAGGACAAAGGTCCCGGTGCCATTACCCGTATATGGCTCACAACCTTTGGCAGCATAAATACAATCTTACGTTTCTATTTTGACGGAAAAGACGAACCGGGCTGGGAGGTGCCCTCTTATGATCTCCAGAAGTTCGGTGTGCGAGGATTGAAGAAAGGGTTAATCGAACCGGACAACAAATGGAACAGAGGCAGCCTGATTTATCTACCTGTCCCCTATAACAACGGCTGCAAAGTGACCATGGAGGAACTTACCCCCGAACGGACTAACCGACACTTTTTGTTCAATTACCGCAAATACCCCACAGGTACTCCGGTAGAAACTTTCTCACAGGAAGTGGCAGACCGCATACCCGCTTTAGCAGAAAAAACATCCGACGCACTCTATAAAAATATGGATAAGGGATTTGATCCCCAGTCTGATTATGGCAAAGGTTCACTTAACCATCAACAGAGCTTTTCATTAAATAAAGGTGAAAAGCAAAAGCTGAACCTTCGCACAGGAAAAAGAGCGATCAGCCTTCTTCAGTTCAATGTGAAAACAGATAAAAACCTGAAACCCGGAACAGACGATTTTGCCCTATTGATGCGTAGCCTGATCGTAACCATAAGCTTTGACGGGAAACAAACCGTATGGGCTCCACTATCCGATTTTGCAGGCTCCGGCATGGGATCTTTTGCGTCCAGGAGTTTTTTCTTCTATTCCGACGGCAAAGGGATTGTCTGCAGCAAATGGTTGATGCCCTATAAGCAAGATTGTGAAATCACGATCTTGAACCTCTCTCCATACAAAGCCGATATACAAACAGATATTGTTTCACAGCCCTATGAGTGGGACAACCGGTCTCTCTATTTCCATACAGCCTGGAAGCAGGAACGTGGTCTGCCCGTCGTCACCTGGATGGAACACGAAAAATGTATGGATTGGAATTTCGCCACTATATCCGGCAGAGGAGTTTATCGGGGAGACCTGCTATCACTTTTCAACCATACGGCAGAGTGGTATGGAGAAGGAGATGAAAAAATAACCGTAGATCACGAACCATTTCCTTCCCATTTCGGAACAGGCACTGAAGACTACTACAGTTTCGATGGTTATTTTAAAAGTCAGACACCATTTGCCGGGCAACCCCGCCAGGATATGCGAAATTTTTATGGCTACAACAGCTTCTTCAGAGTCAGATGCTTAGATGCCATTCCCTTCAACCGGCAATTGAAGTTCGATTTCGAATTGTTAGGTTGGGAAAACGGGACGGTAGATTACTCTTCGACTGTATTCTGGTACGGAGACTTAGGTTCCGAAGCCACAGGCTCTTCCGGCTTAGAAGAAATAGAAGCAGGGTTATTGCCTACCCCTACTCAATCTCCTGTCTGCAACATACCAAATGCCATTGATTTTTGCCAAATCCAGCCAACTTCCAAATCAGAAAGGCTGCGTTATGACAGACAAAGACTCAGCGGGCATCCGGGCAAATGGAACTTAAAAGACCATCTGGTATGCCATGGCGGTAAGGAAGGCGATTACATCGAGTTCGAATTCTCCGGTTTTGAGGATCGTGAATACAGCTTGAATCTATTTTGTACCAAAGCAACCGACTACGGCAATATAAGGTTGTATGTAAATCACCCCAAAAACGGAAAGCAGTTGGACTGTTACAGCGAGAAAGTCGAGCCGACAGGTGCCATAAGCCTGGGAATGCACAAGCCCATAAACGGTAAATTTATCCTGCGGATAGAATTGATCGGACGGAATCCGCTATCGACAGGAACTTTGTTCGGACTGGATTGTATACAGATTGAATAAAATACATCTACAACTCCACCACACAATAGAAATTCCCGTTTTTCATTTTCCTGCAAGGCACTCCCAGTTTACGAAGTATTCTGCCAAAATGCACTATCTTCGTAGCCGACAGTTTAAAGCCGCTTTTCTTTTGTATGCGTCCTAAAATATCGACTGCGAGCAGGGTTTCACACTTTTCTCCCTCGCCGGCAGAGCGGAAATACTGTTGAAAGAGCTGTTCAACCGGAGTTTGCAGTTCAAATTCCTGATTGCTCTCCATCAAAATGGCCTCTTCCTCGGGAGAGAAATAAAAGCGCTCACCGTCACGGAGCTCCCGCACTGCCTGCGCATAGAGTTGCGGATAGTTGATGACAGCATCATTACGGATTCTGCCAGTGATATTGATACAGATAAAACGGCGGCTTCCCGAAGGATCGGAAAGCAAATCGCTATGATTGCTGGTCGCTATGAACGAAGCATAACGCTTCAACTCGCGGACAGCCGCCTCGTTGGGCTTACGCACATTAAGCACCGGTTTCTGGAGTATATGTTTCAAGAAGCCTTGATGATTGACACTTACCTGATCGAACTCGTCAATATTGATCAGCATGAAGCGGTTGAGATAAAGCTCGGCATCGCGTTTCCGGCTGAAGTCAATGCTGTCGGTATAATAGGCTCTCAAACCAGGCGGCAGGATATTGCGGCAATAAGTGGATTTGCCGCATCCCTGCGAACCGATCAACAGGCGTGAAACGGAGTTGGCATACTGCTTGTCATTTCCTTTCCAGTGGGCCACCATTGCGAGAAACCAGCGATGGAAGAAGTCGGGCCAATGCGAATTGTCGCAAGGCACGTAGCGGGCTAACGCCCGAATGCGGTCTTTTCCATCCCAACGGGGCAAGCCATACAAAAAGTCGGTAACAGGTGAATAGACCGGCACACGTTCGGAGTTAATCCAGCGTTTCACATCCCTGTCCCAAAGTTCAAGCCCTTCGCTGATAGCATTTACCGCAATTGTATTGAGCACCCGGTCCGTCACCGGACGAAAATCGAAACAAAACGTCTTTCGTTCACGATATTCCACCACTCCGGCCAGTATGTTATAGCGAAACTCATAACGTCTGCCCATAAACTCGTCGGTACGTATGGCCATGGTCTGCTTGAGAGAAATGCAAGGATTACTTCCGAATCGCTTCTCAACGGCATACACATTGTGAACCGTCTCACGTATCAGTATTTCGGACACTTTACCCCGGAAATGCATCAGCGTCCAACCCACTACCTCTTCTTCGGGGATTCCCGAACGAAAACAGTTCCGGGTCAGTTCCACGATCAAAGATTTAGAATCCTCCTCCCGGTCGCAGCCTACCGTATTAAGAGCTTCATACAGTGAAGTTTCAAACAATGTCGAGATAATTTCGCTCCGTTCGTAACCGGGCATCATACGCTGCAAAGGATCAGTTTCCGCCTCCACTGTTTCGCGGTAGGTAACTTCACCGGGCATCGACAAAGGTTGCTCCAGGCGAATGGGGTAGGCATCCGGATTGAAATAGAGCCCCGGATCGAATGAATACCGGCAACTCTGTTCCGGCACCGGATTCTCAAGCGTAACATCCCGGTGTTCCGCCAAAAGCTGCCCTCTGTAAAAGTTCACCGCCCACTGGTAGGCATGAGCATGAAAAAATCCGGCTTCCTCTACGGTTACGGGCAATGAACCGTCGGGACGTAGGAAAGGCACGAGTATCTTTACACTCCGCCCGCTTGAACCGACAAAAGCAATCATCGTCTGAGGCAGTCCGGACAGCTTGTCACGCAAGCGTGCAGCCTCTTCTACTCCGGTGAATCCCTTCACACTCAGAAGTACCAATCCATGATAAGCCTTCATCACCGATATTTCTTTACTCTTGCCCAGTTCCACCGAAAAAAGGATACGGGGCAGTTTGTCCACCGCCGTGACATGTCCACTTCCACCCGAAAACTTCAGTGTCCGACGTAAAGCACTCACGGGGCAGGTTTTGGTTTCGGTTTTCATATTCTCCAACACAGTTTCGAGTTTCACCGTACGTTGTGCTACGACAGTTTCTTCCTTTCGGATCAGGGTTATTTTCATGGTTTTTCCGGTTTTTTATAATGTGGTAAAGGTACTCTTTCTTACCGGATAAAGCAAGCGGATCATCACAAATAAATCAATTATATTTAATAACAAACAAGAGGAGTATTACTTGTTTTCACGATAAATATTATGTATCTTTATAGGAGCATTATCCAAGCCCGGACAGCGGGACTCATGGGCCCGCATACCCAGGCTGACCGGCCTGCATACCGAGGCTAATGAGCCCGGGGATGCGGGCTCAGGTAAAAAACAAAGGAAAAAGGCTAAAACAAAGAAAGAAAAACCAATAAACAAATAACTATCAACAATTAAAAACCAAACAAATTATGGCAGCACGTTATGATTTCAGAGAAGTTCCTTCTAAAAAAGAGAACGGAGAGGAACCCAAGCTTTATCCCCACATCATTTCGAGTGGAACCATCCGGACACGCACCATTCTTGAAGAAATTTCGGAAGCCTCCACCTTCACAGTAGGCGACCTGGAAGGAGTGCTCTGTGCCCTGACAGAGAAAATCTCCAAATATCTGGTGGACGGATACCATGTGGAGTTGGGCAAGATCGGCTATTTCTCGGCAAGCCTGAAGGCAACGCATCCGGTGAAAGATAAAAAAGAGATCCGCGCACAATCCATTTACTTCGACAACATTAATTTCAGGGCTTCGATGTGGTTTCGCAGACATACCAAGGGCTATGTGGAACGTGCCGGCAAATACGGTTCACGAAGCTCGTCACAGCTCAGCGAAGAAGAAAAGCTTTTTCGACTGGAAAGGTATCTAAATGAAAATGCTTTTATCACCCGTTCGGACTACACCCGACTGACCGGACGACTGAAAAATAAAGCGTTGGAAGATCTACACCGATTTGTAGATCAGGGCATTATCAAACCCAAAGGGCGAGGAAGCCTACTGGTATTTATCAAAAAATCGCCTTCCAAAGAGGAAATTTAGCGGGTGGAAGATGGAAGATGAGGGTGGAAGATAAACGGCTAAAAAACCGCATCTTCCACCCTATTAGTTTACTACGAATCAGACAGTTATCTTTTAAAAGGTGGAAGATGGAAGATCGAAATGCATTTTTTGTATGAGAGGAGGATTTTCTTCATGAAAGCGGCAAACTTCGATTCCTCGTTTATTGGGTCTGTATCCTGAATTTCAGTATCTTCCATGGAGACCAGCATTGCCGCAAGCCTCTCCTCTATCGATTCAAAGAGTTTTGACTGTTTGGAAACACATTCATTCAGCAGTTCGGTTTGCTTTTCCAGCAAACGGATCTTTTCTAATGCATTAGCATATAATTTCGCGATTATCTCGACATTTTCAAAGGTGATGGCACAACCGTAGTCTTTTCCTGCTTCAGCCGGAAGGCTATGCAATTTAATAAAATCACACACGCTGTCATCATTCAATAACAAAGTGTAGTTTACGTAAGTGAAAGTAATTTCAGGAAGTTCCGACCAAGAGAGAACATCTTTTACCGTAGTCTCGTATTTTTCGGCAGCTTGCCGTAGAGTAATCCAATTAGCCATACAGGGAAAAAGATTAAAGTTAAAATAATCTACCCTGCACGGTTTCTTGAATGTGATTATATGAAAAGGTACGGGGCATTACTCATCCAATGGATTAGGTATGTAGCGGCACCCCGACACATGGATAAGTAAGCCCGTACCAATACAGATACAGGCTGCACTCATCCGGTGTGTCTTATAAATCGCTACATTTTAATCCACCGAAGAGAACTGCGTATTTATGGGCATAAAAATGTTTATGCCAACCATAGTTCTACTGCAAAGATACGTTTTTTCTGAACAAAACAACAAACAATAATGAATGTTTTTCAGAAAAGCATTTATCTATCTGCAAGAAGATTATGCGGATGGCAGGATATGTTCAATCAAACGCAATCCAACTTTACCATTCATTCTATTCATTTACCACAAACTGTCTGATCCGGCAGGCCGTACCCTTACTTTGCGGATGATGATCTTTTGACATCCTGAGCATCAGACGATGTTTGCCTTTCGGCAACTCCGTATCGAACATATATACCCAAGGAATATACAGTCCGCCGCTCCAAGCCGTAAACGTATCCAACTTTTTAAACGTAGCACCGTCAATACTATATTCCAGAATCCCGGCAGCCGGACCACTTACACAGAAGATACCGACAGCCGTCCCTTCAAAGTCGAGTGTCAGTTTCGCTCCGGGACGATCGGTTTCAAGCATGGGCACATCGACAAAGCCCGGACGCGTTTCGGCAATAAGGCGCGGAGTCCACGAAGGGACTAACTGCCAGCCTTTATTTATATGAGCTTGCCGGATGTCGACCAACTTGCCATTTGTATAACTATATCCGTCTAGCGGCACGGCAGGAAGCACATGAGGCTTGACGGCAGTTCCGGCAGCAACACAAGAAGCATACATTTCATCGAGCACCTTATTTATCGTAGCCACATAATAAGCATGCCCCAAAGGTTTGGGATGCGTACCGCCAAACTGTTCCCAATTGAATTCACCTTCCCGCATACGGGCGGCGATTTCTGTAGCGAGGTTGACGGAAGGGACCAGATAATGGTTCGCCACCCGTTCGTGATTCAGAATCACATCGGGCATCTGACCTCCGTCCAGTTTCGGGATGAAAGGATCGTAGATAAAATGCAGCATCATGATATCCATAGACGGATTGGAAAGCAAAGCATGGCGTACGATACCTTCCATTCCTCTTACCTGCTCAATGGCATTAAAGCCGTTGGTATCATCGTTCACCGCCGCTTCCACAAAAAGCAGATCGACTTTGGCCTTGGACAACACATCGTCCGCCAAGCGGAATGCTCCGGGCGTACTGCCCGTAGAAGGAATCCCGGCATCGATAAAGGTAAACTTTGTATAAGGGAAACGCTGCTTCAAATCTTCACAAATCATATCCCTCCATCCCTTCATTTCTGTGATGGAACCTCCCAGAAAAGCAACCGTACCAACACGTTCTTTCTCAAACATCTGATACGAGTTACGATAGTCCCCTCTTAATGTATAGCATTGTTTGGCTTCATAACCCGGCTGATGGCGGATAATAAAGTCGACCACCGGAGCAGGATCTGACAAACTATGCGGATGATGATCCACTCCTGGTTTCAAGATAAGTTCGAATGGAGCCCCCATGGCTGTATATCGTTGGCGGACAATAGCCGAGTTCTCTGAAAACGGCACTACCTTGTCACTGTCTCCACATACACAGATCACCGGAATCCTCGCATCCGCCAAAGGTTTCAGCCGGTCAATCGGATTACCGGAAAATGAATTCATCTGATCATCCGTCAGCCCCCATTCCTCTAACAGACCTTTCCATAGTCCGGCATTCTCAGGCGAACGTCCCGGCCAACTGAATACGTTACAAACCGGAGCGTCCACATAGATACAGGCCACTTTATCCGGATGATCGGCCGCCCAATTATAAGCAAACAGACCTCCACGACTGAAACCCTCAAGCGTTACTTTGGGAGATAGTCCATACATACGTACCATATTCCAATAAAAATCAGTACCGGACTTCCGGGCACGGGGACTTCCATAAAGATGAGTCAGATCATAATATGCCACATGAAAACCACGCCTCAACAATTCTTCATCAACTGAAGCAAAAGCACCGAAAAAAGCAGGACGCCAGATCCAGGGATTGCCGGTTGCCGCATGTTTCGGGCAGACAACAATAGCCTCCCGATCCTGATAAGCAAAAGTATATTGATCGAACCCTTTCCATTTACCTTTAAGTCCCGGGAAGGGTTGAGAAACATGTGCCGGTGGTTCCTCGCCGGTCAGTTGCCGGTAAATGGCCTGTGCAATACGGACAGCAGCTTTTTCGTTGGGATGTACGTTGTCGGCAAAACACTCTTTCATCCCCGTTAACGGAGTATGCAGATCGATTACTTTCAATCCGTATTTGGCAGCCAACCGGTTGATAACCGGCATCACTCCATGAACAATGATACTATCATTGATGCCCCACTGGACAGCGTATGCGGGAATAGGATAACATAAATAAATTTCCGGCTTCGACGGTAATGCCCGAAGCGTTCGGATCATCGTCTCCATATCTTTCTTAAAATCGGATTTATATCGCCAGTTCTGAGGTTTCGTATCATTGGTCCCCAATTTAATAGTCACAATATCGGGATTATAGTCCAATGCTTGCCGATAGCGCTCTTCCTTCATATAGGGATTGTCCCCTTTCATCAGCATGGTGCGGGCACTGACTCCAAAGTTCCGGACCTCATAACCGTCGCCCAACATCTGCCCCAGCACAGCGGGATAGCTGTCTTTAGCAGGATTACGTGTACCTACACCATATGTGATACTATTACCGATACAGGCTATTTTGATAACCTTTTTTTGTGCTGCTACATATTGTACGGTAATAAAAAGCAGGAATAAAGAGATAATTGCGTTTTTCATTATTCTGTTAGTTTATCCGCCCCAAAGATACACAACGGTTTTTAAACCCAAAAAGATACGTATGAAAACAATTGTTCCTGACAATTATTCTAATTACCTTTGCCAGCAACCGCTATCAATAAAACAATGGAAACAAAAGACGAAGCCTGGCAAGTAGTCAGCAGCAAATATCTATTTCGCCGCCCGTGGTTGACCGTACGGTGCGACGACATGCTTTTGCCTAACGGCAATCATATCCCGGAGTACTACATCCTTGAGTATCCCGACTGGGTGAACACCATCGCCATCACCAGAGAAGGAAAGTTTGTATTTGTCCGCCAGTTCCGACCGGGAATCGGCAAACAGCTATATGAACTTTGTGCGGGTGTATGCGAGAAAGAGGATGCATCACCGCTTGTTTCGGCACAACGTGAACTGCTGGAAGAAACCGGATACGGCAATGGTAACTGGCAGGAATATATGGTGATTTCGGCCAATCCAAGCACACATACCAATCTGACTCACTGCTTTCTGGCAACGGATGTAGAACGAGTAGACATACAACATCTGGAAGATACGGAGTCACTTACAGTGCATCTGCTCACCTTTGAAGAGGTACAAGAACTCCTGAAAAGCAACCAAATCATACAGGCATTACATGCGGCACCGCTCTGGAAATACGTAGCAGAACAAAAACAAATGAAATAAAACAGTTATCCGGGTAGGGAATTTTTCATTGGGTGTTGTCTTTATAGGAAAGAACCTATAAAACCAACAAACATTATGAAAGAATTTATGCTGATCGCTTCTCTGGTTTTGTCATTCTGCATTCTTATTTTGTGTAGAGACTATATCGTATTTATGCTGAAAAAATGAAAAAGTTTCGCTTTTATGCCTCTTTTTTCGTTTTGACATGACATAACAAATAAGGAATCATTATTTTGCTTTTCTTTGCAGTGAGAAAGAAGAGCATCATGGATTCCTTTGATAAATATATATCCCGAAACCTTCCGCTGGTCAGCCTGATCAGTGCGGTTTTTATCATATACCCCAATATAGCCTGCACTCCGTGGGAGCTAAACTCTTTGAAGCCATCGGACTACCTTGGTTTCTTTTCTTATTTTATATATCGCTTCCTTTTCTTTTGGGGGATGATCGGTTTCCTGATAAACTACAATCTGCGGCAGATCCCGACAGCGCTATTCCGGAAACGCCTGACTCACAACTTCCTGTTTGCACTGACCGGTTATCTGTTCTTCGCATCCGTTTCGTACACCATCTCTTCGCATGGTTTCCATACGGATTTTCTGGGAAGCACTTTAATCTCCCAGTTCTTCACGCTCTGCTTTTTATGCACATTGGTAGGATACATCTCCATGCTTTATACCCGGCAGAGAGAAAAAGAGCAGGAAATAGAACGTCTTCGTTTTGAGAACTTACAAAGTCGTTGTGACGCACTGGCCAATCAGGTAAACCCGCATTTCTTCTTTAACTCACTGAACGGAATATCTTCATTAATACGAAAAAAGAATGATGAAAACACGCTGATGTACGTCAATCAGCTATCTGATATCTTCCGGTACATCTTGCAAAGCGACCGGAAAGGGCTCGTCACGCTGAGAGAAGAACTGGAGTTCATCCAATCTTTCCAATACGTAATGGAGGTACGTTTTGCCAATAAACTGGTTTTTGCCATCGACGTAGCCGAAAGGCAAAAAGATTTGCTGACACTGCCTGTACTCTCACTACTTCCGTTAGTCGATAACGTCACCGTACACAACCGGATAGACAGCGAACACAAGATGGAGATCTCCATCCGGCTGAACGAACAATCTGAACTGGTGGTGTCCAATCCCATTTACCCTAAGCTATCCCCGCCCGACACAAACGGAACCGGACTAAGTAACTTGGAAAATCGATTCAATCTGTTAATGAATAAGCAAATCCGGGTGGAATCTGACGAAGAGACATTCCGGGTATATCTACCTCTAATATAGTAGTTGTTATGAAAGTACTGATTGTAGAAGACGAAACCGCTGCCTATGAAAACCTGACGGATATCCTCGCGGAGGTAGCCCCCGATATCCGGGTCATGGCCAATACAGAAAGTGTCACGCAGACTGTCGGATGGTTGCAGTCAAATCCGGCTCCGGATCTGATATTCATGGATATTCATTTATCAGACGGATCGGCCTTTGCCATTTTCGACAGAATAAAGCTGGAGACTCCTATTATATTTACAACGGCTTATGACCGATATGCCATCGAAGCTTTTAAAGTGAACAGCATAGACTATTTACTGAAACCTGTCAAGGTGGAGGATGTAGAACACGCACTGGAAAAATACAGCAAACTGACCCGACAGGACCTTTTGCAATATTTGGCACAACTGACGCAGCTGAAACCCGCACCCAAGTACAAAGACAAACTATTGATTGCACATAAAGACAAACTGCTCCCGGTGAGCATAAAAGAGATTTCTTATTTCTACGCAACCGGTAAAAACACATATGTACGCCTGAAGGACGGCAACTGTTATCCTTATTCCAAGACCTTGGAACAGATCGTCTCCTCACTCAATCCGACAGACTTTATCCGGGCTAACAAACAGTTTGTCATAGCCAGAGACAGCGTAACGGATATAACTATCTGGTTTGACAGCCGACTGCTTATCACACTCGATACCGAAGTGCCGGAACGTGTTTATGTCAGCAAAAACAAAGCATCGGAATTTAAGACGTGGCTTGTAAACGATAAATAACAAACTCAATAAAAACAAACGCAATGATACGAAAAATCAGACTAACATGTGGCATCATCTGCCTGACACTGATCACCCTGCTGTTCCTTGATTTCACCGGAACACTGCACGGTTGGTTCGGCTGGCTGGCAAAAATCCAGTTCCTTCCTGCGATACTGGCATTGAACATAGGGGTAGTAGCCTTTTTAATAATTCTGACAGCCGTATTCGGACGAATCTACTGTTCGGTGATTTGTCCGCTCGGAGTATTCCAGGATGTGGCAGCCTGGGTTGGGAAAAGACGGAAAAAGTTGCCTTACTCCTATTCTCCGGCACTCTCTTCACTACGCTACGGGGCATTGGCTATATTCATCATTACTCTGATAGCAGGAGTTAGTTTCATCGCAACTTTGTTTGCTCCGTATAGTGCTTACGGACGTATTGCAAACAACCTGTTCCAACCCATCTGGTTATGGGGAAACAACCTGTTTGCTCATCTGGCGGAACGAATCGACAGTTATGCATTTTATGACGTCGAAGTCTGGATGAAAAGTCTGCCGACATTTATCATCGCTGCAGCGACTTTCGTTATCCTGATTCTGCTGGCATGGCGAAACGGGCGTACCTACTGTAATACCATCTGCCCTGTGGGGACAGTACTGGGATTTCTTTCACGCTATTCTTTATTCCGCGTCACGATTGATACGGATAAATGTAACGGGTGCGGACTGTGTGCACGCCATTGCAAAGCGGCATGCATCAACTCCAAAGAACATACGATAGACTACAGCCGTTGTGTGGCTTGCATGGACTGCCTTGGCAAATGCAAGCAGAAAGCGCTCAGTTACCAATTACGAACAAGCAAAACAGGATCAACACAAGTGAAGCAGAATGCTCCTCTGGCCTCATCCGGCCAAGTAAATGAAGCACGCCGCAACTTCCTGACCGTAACGACAATGGTAGCCGCAACATCGGCACTCAAAGCACAGGAGAAAAAAGTAGATGGCGGACTCGCCACCATAGAAGATAAGAAAATACCCAATCGGCAGACACCCATCACACCTCCCGGTTCGTTGAGTGCGCGTAATATGTCTGCACATTGCACGGCCTGCCAACTGTGTGTATCAGCCTGCCCCAATCAGGTATTGCGTCCTTCCACGAAACTGATGAACCTGATGCAGCCCGAAATGTCGTACGAACGCGGCTATTGTCGTCCGGAGTGTAACGATTGTTCCCAGGTATGTCCGGCAGGAGCAATCCGCCCTATCACGGTGGCCGACAAGTCTTCGACTCAAATCGGGCATGCGGTCTGGGTAAAAGCGAACTGCGTACCACTGACTGACGGGGTGGAATGTGGCAATTGTGCCCGTCATTGTCCGACAGGAGCCATTCAGATGATTCTATCCATACCGGACCAAACAGACTCCCCCAAAATACCGGCAATCAATACCGAACGTTGCATCGGTTGCGGAGCATGTGAAAATCTTTGCCCGGCACGCCCGTTCAGTGCCATCTATGTAGAAGGTCACGAAAGACACCGTATCATATAACACATCCCAAAAGTAGAAACATATGGAAAAACAGAATAAGCATATAGACCGAAGAGGATTCCTCAAAATTGTGGGTATCAGCGCCGCTACAACAACTGCCGCTCTTTATGGTTGCGGCTCCGGAGATAAAGCCGGTCAGGGACGGAGTGCCTCTTCTCCTGTCCCCACAGATAAAATGACCTATCGCTCAGTAGGCGGAATCAAAGATAAAGTTTCTCTCCTGGGGTATGGCTGCATGCGCTGGCCTACAATCCCTTCACCGGAAGGGAAAGGAGACCTTATCAACCAGGAAGCCGTCAATGAACTGGTAGATTATGCTATCGCCCACGGAGTAAACTATTTCGATACATCGCCCGTATATGTACAGGGCTGGTCGGAAAAAGCAACAGGAATTGCCCTCAAAAGGCATCCGCGTGAAAAACTGTACATAGCAACCAAACTATCGAATTTTTCAAACTTCTCACGTGAAAACTCACTGGCTATGTATCACCAGTCGTTTGAGGATATGCAGGTAGAGTACTTTGATTATTATCTGCTGCACGCCATCGGTGGCGGCGGAATGAAAGTGTTCAACGAACGATATATCGATAACGGCATGCTTGACTTCCTTCTCAAAGAACGTGAAGCCGGGCGTATCCGGCACCTCGGCTGGTCATTTCATGGTGATGTCGAGGTTTTCGACCAGGTACTCGCCATGCATGATACGGTGAAATGGGATTTTGTACAAATTCAACTCAACTATATGGACTGGCGCCACGCTACAGGAAACAATGTCAATGCGGAATATCTTTACGGAGAACTGGCCAAACGAAACATTGCCGCTGTCATCATGGAACCACTGTTGGGCGGGCGCCTGTCAAATGTCCCTGAACACATCGTGGGACGACTGAAACAGCGACGTCCTGAAGACAGCATAGCATCGTGGGCTTTCCGCTTTGCCGGTTCACCGGAACTGGTACTGACTGTATTGAGCGGTATGACCTACATGGAGCACTTGCAAGATAACATCCGTACTTATTCACCACTGGTTCCTCTGACCGATGACGACAAGGAATATCTGGAAGAGACTGCACAACTTATGATGCAATATCCTACCATCCCATGCAATGACTGCAAATATTGCATGCCCTGCCCATACGGCATCGATATTCCTGCCATCCTCGTTCATTACAACAAGTGCGTAAACGAAGGGAATATTCCGCAAAGCCGGACAAGCGAAAACTATAAAGAAGCACGGCGCGCTTTCCTGATAGGCTATGACCGCAGTGTACCCAAACTACGGCAAGCCAGCCATTGTATTGGCTGCAACCAATGCACCTCACATTGTCCGCAGTCTATCCGGATTCCGGACGAACTGCACCGTATCGATCATTTTGTAGAACAACTCAAACAGGAAACGCTATAATGGAAAAGATAATCGATCTACTCCACTCCGGAGGCTATTCCTGTGTGATCGGGAACGGAGCGGAAATACGCACCTTCACTCAACGGGGCGTAGCCGATTTATACGATCTGTTCCGGCAAGAACCCTCTTTCATGAAAGGAGCCTGCATTGCCGACAAGGTGATTGGGAAAGCTGCCGCAGGACTAATGGTTCTGGGAGGAATCCGCCGGGTATATGCAGATGTCATCAGCCAACCCGCACTTACACTCCTGCATGATGCCAATGTTGAGGTTACTTATATCCGATTGGTGCCTTTCATTGAGAATCGGGACAAAAGCGGATGGTGTCCGCTGGAAACAGCTTGCCATGAAATCAGTTCTTTAGAAGAAATATTCCGGATCATTGAGAATTTCCTCTCCAAAATGAGGATGAAGAAAAATCTGCTTGGCATCCTGTTTGCCTGTACTTTTCTAAGTACCTCTTTAGAGGCACAAGTCCGGAGAGACACGACCCACACGACACAGAATTACGAGATAGACGGGGTAGTAGTCACCGGCACACGAAATGAAACTGACATCCGCCATCTGCCTATGACTGTTTCAGTCCTGAACCGCGAAACCATAGAGAAACGTTTAGAGCCTTCTTTACTCCCCATGTTGACAGAACAGATCCCGGGGTTATTCACAACCAGCCGTGGCATCATGGGGTATGGCGTGTCGAACGGTGCGGCAGGTGGTATCAGCCTGCGTGGCATCGGAGGCAGCCCCACTACAGGATTATTAGTATTGATTGACGGACATCCACAGTACATGGGGCTAATGGGGCATCCTATTGCCGACGCTTATCAATCGATGCTGGCTGAAAAAGTGGAAGTAGTACGTGGCCCTGCATCCGTACTTTATGGTTCGAATGCAATGGGCGGAGTAATCAACATCGTGACCCGTCAGCAGCGGGAAAACGGAGTGAAAACGGGAGCCCGGCTGGGATATGGCTCATATAATACATGGACGACCGAAGTTACCAACCAAGTAAAAAAAGGACGTTTCAGCAGTGTTATCACCGGTTCTTACAACCGGACAGACGGACATCGCCCCGATATGGAGTTTGAGCAATACGGCGGATATACAAGGCTGGGCTATGAATTGAACCGCACATGGAACATATCCGCAGATCTGAACCTGACGCATTTCAATGCCTCTAATCCGGGAACAGTCAGCACTCCGGTTTTCGATAACGATTCACGCATTACACGTGGCATGACTTCATTTGCTTTGGAGAATAAGTATGAACATACATCGGGGGCACTCAAGTTTTTTTATAATTGGGGTAAACATCACATTAATGACGGATACGGTACAGGCGAAGAACCACTGGACTACCGTTTCAACTCTAAAGACCGGATGACGGGAATTTCCTGGTACCAGAGTACTTCTTTATTTACGGGTAACCGGCTGACTGTAGGATTAGACTATATGCGGTTTGGCGGTGAAGCATGGAATCGCTTCATTACAGACCGCCATAAAGAAAATATCTCGGATAAATCGGAAAATGAAATTGCGGGATACGTTGATTTCCGTCAGGCAATCGGTAGTCATCTGACAATAGACGCAGGGATCCGTGCAGATCATCACACTGTCTCCGGAACAGAATGGATACCACAAGTCGGCTTGTCGGTACAGTTGCCACACAACGCAAGCTTGAAAGCTATGGCCAGTAAAGGATTCCGCAACCCTACAATCCGCGAACTATATATGTTCCGCCCTGCCAATCCCGATTTATTGCCGGAACGGTTATGGAATTACGAATTGTCTTATTCTCAACGACTGTTCGATCAAACGTTTTATTATGGGGTTAACCTCTTTTATATCAATGGTGACAATATGATCCAGACTATCCGCACAGACGGACGTCCGCTGAACGTAAGCACCGGTAAAATAGAGAACTGGGGAGCAGAAGCCAGTATAGCGTACCACATCCATCCTACATGGAACCTGACTGCTAACTACAGCTGGCTTCATATGGAACACCCTCTGGTTGCCGCACCGGAACATAAATTATATGCAGGAATTGATTACACAAAAGGCAAATGGAATTTCTCCACCGGAATACAATATGTGGCAGGACTTTATACTGTAGTGAGCCCTGAAGAAAAGAAAGAAAACTTTCTTCTATGGAATCTTCGAGGTAATTATCGTATCTGCTCCATCGCCGGCCTGTTTGTAAAAGGAGAGAATCTGCTGGCGCAACGTTATGAAATAAATGCCGGTTACCCTATGCCGAAAGCTACATTTATGGGAGGAATCAACATTAACTTTTAATTATCATATCATAATATGGAAACAACATCTATCAAGCTTTATTCATTAAATTACAACGATGCCAAAACATATCTGGCAGCGATGCTGTTTGTCGTGGGAAATATGGCATTGCCCCAACTTTTTCATCTCATCCCCCAAGGGGGTATCACCTGGTTACCGATCTATTTCTTTACTCTGATCGGAGCCTATAAATATGGGTGGAAAGTCGGATTGTTGGCAGCACTCTTTTCACCTGTCCTGAATTCATTGTTATTCGGTATGCCCCATCCGGCAGTTTTACCTGCTATCCTTTTAAAATCAGTGCTTCTGGCTGTAGCGGCCGGTTATGCCGCCCATCATTATAAGCGTATCTCCATTCCCATTCTGCTGGTTGTCGTGTTGGCCTACCAGGTGGCCGGTACTCTGGGTGAGTGGATCATGGTCAAAGATTTCCTCAGTGCCGCACAGGATTTCCGTATCGGCCTGCCGGGAATGGCTCTGCAAATATTCGGAGGATACCTGTTTATAAGCCGTTTGATTTATAAATAAAAGGAAAGGCTTTCGCAACGTTAGCATTATCCGACTCAGGATATCCGGTAAATATCTTCCGATCACAATTAGATAAAGAGTAAAGCATCTGTTCAAATGGGCTTTACTCTTTATTTCTTCTACCGTACAGACAACAGTATATAATACAGCACCTCTACCATATTCCTAATTATACACTTCTTTGATGTATATAGTCCGTTTTGTATATATTTCCCCAATAGAGTCATTACCGTAAACAGTAACAGACAGATTAACTTTGCAACAATTATTGTTATCCATCCTATTAAAACTATTAAGAACATGAAACAACAAATCTGTACTATTACAAAGTATATCCTATTTGCTTTGTTAACATTCAACTTCACTGCTTGCAAACAACAAGAAGAGAAAACTCTGACTTTTGCCATTGCGTCAGACTTCCATGCGCAAGATGTACCCGACGGAAAAGAGCGGATAGAAACTTTTATCAAAGCCGCAAAAGATAATAATGTGGATTTTATTATTGAATTAGGTGATTTCATCCGTTTGGATAGTGCTTCAATACCTTATTTAAATGCTTGGAACAGCTTTACGGGTGACAAATATCATGTGATAGGGAATCACGACATGGATCGGTATTCTCCTGAAGAATACGTAAAAGGCAGAAATATGCCGGGACGGTACTATTCATTCGACAAAGGAGATTTCCATTTCATTGTCCTGGACGGAAATAACCTCTATGACGGTAAGAAATATACTCATTATTCTAAAGCCAACTATTATGTCGATGCCAAAAAACGCGCATTTGTAGATCCGGAACAATTGGAGTGGTTAAAAAAGGATTTGAAAGCCACAGACAAGAAATGTATCTTATTCTCGCATCAAAGCATCGAAAAAGCGATGAACAATAAAGAAGTCGTACGCCGGATTCTGGAGGACGAAAACAAACGCGCGGGCTTTAAGAAAGTAGTACTGGCATTCAGCGGACATAATCATAGCAACTATACTGAAGAAATAAACGGAATCACTTATATGCAGATGAACAGTGCATCGTATGTATGGATAGGCGAACCGACACAGACAGAGAAACGCTATCCGGAAGAAATAAATAAAAAATACGGAATCTTACAATATTCAATGACTTACACCCAACCTTTATATGCTATTGTAAGCTTGAATAGTAAGGGAGCAAAAGTAAAAGGGGCAAAAGCTGATTTTATTCCTCCTACACCAAAAGACCTAAATATGAAAGACTCAATTGGCACTTTCCCCTTGGTGTCAGTTATAGAAGATGCAGACATAAAATTCTAAAAATATACCTTTAACTCCCCTTTTATCGCTAAAAGAAATAGAACAAAAATGAAAAAAGTCATTTTATCAGGTGTCTTATTATTATCTGTCATCACACTTAATGCCCAGAAAAAAGAGACATATAGGGAATTGGCAAATCCGGTCGCCACCAACCCTGCACAATGGGCAAAAGTCAAGACTACGCAGGTGAGTTGGGGAAGCACGGACTCACGATATAAAAAAGAGGAACCGGCTCCGATCTCCCGTATACAAAAGAGCATGAAACTGACTGCCTGGAAAGGAGAGAAAGTTTCCGCACAGTTCGTTGTATGGAGCACACAGGATGTGAACCACCTGTCATTCGTAATCAGTGATTTGCGATCAAGTAAGAGCAAGATCACTGCAACCGGAAACATACAGAGCGGATTTGTACGTTATGTGATGACTGACGAACTAAACAAAGATGGCAAAGGGGGTTGCGGTTATCGGAATAAAGCTGATTTTGATTCGACTTTAGTTGCCGATCCTATTGATCATCATACCCACATACTTTCCATTCCGGCACGCTCTACACAGGCAGGATGGATTAGCATCCGCATACCACAACAAACTAAAGAGGGAAAGTATACAGGAACCGTTACCGTGAAAAACGGTGATAAAACATTATCTGAACTGCACCTGACCATCCATGTAAAAAACCGTACACTTCCTACACCGTCCGACTGGAAGTTCCATTTGGATTTATGGCAAAACCCTTATGCGGTTGCCCGCTATTATGATGTGGACTTATTCAGTAAGGAGCATTTTGATCTGATGCGCCCCATCATGCAGCGATATGCCGATGCCGGAGGAAAAGTAATTACTGCTTCTATCATTCACAAGCCTTGGAACGGACAGACGTATGACGCCTTTGAAAGCATGGTGACCTGGCTCAAGAAGGCGGATGGAACCTGGTATTTCGATTATACCGTATTCGACAAATGGGTAGAGTTTATGATGTCACTCGGCATCAAGAAGCAGATAGACTGTTATTCGATGGTTCCATGGAAACTTTCATTCCAATACATTGACCAGGCAAGCAATTCATTCAAATATCAGAATTGTAAACCGGGAGAAAAAGAGTACGAAGTTTTCTGGGAAACCATGCTGAAATCGTTCGCGCAACACCTGAAAGAAAAAGGATGGTTCGAGATCACACATATCGCAATGGACGAACGCCCTATGGACGTGATGCAGGCAACATTGAAAGTCATTGCCAAGGCCGATAAAAATTTCAAAGTATCATTTGCCGGAACTTATCATGACGAACTGGTACAAGGACTGAACGATTACTGCATTGCCATCGGCGAAAAATTCCCCCCCGAAGTTATTGAATCGCGCAGAAAAGCAGGCAAAGTCACCACTTATTATACTTGCTGTACAGAACCCCGCCCTAACACATTTACTTTCAGCCCGCCCGCCGAAGCCGAATGGTTGGGATGGTTTGCCGCCAAAGAGAACCTGGACGGATATGTCCGCTGGGCATTAAATAGCTGGGTAAAGAATCCGTTGCAAGACAGCCGTTTCACGGCATGGGCTGCCGGAGACACTTACCTCATCTACCCGGAAGGGCGTACCTCCATTCGCTTTGAGAGGTTGATAGAAGGTATACAGGCATTTGAAAAAATTCATCTGCTAAAAGAAGAGTTCAAGAGGAAAAATAATCGTCAGGGGCTGAATCAGATCCATAAAATTCTGAAGACATTCGATGAGTTCGGCCTGGAGACCCGTCCGGCAGCAGAAGTCGTGAAAAAGGCGAAAGAAACAATAAACCACTATTAACTGACTGAGATGAAAAGAAATATAATACTGATATGCCTGATGTTCACTGCCTCAGAGATGTACGCACAATGGGAGTGGCATAACCCGCAGGATAACCGAACCACCCCAGGTTCCGTTATCCAAAATCAAGGATGGAACGAAGACGGGGGCAATTATTGCCGTCTGCCATTACGAGCCAAAGCTAAAGTCAGAAAAAAAGTATGGAACCTTGCCGGTGAATCGGCCGGACTTGCCATCCGTTTTAAAACAGACGCGAAAGAGATCAAAGTAAAGTATAAAACAACAGGAAACTACAGCATGCCACACATGCCTGCTACCGGAGTTTCGGGAGTCGACCTTTACCGTAACTCAGACCGTGGGTTCTGCTTCGGCAGTTATTCTTTCGGAGATTCCGTCCGTTATAATTATCAGATAGACCGTGGCAACCTTTCAAACGGCGAACAGGAATATACGCTGTATCTGCCGCTGTACAATGGAGTGAAAGCAATGGAAATAGGAGTCCCCGAGGGTAGTAAGTTCTCTTTCATACCCCGGATAACCGAAAAACCGATCGTTCTTTACGGAACCTCCATTGCGCAGGGAGCTTGCGCGTCACGCCCGGGAATGGCATGGGGAAACATCGTGAACCGGTCATTGGAAATCCCTTTTATTAATCTGGGATTCTCCGGAAATGGAAAACTGGAGAAAGAAGTGCTCGACCTCATCAACGAACAGGAAGCATGTGCTTATATAATTGACTGCATGGCCAATTTAGGCGACTATGACGTGGAACAAATAAAAAAGCTGGTAAAGCAGGCTGTTCTTCAAATACGTGAAAAGCACGATACACCTATATTACTGGTAGAACATGCAGGATACAGCAATGGAACCACAAACCAAAAGCAATATGAAACCTACAGCCACACCAACAAAGGACAAGCGGAAGCGTATAAAGAACTGAAAAAAGCGGGAATAAAGGAGATCTATTACCTGTCAAGAGAAGAACTGGCATACGATCCGGACGCATGGGTCGACTATGTGCATCCTTCTGATGTAGGCATGATGCGGCAAGCGGCTGCCGTAGAAAAGAAACTCAGAAAAATGATTAAATGAAACATACTTCATCAGATCAGTAAAGATTCAATAAACAAAAAGATTACTTCTTTAAAACGACTGTCATGAAAACATTTTTATTAGTACTTGTATGCTTTTGCTCACTCACAGGATTTTCCGCTCCCAAAGCCAAAAGAGTAGTATTAATTGCCTTGGATGGAATATCTGTAGAAGGCTTTCAAAAAGCAAACACTCCGAATCTGGACGCACTGCTAAAAGAAGGCGTGCTCTCAATTCAAACCAGAGTAGTGATGCCTTCGGTAACCTTGCCCAACTGGACAAGTCATTTAACAGGCAGCGGACCGGAACAACATGGGATCGTAGACAATGGCTGGGAAATCAATAAAAAGAAGTTCCCGTCTGTCGAAACCGATGCCGATGGTTATTATCCGTCAGTATTCAAAGTACTGAAAGATAAGGTTAGCGGAATGAAAACCGCTTTCTACTACAATTGGATTAACCTATTTTATCCCCATAACAAAGCCTATTTTGATGAAGTCAGCTATCTGGAGAACGATGCTTACCTTCCTAATTACGACAAGGCTTTCGAGTTCATCGTAGAAAACCGGAAACAACCCACCCTCGTATTTCTGTATTCCGTACATACAGACCATGCGGGGCACAATCATAAATGGATGTCTCCGGAATATATCAAATCCATCGAAGAAGCAGATGTCGAGATAGGCAAATTCATCGAAAAGATGAAAAAGGAGAAGTTGTATGAAAGCACACATTTCATGTTTTTAAGCGATCACGGAGGCATTAACTATGGTCATGGAGGAATGAGTGTGAATGAAATGATCGTACCATGGGGCATTACAGGACCCGGCATAAGAAAAGATTTCAATATGGAAGAACCTAACAATACAGTGAACACCGCATCGGTTATATTGCACTTATTTAAGGTGAACCAGCCACTTCCCTGGACAGGAGAAGTACCTAAATCAATCTTTAAATAACAAATACCCTATGAAGAAGTTATTATTATCCATTGTTGGTTTCATGGCTCTAACAAGTATCCAAGCGCAAAATGAAAATATACATTTTGCAAATACCATTGAGATTACTCCGGGAGACAGCAAAGAAACCATTATCAACAAGGCGGCCCACATAGTGCCTACCCCCAATCAATTAAAGGCATTGCAGAATGAATTTATCGCCTTCATCCATTTCGGACCAAACACGTTCACCCGCATGGAGTGGGGAAACGGTATGGAAGATCCGAAGATATTCGACCTTAAGGAACTATATACCGATCAATGGTGCGAAGCCATGAAAGCAGCCGGCATAAAAATGGTGATCCTGACAGTGAAACATCATGATGGATTTGTTCTTTGGCAAAGCCGATATACCAAACACGGCATCATGTCCACCGCATTCAGGGACGGGAAAGGAGATGTGTTGAAAGAGCTGTCTGCATCTTGCCGTAAATACGATCTGAAATTGGGCGTTTATCTCTCTCCGGCAGACTTGTATCAGATAGAAAACCCGGAAGGGTTGTATGGCAACCTGAGCAAATATACGCTGAGAACCATTCCGCGCGAAGTTGCGGGAAGACCTTTTAAGAACAAAACCCAATTCAAGTTTGAGGTGGATGATTACAATGAATACTTCCTCAATCAGCTCTTCGAACTCCTGACAGAATACGGTCCCATCCATGAAGTATGGTTCGACGGAGCGCATCCCAAACGGAAAGGAGGCCAGACCTACAATTATCCTGCCTGGAAGAAACTCATCAAAACATTGGCACCCCAAGCGGTTATTTTCGGACGAGAAGACATCCGATGGTGCGGAAATGAAGCCGGAAGTACCCGATCAACCGAATGGAACGTTATCCCATATATGCAGAATCCGGATACAGCGTCCCATTTTCCAGACATGGAAGCCCAAGACTTAGGAAGCCGGGAACAATTATACAAAGGTAAGTTCCTGCATTATCAGCAGGCGGAAACCAACACTTCCATTCGCGAAGGCTGGTTCTATAGAGATGATACGCGACAGAAAGTGAGAAGTACGGATGATGTATTCGATATTTACGAACGTGCCGTAGGGGGTAATTCAACCTTTTTGCTGAATATTCCTCCCAACCGTGAGGGACGCTTCTCTCCCGCCGATGTCAAGGTATTGAAGGAAACCGGAGAAAGGATCAGGGAGACGTACGGCACGGACTTACTGAAGAATGCCAATGGACCGAAGGAGGTTCTGGACGGGGATGCCGGGACTTACATCCAATCAGCTGACGACATTGTGATTTCCATGAATGCCCCCGTTACATTCAACCGTCTGCTCATCCAGGAGGCCATCCGCACGAATGGAGAAAGAGTGGAAAGACATACGCTGGAGGCATGGAAAGACGGAGCATGGAAAGAGATTGCCCACGCCGCCAACATCGGCTACAAGCGTATTCTGCGATTCCCAGAAGTGACTACCGATAAAATCAGGATTCGCATCAACGAAGCGCGCCTCACTCCCGCCATCAGTAACATCTCGGCACATTATTACCAATCCCGCCCCCCTCAACTGAGTTTTAAAAGAGCCTTGAATGGTATGATGACCATCGAGCCATTGCAACAGGAGTTCAACTGGAAAGCACATGGCGAAGACATCGCAAAAAATCTCAATGCGGGATTTAAGATCTATTATACCACCGATGGAACAGAGCCCGACACGAACGCTTCACTCTACACCGCTCCTTTCAAGATGGAAAAGGGAGAACTGAAGGCCGTAGCCGTACTCAACCGCCAGAAGGGAGCTGTACATAGCGAACTGTCCGGATTGATAAAGCAAGGATGGAAGCCCTTGGAGAGCAGCAACGGAACAGGCAAAAAGCAGATGCACAAAGCCTTTGACGCTGACCCGCGCACCTATTGGACCAGTGAAGAGGGGGTTCCTCCCACCCTCACTATTGATCTGGGAAAAGAAGAATCTTTGAGTGGCTTCGCTTATACTCCACAAAGAGAACACTCGAAAGGCATGATGGCAAAAGGCGATATCCTGATCAGCAAGGATGGCAGGAAATGGAAAAAAGCGGAGACATTCGTGTTCGGCAATTTAATCAATGATCCCACCAAGCGGTTTCATTACTTCAAACAAGCGGTGAAGGCACACTACGTACGCATTGAAACAACCGAAATCGCTGCCGGCGGAAAGACGGTGACCATCGCTGAAATTGATTTATTCTAAATATTAAATATAAATAGTGATTCATGAAGAAAAACATTTTATTCTTATTGTTACTGGCCGCTACCACGAGCGCAACTGCTGCATACAACGGCCGCGTGTTTGTTGACAAGAACAGCAATGGGCAGTTTGACCGTGGAGAGAAGACACTGGGAGGCATCAAAGTGTCTGACGGACTGAATGTAACGGAAACTGCGAAAGACGGAACGTACACACTGCCCGGACACGCCCGCCAACGATTTATCTTTATCACCACCCCATCGGGATACAAGACACTCAACAAACACTATCATAAGATAGACTCCCGGACGAATGGGTACGATTTCGGCCTTTTGACTTATCACCCAGGTATTGGCAAAGACGGATCGCATCAATACGTCCATGTTTCGGATACCGAAATATTCAACACCGAAGGCAACGAAGCCTGGGTGAGAAATATCCGGGAATATGCCGCCAATGAAAACGCAGCGTTCATTATACATACCGGAGATATCTGTTACGAGAACGGCATGAAGAAGCACATCAAGCTGATGAACACCGAAAACATGAACGTTCCCGTATTCTATTGCATCGGCAACCACGACCTGGTGAAAGGGAAGTATGGCGAAGAGGTGTTCGAAAACAATTATGGCCCTGTATACTACTCGTTCGACGTGGCCAATGTGCACTACATCGTCACACCGATGCCGGGTGGAGACCACAAGCCGGGATATACTCGCCTGGATGTGTGCAGATGGCTGAAAAATGATCTGGCACACATCAAGCCGGGGACACCGATTGTTGTTTTCAATCATGACATCCTGACGTATGGCGACGAGTTTATATATAAAGGTAGCGAAACGGAAAGTATCGACCTGAACAAACATAACCTGAAAGCATGGGTATATGGCCATTGGCACATCAACCACGTGAAGAAGCAGGGAAGCGTATATACAGTCTGTACCAGCGCACTGGACAAAGGCGGCATTGATCACTCGACCAGCGCTTTCCGAATCATGCATGTGGACGGGAAAGGAGATTTCAGCTCTGAACTGCGCTACTCGTATCTGAACAATAGCATCTGCATCGCTTCGCCTGCTGGTCATACAGCCTCACCGGAAGTGACCGTCAATGTGTACTCGTCGGCATCGCCGGTGCGCCGGGTCACTTACACTTGCCTGGATCAGGATAAACCTGTATTGAGAGACAAACGCCTCAGCCAAAGCTCCGACTGGTGCTGGACAGCAACATTGCCTTTGAAGGAAACGCATGCCGGCAAAGAACTCACCATACAAGTAGAAGCGGAATTCAAGAACGGAGAGACAGCCCGTTCCGAAAAAAACTTTGTCTATCTGCCTCAACAAGCCGACATCAGACTGACCGAGAACTGGGACAACCTGTTGGGAAATGCCACCCACACGGCCAAGGCCGCTACCGCACTGGACAGCATACCCGGATTGGCGTGGGTGAAAAACATAGGAGCCAATATATACATGACTTCTCCGCTTATACATAATGGCAACATATATACCGCTTCGGTAGACGAAGACCTGAAAGGGAGAGCGCACATCTATGCGCTGGACGGAAAAAGCGGTGAGATAAAATGGAAATATCCGGTGAAAAGTTCCGTTAAAAACACCATCGCGATAGATAATGGTCTTGTTTTCGCACAAGATGTACTGGGAAATCTCTACGCAGTGGACTGTGAAAGCGGAAAGCTATGCTGGGAAAGCAAACTGCCCGTAAACGGATTGCCCGCACTGATAGACGGATTGGTGGCCTGCGATGGAGTAGTATATGCGGGTACAGGAAAAGCCCTGTCGGCTTTCGAAGCCCGGACAGGAAAAAGAATCTGGAAGAACGAAGGATGGTCACAAAGAGAAGGAACCACTTCGACACTGACACAAGGAAACGGCATCCTGATAGGTTCGGTACAATGGAGCGCACTCTATGGCAACGACTCGAAAACGGGCAAGATGTTATGGAGTGTCAGCAATCATGGACTGCGAAACAGAGGCGCATCTGCCGCCATGCACGGGTCGCTGTTATACCTGATATCCGAGAAATCGTTCTTCATCTTAGAAGCCGCTACGGGAAGAATAATTGTACGCAAACCCTTGCCGTATAACTTGGACGCAACTTCCACTCCACTACTCACCGACAAGGAAATCATCTTTGGCACGGCAAACAAAGGACTTGTGGCACTGGATAACGAAACATTGGAAGAGAAATGGAATTGTCCGATAGGCGATGCCTTGATCTACACCGCACCATACAGCCGCCCGACTTCGGGAACCATAGAAACCAGCCCGGCATTGGCAGGAAAAACCGTATATGTAGGCGCATCGGACGGAGGCATATACGGCATTGACAAAAGAACCGGAAAAATCGTCTGGAAATACACCACCGGAGCACCCATATTCAGTTCGGTGGCCATATCGGGCAATACATTGATAGCAACCGACTTCGGAGGAAATGTATACGCTTTCAGTACGATAAAGAAATGATAAAGAACGCGAATCAACCTCACATATCCCTGATTCACACATAGAGAGGTAAAAAGAAAAGTTTGAAGAAAGAAAGGCTGTTTTCCGTAAGGGAAGCAGCCTTTCAACATTTTGCAAGAAAACTACCGGGTCCTTAAGACAAAAAGATATCAAACATCCCATTTCAGTAACATTCACCTTATTAAAAACGGATGAGCCAGGAGATAAAAAGATAGAAACGGGAGCTTTCCGAAGGGGAAAACCGGGCTCCGGGGGATGAAGAGCCGGGCTTTTCGCGGAAAGAAGGAAGCTTTTGCTCTGAAAGAAGGAAGCATTTACCCCTAAAGACGGTTGCATTTCCTCCATAAGCCCTTATGTTTTTAAAATACATCCTTGTGTTTTCGGAATTTTCTCCTGTTATTTCCAGAATGATGGTTTACGGGAACTCTTTTATCTCTGGTTGGCGAGAAGAAACAGTGCTTGTCAGCAGAGCAGAAAGACAGCTATTTCTATCAAGAAAGACACCATAAAACACCCAAGAGCATAACTTGGCTTCTTTTCAATCGCAAACAAAAAGGATAAGAAGCAATAAGATATTAAGCTAATCAAGCAGGAGGCGTTTTTTGCCACAACAAATATTCAGGGACGAAAAGAAACGATTCTGAAGGCGGCTGATTATCAAAATGACAAAAAGAAAGACTTGCATACCGACGTTTAAACCGATATACAAGTCTTCATCTATCTATTAACGTAACCAAACAAAGTCCTTATCAATAATAACGATTCATCGTTATCGAATATCAAGACGCTCTTCTTATTCTGCCCAGAACTTATTTTGAACCAGGTTTTTATTCAACGTAATATCATCCACCGCAATCGGAGAATAATAATATTTAGGTTCTTCGAACTTAAATTTACCTACCTGAGATTTCAAGCGGATGTATCCCTTATCTCCTTCAGTCAGCTCGATGGTATGCCCTTCCAATGTATAAACGGTGACCTTTTTCCTATCCTCTTCCGGGATATTGTCAGCCTCTGCCGAGTTTCTTACAAAAGCGATATCCGGTTGGCCATCACCTGTCAGATCGTACAATCCCATTCCTGGAATATAAGATCCCTCGGGTGCCTTTTCCATCAGTTTACCACAGCTCCAACGCATCAGGTCGTTATAGCGGAAACCCTCGCAAGCCAATTCAATACGACGTTCACGGCGCACCTCCAGAACCGCTCCTTTCTGAGTAGAGGAAACGTTGGAATAACGTACCTCCTGCACCGGATCGATATTCGCAAGCCAATCTGCCAACGAAGCTTCCGGCATTCCGACGCGTTTGCGGATCAGATTAATAGAACGATCCACATCCGGCTGAGTCAGCGTGCCTAACTCCGCTTTTGCTTCGGCATAAATCAATAAGATTTCGGCGTAACGAAATATCGGCAAGTCTGTATAACTCAGATTCCATCCGATCTGGTCGTGCGTACGAGGATCGAACTTTATCTGCGGATAGCCTCCCGCATCCACATTTATACGATGGGACTCACTCTCGCTGGCCTTTTGATATCCGGGCCACATGATGGTCTGGCGCAAGCGCGGATCGCGATTCTCAAAGATCTCCTGATACGTTTTTGTCGCATATCCCGGTACCGATTGGAAGGTTTTCGTCCGATTCCCGTCAATGACCAGGTAATCCTCCATCAGATCGCGGGAGAGACCATGGTAAAAATCACAGACCTGCTGTGCGTTATGGAAACGTCCCAGTGCCTTGTCGTAATCACTCACCAGGATCATTTCCGGATTGTTCGTCAGGTTCAGACTGCAAAACAGGGATTCATAAGCCTCCAGTCCGTCGCTCTTCACTTCCGACAGGCTATATGTGCCATCCATCAGTTGTTCTGCCGCCGAAACCGCGACATTCAGAAAGCGGTCCGCGTCATTCAGCCCAAGTTCGGGATGATACTTCCTGAATGTGCCTTCGTTCAAGGCAATCCGGGCCTGAAGAGCCAAAGCCACATTCCTGAAAATGCGTGTCTTGCTTGCTCCCGTCTTCATGTTCTTTACAGCAAAATCCAGATCGGCCATGATCGAATCTACAACCAAAGCTCTGGGGTCTTGTGGCTTATACAATTCCTCGGTATCGGTAGTTTGCAAATCGGCGCTATACCAAGGCACGTCCGAGTATGATTTTACTTTATCGTAATACAACTTGGCACGAAACATCCGGGCAAGTCCTATATAGTGATTGATTTCGGCTTTGTCACCGGTCACCTTTCCGGTACGCGCAAGCATAAAGTTCACCTTACGGATATCCCCCCACGACCAAGTACCCCAGGTTTCGGGAGAACGCAAGCCACTCAGCAGTTCATAAGTAGAGCTTTCCTCCTTATAAAGCATATTGTCCGAAACAGCGTCCCAGTAAGAACCGCTCAGGTATCCATACATACCATTGGTGTACGACTCCAGGTCTCCCGCGTTCTGAAAAAACACTTTCTCGGTAATTGATGTTTCCGGAAAACGATCCATGAAAGAATCATTGCAACCACTCAACACGTTCAACAGGCCAAAGCCTAAGGCGGTGGTATATAATTGTTTTTTTATTGATTTCATATTATTCTACTTATTTAAAATGTTACATTAAGACCAAAAGAGTAAGAACGTTGCAACGGATATTTCTGCCCGCCCAATCCTTCGGGATCTACTTTATAGTGTTTATACAACCCCGAAATCGTAAGCAGGTTATCACCGGAGAAATAAACCCTCACACGGTTGATTCCAACCTTGTTCATCAACAGTGCCGGCAACGTATAACCAAAAGTCAGATTTTTCAGACGTATGTAAGAAGCATCTTGCAAATAGCGGGTTTGCGCCAATCCGGCTTCTTTGGATGATGATTCGGCCACATATCCCTTCAGACGGGGGAAATAACCGTCGGGATTCTCTTCTGTCCAACGATCGTAATAGTTTCCTTTGGTGATATTGGTCCAAGGTTGTGCATAAATTCCCCAGAAATACAAGTCTCCCGATGGATTATAGTCTTTTTTACCTACACCTTGCAAGAAAAGGCTGAGGTCAAATCCGTTCCAATTTCCACCTGCTGTAAAGCCATAAGTAAAACGTGCTCTGGAGTTACCAATCACTCTCAAGTCACCATGGTCATCCAACGTATTGGCGCCTCTATACACTTCACCGTCACCATTCAAGTCAGCGAATTTCAAATCACCCGGAGCTATCGGACGCGAACTCGCATAAGATGCCAGCTTCGACTGGTCTGCATGGTTATCGATGTCTTCCTGCGAAGTGAAAAATCCCAGGGTAGTATATCCCCATATTTCTCCTATTTCCTTGCCTTCATAATTACTGCTTAATACACCGGTTGTGTTTTTGAATTTGGTGATGTAAGCACGGCTGTCAGCCAAGTTAAATCCTAACTGGTAATCAAACGGTTTGCCGCCCAATTTAAACCGGTCTTTCCATCCCAATGTGATTTCCCAACCTTCGGTCTTTAAATCGGCAGTATTCTCTTTAGGCACAGAGGTTCCCAACACGTTAGGCAAAGGTTCTCCCGTAGTCAACATGTCTTTCGTACGGCGCACATAATAATCTCCATTGAAAGTCAACCGGTTATTAAGGAAGTTCATTTCCACACCCAAATTGGAAGTGGATACTTTCTCCCAAGTCAACCCTCCGGATACCAATCCCGGTGCATTGACGTATACCGGTTGTTCTCCGTCAATAATCTGGGAAGTTTTGCCCGATCCCATCGTTGCGATATATTCATAAGCACCTACATCCTGGTTTCCCAATACACCGTAAGAATAGCGTAACTTAAAGAAGCTGAATATGTTTTCAAAGGGTTTAAAGAATTTTTCTCTCGAAACTACCCATGCGACCGAACCCGACGGGTTGAAGACAAAGCGCGAATCTTTGGGGAAACGTGAAGTTCCATCGTATCGTCCGTTGAACTCGGCGATATACTTATCATCGAACGTATAATTGAAACGCGCATATCCTCCCCGAAGTGCCCAAGTAGTAATCGATTCGCTGACAGACATATCGCCCGTTGCCAATCCCAAAGTAGGAAGAGAGGTGGAAATCAAGTCCTTACGACCTAACTGGGTATTCTCATAACGATATTCCTCTTGGTTGAATCCGGCAATTACAGTGATCGCATGCTTTTCATTAAATGTCTTGTTGAATGTAGCGTAAGCATCGAACGTCAGACGCGTTGTTTCATTCGACTGGCTATAGGCGCTTGTCGTTTCATTGAAATATTTGGGTGCCATCTCAGGACCTTCATAGTAAGCAACCGGCAGGTAATGCCATCTATTTCTGTTCTTATCGAAGTTATAGGAAAAATTTCCGTTCACAAACAACACATCCTTTATAATATCCAGACGTGTCGCAAACTGGGTCTTTATACTTGAACCTTGTTCAGATGCACGTCCGCCCTCCTGCATCACTCCAAGAACCTGTGCTCCCTTTTTTGTCCACGAACCATCGGGATTTGTCAACAATTCCAGAGGGCTGATACGATTGATTTCCCAGAAATAGCTCGAGCCCAATGACGTAGGTCGTTCATAGTCTTTTATAATGAAGCTCGTATTGTTAGAGATGCTCCAGAAGTCGGTAATCTTGAAGTTCAGTTTAGAACGCAAGTTATATCGATGAAACTTATCGGGATTGTATTTAATCATACCATCCGTGAAGTTATACCCGGCAGAGAAGAAGTAATTTACCCTATCTGTCTTGCCTGAGATATCTACATTATGGTTCATTGAAAATCCGCTTTTTTTATAAGCTTCGTTCACCCAGTCCGTATTCCCGAAATAGCTGTAGGTGCCATTCGGATTCAAGAAATAGGGTGAAGTCGATGGATCTTCCGATCTTTTCTTGGCATACGCCAACTGCTCTTCATTAAACATATTATACAAAGGGCGTCCCATGATGTTTTTTGTTTGAGCCACAAGATACGGATCTGTGATAACCTCCGGTGTCTTAGTGTTTTGCCGCAAAGAGAAGTTATTATTATAATTAATGGTCAGCTTATCCGACTTACCAACCTTGGTAGTGACCAAAATTACGCCATATGCTGCACGCGAACCATAAATAGCCGAAGAAGAAGCATCTTTTAATACCGAAATGCTGGCAATATCATTACCGTTCATGTGATTCAACGCCCAGCTGCTTGAAATAACGCCATCAACTACAACCAACGGTTCGCCACCATTCAAAGAAGTGGTACCACGAATATTAAAAGAAGGAGCATCGTCTGCCTTACCACTACCTATGGTTACGTTCAGGTTGGCTACCGTTCCTTGCAGCGCTTGTCCCACACTGGTCACCGGACGGTCTTCTAATTGTTCAGTGGAAACAGTAGCAACGGATCCGGATAAATTTACCTTTTTTTGTACAGCGTAACCCACTACCACCACTTCATCCAAAGCCCGGCTATCTTCTTGCATGATAATATTAAGGGGCTTACCATCCCATTTTATCTCTTGAGTAACATAGCCCACATAAGAAATCCGAATAATATCACCCTTCTTTACGTTTGCAAAAGAAAAACGGCCATCCAATCCGGTAATTGTTCCAGTGGAAGTTCCCTTAACAGCTACAGATACTCCGATAACGGGTTCTCCTGTCACATCTTTTATTATACCGGTACAAGCACCGGCCTGCTGTGTGTTTTTCACATCGGTAACACCCGGATGGGCAACCGAATAAGTTGCCGGACCAAAGATTCCCATAAGGAACAGCAGCATACTTACTGATCTTAGTTTTCTAAACATTGTTTCATTTTTTAAAGGTTATAACTTTTTTTAAAGGCTGCTGCAAAGTTAAATAGTAACAATATGTAGAACACTAAAAAAGAACAATATGGGGTTGTATTATTAGGACGGGAAAGAAACAAAAAGTGCACAAAAAGGAATAGTTGTTATTAAATTCACAAAAAAAGTATCAATATCTATTTTTATACTCTGATTTTATATAGATTTGCATATCTTTTACACTTAACATATAATATAGATACAGAGCTATGGAAGACCTTTCTACACAACAGCGCTCTATTTGGAGTTTATTAGAAAATATTACAGAGAATCTCAAAAGCAAGCGTCTGGCGGACGTTTTTCGTTTTATATCATTCTACCCTTCAGAGACATACGGGCCCCATAAACATCAACGCATTGAAATTAACCATGTTAAGAAAGGAAGTTGTATTCTCCATTTAGACAATGAAAGCGTAACTTTCCGTGAAAGAGAAACTATGATTATCACTTCAAATGTCAATCATCTATTTGAGGCAGGTCCAGAAGGTACAACCCTAATGCAATTGGAGTTTCTGCCGGATATATTTTCTCTTTTCAACCTAAATGTAGGTCTGGAAGCAAATGATCTCGCCCATACTTCTGTTTTTTGTTTTCGGAGGAAAACAGATTAATTAAAATAGTAAACAACATATGCATCGTACGTACGGTACAACGCATTATTAACGAACTGGAAGCAAAAAGTCCACATTACCAGTATCTGGCAGTAATGTATTATGCTGAATTACTGATTCTTATTTATCGTCATATGAATGAAGCTTACCTACCAATCTGCACAAACGATTCTTTAAGAAAAGCCATTGCATATATCCGTCTGAATTACTATTCAAACATCAATGTTAAGGATGTCGCCGAGCATATCGGTATCAGTGAAAGGCATCTTAGACGCATGTTCTCACAACATCTAAATTTAGCTCCACTAGACTACTTGAACCAAACACGGGTCAATAAAGCCATTGAGTTGCTACGAAATACAGATATGTCAATAAAAGAAGTATGTTTCCAATGTGGATTTCAGTCACCACAATACTTTTCACGTGTGTTTAAACAGCAAACGAGTATCTCTCCTCGCGAAATGACAAAATAAGATTTTATTTTGTACACCTTCTTTATTATACTCAATGAAAAGACAACAAACTCCGGATGTCACCGATTACAGCAAGCCTTTACACTTGAGATTGCCGTCTTTACATTAAATACATCTCTAAAAAATCAGATTATATTCCAATCCTATTCGGCATTCTTCTTCAACCATTCTACTCTGCGTTGGTCAGGCAGGTGCCTTACCTTGAAGTGCTCAAATCTCACTTCAAATCCATTTCCATCAGGACAAGCAGCCATCAGTCCCACCTTCACGGGTATATTATCCTGTAACCAGGCATTACGCATTAGTGTGTAAGTTTTGTCATCAAATGAATAGAAAATTTCTACCGCATCCAGTCGTCTGACAGCTTTTATCCAGATATAAGGCACGGTTTTATCCAAAGTTATCACGCTCCAGTCACTCGTTTTATGAGTAACGACTGTACTCAAATTAAACTTCCCGTCTACAAACTCAATACCTGCTTTAATATAGTTTTCATGGTCAATACGAAGCATCAGTCCGGCTTGGTCGAAGCGTACTTTATAGTCACCTGTCACTTTTACTTTCGCCTCAAACTCACCACCATAGGTAGCATAATAGAATGGTGCATCATCCACCGTAAAACCATAGTGAGAAATCCGCCAATAATCACTTTGCGGAGTGACAGACATCGATAGTACATTATCTTTTATCTCCCATTGGTCCGGTTCATTGAACCATTGCATTTTTCCCAGCGTCTGCGCAAATGTCACTTGCGCCATCAAGCCCATAAATAGGGCCAAACATACTTTTTTCATTTTACTTTTTAATTATGCTTATCTTATAATGTATATTTTACTTTATCTTTTTCCGTGATTTGCCTAATCACACGGCAAGGATTACCTGCTGCAATCACATTGCCCGGGATATCTCTATTCACCACACTCCCCGCACCTATCACTGTATTGTCACCGATTGTCACACCCGGCAGCACACAAACTTGTGCTCCTATCCAGACATTATTACCCACATGAATGGGACGGGCATACTCTAATCCCCGGTTTCTTTGTTCTGCATCCAGAGGATGCCCCGCAGTATAGAATCCACAAGAAGGAGCTATAAAAACATTATCACCGAACGTTACTTTCGCTTCGTCCAGAATGACACAGTTCATATTGGCATAAAAATTCTCTCCTATCTCAATATTATAGCCATAATCGCAATAAAAGGGTTGTTCCAACAGAAAATGCTCTTTCGTCTTGTGAAGCAATCGACGAATAATGGCTTCCCGTTCAGTTATTTGCGAAGGACGTAAACGATTCAGTTCATAACATAATTCTTTGCAGGCCTGCCGTTCGGCTATCAGCTCTGTATCATAATTAGCATCATACAGCCTGCCTGTTCCCATTTTTTCTTTTTCACTTTCCATCAACAACTATGTTTTATGATTATCTTTGCAAAGGTAAGAGCTTGTATCTAAGCCTGCAATGCTTATTAATAACCATTTCCCTTCCCGATATGGACATTGTTGACAAACTGAACAAAGAGTTTCTGGCACAGCCTTTCTGCAAAGATGAACAACTGCCTGAAGAACTAAAAGAGTATAAACAAATAGCATACAACTATGCACGGATAGAAAATGCAATTGCTGTGCTTAGCGATATGCATACCAACATCAGCTACATTTATTATGGGGGAACAGCCGAAACGTTGGGTATAGCCAAACGTGGAGAAAGCCGGAATTTTGAATCAATATGGGAAAAGGAAATCTTTAAACAGATTCATCCCGATGATCTGTCAGAAAAGTATGTACAGGAACTCCGCTTCTATCACTTCCTGAAACAGATTCCTGCGAAAAAGCGTGCAGATTATTTTCTTATGAGCAAACTTCGCATGCGTAATACTTCCGGAAAATATGTTCCTGTCCTGCACAGGATGTTTTATGTATCTACCCACTCAAGCAATAGCATGTGGCTGGCCCTGTGCCTTTACAATTTATCGACTGATCCTACCATGAATTGCATGGTCATCAACTCGGCAAACGGACAGGCCATAGAACTGGAAAAACAGGACTACAGGAGCCTTTTATCCGACAGGGAAAAGGTGATATTGAAGCTGATCGATACGGGGAAAACAAGTCAGGAGATTGCCCGGACCCTATTCATAAGTAAAAATACCGTCAGCCGACACCGGCAAAATATACTGGAGAAACTCCAGGTAAAGAATTCCATAGAAGCTTGCAGAATAGCGAAAGAGCTAAAACTACTTTCCTGACCGGGCTTTCAGAAGGGTGACAGATCACTGGTCCGGGAAATCCTTATGGGCAGCTTCCCAACCAATAATAGCATTCTTGCGCATCTCTCCCCAATGATAATTTCCCGGTTCGCCGGTAGCCTTTATCACACGATGGCAAGGTATCAGAAAAGCAACCGGATTCTTCCCCACAGCAGTTCCGACAGCCCTACAAGCACCATTGTATCCGGATTTGATCGCCAAATCGGCATAAGTCGCCAGCCCTCCTGCCGGAATCTTCAATAAAGTTTCCCATACTTTTAACTGGAATTCCGTTCCTTTCAAATGCAGTTTGATTTCTTCCAGCCTGTTCCAATCCCGATCAAAGACAGACAATGCATGTTGCTGCTTCGTGTCCGGTGATAGCACATATTTAGCGTTAGGAAATATACTTCGCAAATGATCAAAAGCTCTCCTCTCTCCTTCATCGACAAAGGCCATGTGACAAACACCTTTATCGGTAGATGCTGCTATTATTTTACCAAACGGTGTATCGGCAAACGAATAATTAATATTCAATGCCAGTCCGCCGTTTTTATATTCACCGGGAGTCATTCCCTCTATGTTTATAAACAAGTCATGAAGTCGCCCTGTTCCCGAAAGTCCAAGCTCGCAGGCTGTATCAAAAAGTGTCGCATGGGTTTCTTTCAATATCTTTTTTGCATACTCAATATTCAGATATTGCAAGAAACGCTTCGGAGTTGTTCCCGCCCACTCGCTAAACATCCTTTGGAAATGGAAGGGGCTCATATTGATATGTTCTGCGATCTCCTCCAATTTAGGCTGCGTACGATAGTTCTTTTTAATAAAGCGGATAGCATCTGCAATCCGATTATAATTCAGTTCCTGCTGTGACTTCATCTATATTCAAAAAAACACTTTGTCAGAAAGTTCAAGTTCAAGTAATATCTTCTTTGCAGGAATTCCACCACCATACCCTACTAATTTACGGTCACTGCCAATCACGCGATGACAAGGAACAAGTATTGAAATGGGATTCGCCCCATTGGCGGCAGCCACAGCGCGAATAGCTTTGGGATTGCCTAATTTCCGCGATAAATCGCCATAAGATAATGTCATCCCATACGGGATATTCAACAACTCTTTCCAAACAGTCTTCTGAAAATCGGTACCGACAAAGAACAACGGAATATCAAAAGCCGTTCTTTTCCTGCCAAAATATTCATCCAACTGAATTATTGTTCGTACAATTACTTCGGATAAACTCTTTTCATAATCGGCATGTAACAGTTTCTGCATTCTCCGGTCAATTAATGCCCGCCTTCCTTCCCTGTTCCAATCGCACATGCAAAGTTTTCCTTGGTAAGAGCCTAATATCAGCTCCCCGCATGGTGATTGGTAGTATTGTATCTGAATAACGTTTTTCATATTTCTCTCTTCGTTGGAAAATTAATAGCTTTTTGTTTCTTTGATTTATCTGTCATTATCCGAAGCACAAGGAACACAGACACATTCACTCTGTTCGAGTACGTAGCAAATGTACGAAGTTTCCAAATGAAAAATAACCCGAAACTTGCTAAAATCAGTTTCCGAATGAGTTATTTATATAATAAAACCAGTTAGAGCAGAATTAATTGCATGAACGCTTCAACCGAACCATTAAAAGAACCTATTTAATAATTCTTCACCGGCTCTTCATGGAATGTACAGAGGCAACAAATACTAAAAAGGCTGTTTAAAAACTAATTGTTTAATAGAATATAGCTCTTTCTAAAAAGATAAAGCAATAAAAGAAAACTTACTTCTTTCAACAGTTAAAATTCATCTCAGGTGCAAAGATGTGTATCTTAGCGCCCGAGATGCACATCCTGGCCGCCAAGATTTATATCTTGCCCGCCAAGATGAAGAAAAAGAAGTGCAAGAACAACATATTGACCGTAAACACTATTTTAATGAGCAAGCGTAAACCTGTAGAAACTATTACATTCCATATATAAAAAGCAAGATAGGATATCTCCCCGATAAAGTGTTGGAAGTAGGATGTGGCGAAGGACATCAACAGATTGCAAAAGGAAAAATTATCTCACATCTGCCTTTTATACATCTCCTTCCTCGTTTCTTGTACAGATGGCTACTAAAACTATGCGGTGAAAAAGATGATACGATAAAAGAACTACTAAATATCAAACAGGCAAAATGTAGCGTTGAAATATTCAGAAATGTCGCAAAACAAGCCGGATACCAGATTATGAATGAACAACTATATCTTTTCAATCCTCACTATGAAGTCAAATTTGGCTTTCCGCCAAGAAAACTAAGCAAAGGAATCTCTATGATTCCATATGTAAGAGATTTCTTCAGCACAAGTTGTTTTATATGATCATAGAAAATGATTAAATGTTTCAGTAGAAAAATAGAAAACCCTTGTAAACTTTGTATTTACAAGGGTTTATCTTCATCTTTCGTACCCAGACCCGGGGTCGAACCGGGATGGAAGTGAATCCACTGGTGTTTGAGACCAGCGCGTCTACCGATTCCGCCATCTGGGCATTGGTTTCAAATGCGGTGCAAAGATACGGCTTTTTTTTGAACCTGCAAGAGTTTTATAAAAAAAAGGAGAAAAAAAGAATAAAACATCTCATAAACGCTTCGGTTTTCAGAGAATAAACTGTATTTTAGCAGAAACATTTAAAACAGTCAATATCATGACAAGTAAAGATAATTATTGCGTAATTATGGGCGGAGGTATCGGCAGTCGTTTCTGGCCGTTTAGCCGCAAGACAATGCCTAAACAGTTTCTGGATTTCTTTGGTACAGGTCGTTCGTTGCTGCAGCAAACCTTCGATCGATTCAATAAAATTATTCCTACGGAGAACATACTTATTGTGACAAATGCGATATATGCAGATTTGGTAAAAGAACAACTTCCGGAATTAGACCCCAAACAGATTCTGTTAGAGCCGGCAAGGAGAAATACAGCTCCTTGCATCGCATGGGCCTCTTACCATATACGCTCTTTAAATCCGAACGCCAATATCGTAGTTGCTCCTTCTGATCATCTGATTCTGAAAGAGGGAGAATTCTTAGCCGCCATAGAGAAAGGTCTGGACTTTGTTTCAAAATACGACAAGCTCCTCACCTTAGGGATAAAACCTAATCGCCCGGAAGCAGGATACGGATATATTCAGATAGCAGAACAGGAAGGAGATAATTTCTACAAAGTAAAAACATTCACGGAAAAGCCCGAGTTGGAGCTTGCTAAAGTTTTTGTCGAGAGTGGAGAATTTTATTGGAACTCCGGACTTTTCATGTGGAACGTCAATACAATCATCAAAGCAGGAGAAGCTCTTCTTCCAGAATTAGCATCAAAACTGGCTCCGGGAAAAGATGTATATGGCACACCGGAAGAGAAAGCCTTCATCGAAGAAAACTTCCCGGCATGCCCAAATGTTTCAATAGACTTTGGCATCATGGAAAAAGCCGACAATGTATATGTTTCTTTAGGAGATTTCGGATGGTCGGACCTTGGAACATGGGGATCATTGTACGACTTATCGCCTAAAGATGAACAAGGAAATGTAACTCTGAAATGCGATTCTATGATCTATAACAGTAACGACAATATCGTTGTATTGCCAAAAGGCAAGCTTGCTGTAATAGAAGGATTAGAGGGATTTCTGGTTGCCGAGTCAGACAATGTATTGCTGATATGCAAAAAAGACGAAGAACATGCCATACGCAAGTATGTAAACGATGCACAAATGAAATTAGGAGAAGACTATATTTGATTTCTGCGTAAAACTAAAAAAAGGGACTGAACGCCAGGTTCAGTCCCTTTACTATATTATGAAGGAAGAATTTTATTGGGCTGCTTCGTAAGCAGAATTAATAGTCTTAGCAATAGCGACGAACTCTTCATCTGCCAGCTTCAGTTTCGGATTAGAAAAAAGCATATCCGATTCATTCTGAATAGGAATCAAATGAATATGAGCATGTGGAACCTCAAGTCCGATCACTGCTTCACCCACTTTTTTACAAGGAAAGGCTTTCTCAATAGCACGGGCTATTTTTTTGGCAAAGACATGCATTGCAGCCAGATCCTCATCACTCAAATCAAAGATATAATCAACTTCCTGTTTAGGCACAACCAAAGTATGTCCCTTCACCAACGGATTGATATCAAGGAAAGCAAAAAACTTTTCGTTTTCGGCTACCTTATAGCATGGAATTTCACCTGCTATGATTCTACTGAATATTGTTGCCATAATCCCATATATATAAAATAGGGCAAGCCCCAGCATGGACCTGCCCTCTTGTTAAAACGAAATGTTTACTACTTCAAGACTGATTTTACCTTGTGGAACCTGGATCTCAGCAACATCACCTACCTTCTTGCCGAGTAATCCCTGAGCAATCGGCGTGCTAACAGAAATCTTTCCTTCTTTCAGATTAGCCTCGCTTTCTGAAACGATGGTATAAGTCATCTTCATACCATTCTTGGTATTCTTCAGTTCTACTTTATTCAGAATCTGCACTGAATCTGTTTTCAGTTTCGATTCATCGATAATCTTAGCATCCGCTATTACAGCTTTGAGTTTGTTGATTCTCATCTCAAGCATACCCTGAGCCTCTTTTGCAGCATCGTATTCGGCATTCTCCGATAAGTCTCCTTTATCGCGTGCCTCAGCTATTGCCGCAGAGATTTTGGGACGTTCCACTGTTTCCAGTTCTTTAAGTTCCGCCATCAATTTCTTGTAACCTTCTTCTGACATATAAGCCATGATGTTTTCCTCCTTTTATTTTTTAACGGTCATATAAAACAAAAAAGAATTCCAACATGAGTCATGCTGGAACCCTCTTTTCAATTATTTCTTCGCAAAGATAACCTTTTAAACGATATGCGTCAAGCAAAAAGTAATGCTATGTAACATATTTAAACGAAAACTTCTAATTTATAACAACTTAAAGCATAGACTTGATAGTTCCTTCCAAGTCTTTTATCGTCTCTCCACGGGCTCTCAGTTCATTGTTACGATTGATCAGGAATAGAGCCGGCAGATTCTTTACGCCATATAAAGCTGCATTCGTTGAGTAAATTCCATTTTCATCGCGAACACATACCCAAGGCAAATTATCGGCTGAAGTTTTCCAGAAATGTTCATCAGCGTCCAATGAAACCTGATAAATTTCCAGCCCCTGGCCCGCATACTTATTATACAAGTCACGCAGCATCAGGTTATGTGGAGCCGAAACTGCACTTTGGTAGACCGTAAAGTCAAGAAGAACGACTTTACCCTTCAAATCAGTGAGTTTACGGATATTACCTTTCATATCTCTCAAAGCAATATCAATCACACCTGTTTCAGCAATCTTTTCTTCCGGTATCTCGATTGTCTTTTGCTGGGGGGTACGAGTATTCTTCATACCTTTTATAACTATATTATAGAGATTCTTCGAACGTACCGCATGCGGATAAGTATTGTTCAGACTTGTGGCTACGGCACCAAAACATTTAATATCGTCTTTATTGTTCAAAGGATCAAAAATCATATAATTATTTAGCTTCTGGAACAAAGCAAAATAAGCAGAAGCTGTATTGGGAGCGGCAAAAATATAATTGATTTTCACATCATCCTTATAATTCTTCAACAATACAGCCAGGCTGTCTTCAAACACATCGTTACCTAATTGATTGGCTTGCGCAGCTTTTACCAACGCATCCACATTCTTCTGTAAACGGATCTGTTTTAGAGTCAGTTCTTTAATTTTCGCAGAATTGTCCGAGCCTTCTACTGTATAAGCAGTCGAAAAGTCTGTATAAGGCGCTTTGATGCTGACAGTTTCTGTAGAGTCAACCGAGAAATTAATCACTTTATCTTCCACCCGTAAACGATAAAACTCAGGAGATTCAGGGCGTAATTGTTTAAAACTGAATGAACCGTCTCCTTTCAATTTTACAGAATCCAAAGGCACAATTCCTTCAAGTCCGGAAGCTTCCAGATAAAGCATTTTTCCATCTGCTCCCGAAACATCTCCTTTCACATTAAATTTAGGGTCAGAATTACAAGAACTTAAAGCAAGAGCCACAAGAGCTACTAACGTTACTTTTTTCATAATATGCGTGTTATTTTTCAAGCTGCAAATATACTTCTTTTCAAGATTAGTCAAAGCATTTTGCCATGTTCTTCACTCCAAAATTGAAAAAAATCAAATTCCCACTAACTTTTTATCTCATTTTCACGAGATTAGTGCAATAAATGTATATCTTTGCGGGAATTTTGAAAGAAAGATATTAGATAAAACAATTTTTATGATTAACCCAATTGTTAAGACGATCGAGTTGGGAGATGGCAGAACCATCACACTCGAAACGGGAAAGCTGGCAAAACAGGCAGATGGCTCTGTGATGCTTCGCATGGGTAACACCATGTTGTTAGCTACTGTTTGTGCCGCTAAAGATGCAGTTCCCGGAACAGATTTCATGCCGCTTCAGGTAGAGTACAAAGAAAAATTTGCAGCATTCGGCCGCTTCCCCGGTGGCTTTACAAAAAGAGAAGGAAGAGCATCTGATTATGAGATTCTTACCTGCCGCTTAGTAGACCGTGCTCTCCGTCCTTTATTCCCCGATAATTTCCACGCAGAAGTTTACGTAAACATTATCCTTTTCTCAGCAGACGGTGTTGATATGCCCGATGCATTGGCCGGACTTGCAGCTTCAGCAGCACTTGCTGTTTCAGATATTCCTTTCAACGGACCTATTTCGGAAGTACGTGTTGCGCGTATTGATGGCAAGTTCGTTATCAACCCGACTTTCGACCAGCTTGAAAAAGCTGATATGGACATCATGGTTGCCGCTACTTATGAAAACATCATGATGGTAGAAGGTGAAATGAGCGAAGTATCAGAAGCCGAATTGCTGGAAGCAATGAAAGTAGCTCACGAAGCTATCAAAGTACATTGCAAAGCACAGATGGAACTGACTGAAATGGTTGGTAAAACCGTAAAACGTGAATATTGTCACGAAGAAAACGACGAAGAACTCCGCAAAGCCGTTCACGATGCCTGCTACGATAAATCGTATGCCATCGCAGCTTCCGGAAACAGAAACAAACATGAACGTCAGGATGCTTTCGACGCTATCCGTGACGAATTCAAAGCTCAGTTCTCCGAAGAAGAGTTGGAAGAAAAAGGTGCACTGATTGATCGTTATTACCATGACGTAGAAAAAGAGGCCATGCGTCGTTGTATCCTTGATGAAGGAAAACGTTTGGATGGACGTAAGACTACTGAAATTCGCCCTATCTGGTGTGAAGTCGGCTACCTACCCGGACCTCACGGATCAGCCATCTTTACCCGTGGTGAGACTCAGTCATTGACTTCAGTCACTTTGGGTACCAAACTGGATGAAAAAATCATTGACGACGTTCTGGCTCACGGAAAAGAACGCTTCTTATTGCACTATAACTTCCCTCCTTTCTCAACAGGTGAAGCAAAAGCTCAACGTGGCGTAGGCCGTCGTGAAATCGGGCACGGTAATCTGGCACACAGAGCACTGAAGAGAATGATTCCGGAAGATTACCCATATGTAGTACGTGTTGTTTCAGATATCCTTGAATCAAACGGTTCTTCATCCATGGCTACTGTATGCGCCGGAACTCTGGCCCTGATGGATGCCGGTGTGAAGATTAAGAAACCGGTATCGGGCATCGCTATGGGATTGATTAAGAACGCCGGCGAAGAAAAATATGCAGTATTGTCTGACATCCTCGGTGATGAAGACCACTTGGGTGATATGGACTTCAAAGTAACAGGTACCAAAGACGGTATTACAGCTACCCAGATGGACATTAAAGTAGACGGTCTGTCTTATGAAATTCTGGAACGTGCTTTGAACCAGGCAAAAGAAGGACGTATGCATATTCTTGGTAAAATCCAGGAGACAATTGCCGAACCACGTACCGAACTGAAAGATCATGCTCCCCGTATCGAAACAATGACTATTCCTAAAGAATTTATCGGTGCTGTAATCGGCCCGGGTGGAAAAATCATTCAAGGTATGCAGGAAGAAACAGGTGCTACAATCACTATCGAGGAGATCGACAACGTGGGCCGCATTGAGATTTCCGGAACCAACAAGAAATCAATCGATGATGCAATCCGCCTGATCAAAGGTATTGTTGCCGTTCCCGAAATAGGTGAAGTATACAAAGGTAAGGTACGCTCAATCATGCCTTATGGTGCATTCGTTGAATTCCTTCCGGGAAAAGACGGTCTACTCCATATCTCAGAAATTGACTGGAAACGCCTTGAAACTGTAGAAGAAGCCGGCATCAAAGAAGGTGACGAGATCGAAGTGAAATTGATCGACATTGACCCGAAGACAGGTAAGTTCAAACTTTCAAGAAAAGTTTTGTTACCCCGTCCGGAAAAAAAATAAATAATTCCTGTCCTTACTGACAGATTGATAACCTGGCTATTATTTATAGCCAGGTTATTTTTTAACCGGCAATCAGCATAAAAGTCATTCTTTTATTTTGATATTCCAAAAAGTTTATGTTGCTTTGTCATAACAAAATCCAACGAACCTTTAAAATCTATTCATGTCAAGCAACAACAGTCTTCATACCATGGACCTATTCAGTCGGTTCTTCCAAGAAAACCAGGAGAGGTTTCTGTCGTTTGCTTACTCATATACCCGAAATAAAGCCGCAGCTGAAGACATCCTGATGGAAGCAATGATCAGCCTGTGGGAAAACCGTGAAAAATGGGAAAAAGATTCTAATCTCCACGCATTATTGCTCACTATCATCAAGAATAAATCTCTTAACTACCTTGAGCACGAACAGGTACGTATGCGGGCCGAAGAAGCCATCAACACACACAAACAGCGGGAACTCGACCTCCGCATTGCTACTTTGGAAGCTTGTGAACCCGAATCGATCTTCAACACCGAAATACAACGCATTGTATATAAAACACTTGAACAGCTACCGGAACAAAGCCGTCACATCTTTATATTAAGCCGCTATCACAATGCTCCCAATAAAAAGATAGCCGAACAACTCGGTATTTCCATCAAGAGTGTAGAGTTCCATATCACTAAAGCACTGAAATTATTGCGGCTTGAGCTCAAAGATTATCTTATTTCCCTACTTTTCTAAAAAAAACTTCATTTTCCTTTAGGGTTGTCCGGGAGTATCCTGTTATATATACAGAAAGAGGAAATAAGGCCTCCGACAATATATAAACTAAAAACATTTTATGGAAGAGGAACTACTATACAAGTATTTTAAAGGAACTGCCTCCGAAGAAGAAGAAAAACTAATTCTAAACTGGGTGGATGCATCTCCCGAAAACCGGAAAGCATTTCAAAAAGAACGGATGCTATATGACATCGCTCTGTTCACGGATGAAAAACAAATAAACCGGAGAGACAAAAAAAACCGGATTCTCCCGATGTTGAAGTGGAGTGCACGTGTTGCTGCCGTACTCATCGTAGCTGTCAGTTGTGGGTTCTTGTTTAAGAATTACCAATATGAAAAATCAGCTCACCGGCAAACCATAACTGTTCCAGCAGGACAACGTGCACAAATCACACTGGCAGATGGAACAAAAGTATGGTTGAACTCAAAGTCTACTTTGACTTATGCATCCAACTTCGGACGCCAGGAAAGAAACGTAGAGCTGGACGGAGAAGCTTATTTTGAAGTAGCCAAAAACAAAAAGATACCATTTTTTGTCAACACGGAAATAAACCGGGTAAAAGTGGTAGGAACCCATTTCAACGTCTGCGCCTACAAAGGCAGTAACGAATTTGAAACGACCTTGATTGAAGGTATTGTCGACATCTATCCGGTAGGAAGTGATCAAGTGATCACCCGACTGACCAAAGACGAGTTCTTCGGATCATACAACGGAAAGTACAAGAAAACTACTTTACCTTCGTACGATTATCTGAGATGGAAAGAAGGATTATACTGTTTTGATGATGCGCCGCTTAACAGCCTGCTCAACAAACTGGAAAAATATTATAATGTGAACATAAGCGTAAGAAATCTGAAAATACTGAACTACCGTTGTACAGGTAAGTTTAAAGAGCAGGATGGCATAGAGCATATTCTGAAAGTCATTCAGAAAGATCATAAGTTCACATACCGCATCAATGAAGAAAAAGACAGTATCATCATTGAATAGAAATAAGGAAAGAGCTCAATATAGACCTTAAATTAGTACGAACCATTAAAAACCAGATACGCATGAAAAAGTAGAAAAGAAAGTCCATTATTCTCAAAAAAGAGAATCGGAAAGTACCCCCATACTTTCCGATTCGAAACAGTCAAAAATCGACCTTAATCAATTTATTAACTTAACACGTTACAAAGATATGAGAAAAATTTCTTTGCCAAGGCATTTATGCCCAAAAAATTTTGTTTCAAAACAAATATTGTTAACCATGAAGATCACATTATTCCTTCTCTTTTTCGTAGCATTCCAAGCTTACAGTGAGAATGGATACTCTCAAAATGCTAAAATAAGCATACCACGTTCAAGTCTGAAAGTAAGCGAATTACTATCAAAGATTGAATCTCAGACGGAATATCTGTTTGTCTATAACAAAAAGAATGTAGATACCAGACGTACAGTAAACGTACAGGCTGACAACAAAGCCGTATCCGAAGTTCTCGACGAAGCATTTAAAGGTACCAACATTAAATATGTAATGGAAGGGCACAACATTGTTCTGACCAAAAACAACGATAACGCCTCAACAGCCCAGCAGGACAGAGTAACCGTAAAAGGAGTAGTTACTGACCAGAATGGCGATCCCATCATCGGTGCCAATGTATTGGAGAAAGGTACCACAAACGGTTGCATCACCAATATGGAAGGCAACTTCAGCCTTAATGTACCCAGCAACTCTATTCTTACGATTACCTATATCGGTTATCATCCACAAAACATACAGGTAAACGGACAACAAAATCTCAACATAAAGATGCAGGAAGAAGCCATGGCACTGGAACAGGTAGTCGTAACCGCCATGGGTATCAAGAAAAAAGAAGCCTCCTTGACCTACTCAACCCAACAAGTAGGTGGCGACGAACTGACCCGCGCCAAAGATCCGAATATGATTAATGCCCTTGCCGGTAAAACAGCAGGTGTACAAATCACCAAAAGTTCATCCGGACTGGGCGGCTCAGCCAAAGTGTCTATTCGTGGCAGCCGCTCTATCAGCGGAAACAACCAGCCCCTTTATGTGATTGACGGTGTACCGATGCTGAATAGCAGCAACGAACAGGCTTCCACAGCCATCGGTGGTACTGCCGATGCAGGTAACCGTGATGGCGGTGACGGTATCTCCAACCTGAACCCGGATGATATCGAAAGCATGAGTATCCTGAAAGGAGCTTCCGCAGCAGCCCTCTACGGCTCACAAGCTGCCAATGGTGTCATCCTGATTACTACCAAGAAGGGTAAAGCCGGTATCCAGAAAATCACATTCTCTTCTAACTTGACTGTAGACCATGCCATCTGCCTGCCCGAATTCCAAAACAGTTATGCCATGGATCCCGAAGCAAAAAACGGTTGGGGGAAAAAGGCAACTCTAAAAGATTATGACAATGCAGATAATTTCTTCCAGAATGGTGTAACAGCCATCAATTCCGTATCCTTTATGAACGGCAGTGAAAAGATGCAAACTTACTTCTCTTATGCTAATACCACTGCCAAAGGTATAGTCGAGAAAAACAAAATGCAGAAGCACAATCTGAATTTCCGCGAAACAGCCAATTTCTTTAACGACTATCTAAAGCTGGACGCCAATGTCAACCTGATGACACAAACAATCAAAAATCGTCCGACTTCCGGTGGTTATTATATGAATCCGCTGGTGGGGCTCTACGGTTTCCCGAGAGGTGAAGACTTATCCGAATATAAAAACAACTTCGAAGTGTTTGACCCGGCACGTAATATGAATGTACAGAACTGGTATACTTCTTATCAGGATATGGAACAGAATCCTTACTGGATCACCAACCGCATCAACAGCAACGATAAACGTACCCGCGCCATCGCTTCACTGACCGCCAACGTGAAAATCACTGACTGGCTGAATATCCAGGCTCGTGGCACTGCCGATTACACACACGATCAGTATCAACAACGTATGTACGCTTCTACTGCTCCTGCCCTATCAGGACAAAACGGACGTTATATTGACTTGAACCATACAGAAACATTGTATTACGGTGATGTCATGGCTATGATAAACAAAAAATGGAATGACTTCTCATTGAATGGCGCAATCGGCGGCAGCATTAACAGTACGAATGTCAATTCTTTGAGACTGGACTCCAAAACAGCTTCACTGTACTACCCCAACGTCTTCACCGTAGCCAATATCAAAATGACACAGGCTGCTTATATCGACGAACAAATCAATCAAAAAAGAGTATTACAGTCTCTGTTCGGCACTGCCCAGTTAGGTTGGAAAGAAAGCCTGTATCTGGATGTCACCGCACGCAACGACTGGTCGTCTACATTGGCCTATACCAAACATAGCAGTTTCTTCTACCCCTCGGTAGGTCTGTCATGGGTGCTGAACAATACAGTGAAACTCCCCGAATGGATTTCTTTCGGAAAGATCAGAGGTTCATGGTCCAAAGTTGGTAACGATCTCCCGTTGTTCATCAGCAACACGATTCCGGGCAGTAATGATATCATCGGTGCAGGTGGTGCCATCGTTACTTACTCTAAAGCTCCTTTCAATGATCTGAAACCCGAGATGAGTACTTCCTATGAAATCGGTACCGAATGGAAATTCTTCAACTACCGACTGGATTTTGACTTCACCTATTATCGTACCAACACCAAGAATCAGTTATTTACATTGCCTTCATCGGCAGGTGCCGAGTATAAATACTACATGGTAAATGCCGGTAACATTCAGAACGAAGGTATAGAAATCACTTTAGGAGCCACTCCGGTGATGAATGACGCTTTCCGTTGGAAGACTCAATTTAACTTCTCTACCAACAAAAACAAGATTATCAAGCTTCATCCGGACCTGAAAACATTTGTTTATGGTGACGAAAGTTTCTCTTCCTCCTACTCCATGCGCCTGGTAGAGGGTGGTTCATTCGGTGATATTTATGGCAAGGCATTCGAGCGTGACAAGAATGGCAAAGTGGTGTTCACTGCAGACGCAGACGGTGACAAGATTCCAAACGTTATCGGTGGCGGCAATACAGAAAAAGTAGGAAACTGTAATCCGGACTTTATGTTGGGATGGAGCAATACTTTCACTTACAAAGGTTTCTCACTCTACTTCCTGATTGACGGACGTTTCGGTGGCGATGTACTTTCACAGACTCAGGCCGAACTTGACCAAAGAGGTGTCAGCCTGAACAGTGGAAAAGCCCGTGATGCAGGTTATGTCAATGTCGATGGAACCCAAGTGAAACCGCAAAAGTTTTATACCGCAGTCAGCGGACGTGACGGATGTACGGAATACTATATGTACGATGCTACCAACATCCGCCTCCGCGAACTTTCATTAGGCTACTCACTTCCTCAAAGCTGGTTGGCCAAAGCCGGCGGTGCTTTCAAAGATGTCCAGTTGTCATTCGTAGCACGCAACCTGTTCTTCATCTCCAAGAAAGCTCCGTTCGATCCGGATGCTGTTCTTTCAACAGGTAACGATAATCAGGGTATTGACGTATTCGGCATGCCGACTACCCGCAGCTTAGGTTTCAATATTAAGTTCACATTCTAAAAGAGATTCATCATGAAAAACAATATCAAATATATAGCAAGTATACTCTTAGGAGGACTGATCGGATTTTCAGCCTGTACCGATTCTTTCGAATCATTCAATACCAACGAAGCGGGATTCGATAACGATAGCAAGAAACAGGATTTCAACTATTATGGTATTCCACTGGGCATTATCCAGCAAGGAATCTACTTCAATTACGATTGGGGAAGCGGTAAGAACTGGCCTTTCCAGACCATGCAAAATCTGGGAGCGGATTTATTCTCGGGATACGTGCATGACTTCAAACCCTTCAACGAGGGGAAGAACAACAGCACTTATTATATGATGGACGGATGGAACGGTTCCACATGGGATAACACCTACGGATACATCATGCCGGAAGTCCAGAAATCTGAGACAATCAACGAAAAAGACAATATAGGATTCTATGGCATCACCAAGATATTGAAGGTGGAGCTAATGCACCGTTTGTCCGACTTATATGGTCCGATCGTTTACACCCAATTCGGATCGAAAACTGGTTCTACTCCCGATACACAACCGGAAGCCTACAAAGCTTTCTTCAACGATCTGGACGAAGGTATCGCAAAGATACGTGAATATCAAAAAGCCAATCCGGAGATAGAGAGCTTTGCTAAGTTCGATATCCTGATGCCCCAGGGAAAACGCACTTTCAGCGAGTGGATCCGATTCGCGAACTCTCTCCGTTTGCGCCTGGCTGTCCGCATCGCCATGGCGGACTCTAAACTGGCTGTTGCAGAGGCGCAGAAATCCCTTACAGACAAAGAAGGATTGCTGGAAGGAAATGATGAGGTGATAGCCGTATCGACAGCGTCGGGCTATACCAACCCTTTCGGAGAAATCAATATTGGATGGGGCGAGGTGTTTATGAACGCCAATATGGAGTCCTTGTTAGTAGGCTATGAAGATCCCCGTCTGGAAAAATACTTTAATAAAGCAGCCGGCTCCGACGCAACAAGTATTATTAACTACAAGGGTACTTACAAAGGAATCCGCCAGGGAACGGGTTTCAATCACCAGAACTACAACGGACATTCCAAAAGCACTATCACCCAGCAAACCGACGCCATACTAATGACTCCTGCCGAAATATGGTTCCTGCGTGCCGAAGCAGCTCTGAGGGGGTGGAGTAGTGAGTCCGTCAAGGATTGTTATGAAAAAGGTGTAAAAGCATCATTTACCCAATGGGGTGCTGCAGGAGCAGAAGCTTACCTGGAAAGCGAGAAGAAACCTGCAGACTACATAGATGCTTTCAAAGCGGAGAATAATGTGAAAGCTGTCAATACGCTGACCCCAAAATGGGACGATGCTGCCAGCAATGAAGATAAACTGGGACGTATCATTACACAAAAATGGCTGGCCATGTATCCGGAAGGAGGAGAAGCTTGGGCAGAACAACGTCGTACAGGTTATCCGAAATTATTCCCTGTTTTGGTTAATCAGAGTGAGGGTACAGTAGACACCGGCATCGGGCCACGCCGACTGAACTTCTTCGTAGGTATCAAAACAACAAACCCGGAACAATATACTCAACTGGTAAATGCTTTGGGTGGAGCCGATAATTGCGGCACTCGCCTGTGGTGGGACACCGGAAGAAATTTCTGACACACAAAGGTATAAATTTTAATTAGTGGTGTTTTCTTCGTATTAGTTACGGGAAAAAAGATTGGAAGGGGCAAAGTCGGGGGGCTTTGTCCCTTTTCTATTAAAAATAAAATCAATAGAAAAAATCCCCGAAAACCTAAACAATAAGTCTATAATAGATTAATAACAAACATATTACCCATCATAGAGTGTTTCAAAAGACGTTCGTTTTATGGAACAAAGATAAGGTGTGTTTTTCATCTGTGCAAATATTTCCACATTGTTTTAATTATCAATCTTTTATCTCTCTCTCTCTTACATTCTGTGTAGGAAGCAAAAATCGTGTTCCATAAAACGAACGTCTTTTGAAACACAAGAGCTGTTCTATCTATCTAACTTACACAAACTTACCGCAAAATAAAAGCTGTATTCACAGCCTGCTATAGCCGGCCTGTCCATTCTTAATGGGAAGGCCATGCTGAGCATGATCTATTTTATTCACTTTTAA